>CAIXWQ010000197.1 GCA_903923175.1 uncultured delta proteobacterium | reverse complement strand
GGCGCGCAGCCCGGCGCGCGCGGGCGGCGGCGCCTGTCCGGGGAACACACGCGCGTACTTCGCTGCGAGCGGCTGCGAGCCGGGCTCGGCGAGCCTCCGCTGCAGCCACACGAACGGCGAGAAGCGCGAGCCGTCGCGCAGCGACACGCAGGTCGCCTCCGGGGCGCGCGGATCCACGCTCCAGACCCCGCCGTGCGCGCGCACCACGACCTCGCCGAGGTAGGCGCCGATCTGGTGCACCAGGAAGCGGCCCTCGACGCCGTCCGGATCGAGCGGCCTGGCGGCCGCCTTCGCGAGGTACGCGTCGACGAGCGGGAGCGTCGCCGGGGTGTAGTCGACGGCGTAGCCGGCGGCGGTGAGGGCCGCGGCGGCCATCGAGGCGTCGCGCGTCGGATCGAAGTCGGCGTGCGCGTGCGGCGGCTGCGACGCTTGCCTTGCTGGCGCGGGCGCGGGCGCGGGCGTCGGCGCTGCGGCCGCGTCCTTCCTCGCCGGAGGGTGCTGCGGCGGCGCGTCGAGCTCGAGGCGCGGGGCGGGGCGCGTGACGGGCTCCTCCGACGTGGCGGCCTCGGGGGCGTCGAGGAGCGCCTCGTGCGCGAGGAGCGACGGTTCGGCGGGCGCGCCGCCGCCGACCGGCGCGCCGGTGGCGATTTCGAACGCGGGACCGAGCGCCGAGGCCTCTGCGGCGAGCTCCGGTTGCGCCTCGCGGAACGCGCCGCCGAACACGCGGTGCTGCGCCGGCGCCGCGAGGTCACGTCGACAGAGCAGGCACGGCCCGAGGTCGTGCTCGTTCAGGAAGCCGCAAGAGGGGCACGCCTTCGCCACGTCGGCACATCATCGCACGTCACGCGGGCGCGGACGGCGCGGCCGGTGCGGACGTCGCGGCCGGCGCGGCCGGCGCCGCGGCGTGCAGGCGACGGAGCGTCTCGGCGGAGAGCACCGAAGCGCCCGCCGCCGCCTGGAGGGCGCCGACGTCCCACAGCGTTCCGTGGAGCAGCGGGCTGGTCGGGAACGCGTCCACGAGGCGGCGCGCCGCCCGCAGCGCCGTGTCGGCGTCGCCGAGGCAGACGCCGGCGCGCGTCGCCATCGCGAGCGCGCGATCGGTGAGCGCGGTGCGGGGCGCCTTCTCCTCGATCTCTCGGAACGCGCGCACGACCTCGGGCCACTCGGCGTTCTCGCCGAGGTGCGCGAGCACCGCCGAGGCGGAGGTCGCGAGCGCCGACGCGTCGCCGCGCGCCAGCGCGAGCTTGAGCAGCAGGCCGCGCGCGCGGATGCGGTCGGGGTGCTTCACCAGCATCGTGCGCAGCCCCGCGATGGCCGCCGAAGGATCTTGCTGAGCCGTGGCGCGCGCGCGCGCCAGCTCCGCATCCTCGGCCTCGCCCTCCGATGGGCCGTCGTCGTCGTCGTCGTCCTTCCGCGCGAGGCGATCGTCGGCGCCCGAGAGCCGCATCGCCAGCGCCGCCCCGAAGCCGAACACGAAGCCGCCGACGTGGGCCGAGTAGGCCGTGCCGCCGCCGACCCTGCTGTCGGACTCGATCCAGGCGTCGAGCAGCTCGCCGAGGAACCAGATCGGCAGCGCGAACAGCGCGCGTACGAAGAAGACGCCCGGCTTGAAGCTCATGCGCCACCAGACCCAGTAGAGGACCTTGAGGCGCGCCTGGTGGTAGTCGGCGAGGAACGCGCCCATCGCGCCGGCGATCGCCCCGGACGCACCGACGAGCGGGGCCGCGGAGCCTCGGTGCACGAGCGCGTAGGCGAGCGAGGAGAGGATCGCGGCGAGCGCGTAGAACCCCCCGAACACCGCGTGGCCCCAGCGATCCTCCATGTTCATGCCGCAGAGCCACAGGAACAGCATGTTGCCGATCAGGTGGATCCAGCCGGCGTGGAGGAACGCCGCGATCAGCACGTTGGGCGAGGCGGGCGAGGTCGCGCGGTAGCCGAACCGCTGGACGAGATCGCGCTGCCGGAGCTCGACGAGCGCGCCCTTGGCCGCGCGAAGCTCGTCGCGCAGCGGATCGTCCGGTGCGCCGGTCTTGCCGGCCTCGAAGTCGCGCACGACCTGCCCCGGATCCGCCGCCGGCTCCGGCGTGGGGATGGGGGTGGGCGCCGTCGGGCTCGTCGGGCTCGTCGCGCCCGGCTCGTTCGCCGAGGGGGCCGTGCCTGGCTCGTCGGAGTACCCCTCGTTGTACTCGCTGGGCATCTTGTGGCGGGGGAGCCCCGACCACTGCGCCACCATGATCTGCTTCTCGACGTCGAGGATGCGCTTGCTGGCCGCCGCGAGCTCGGCCTCGCTCGGCGCGAGGACCGTGCGGAGGATCTGCAGCAGGGTGCAGATCGCCATGATCGCGAGCGTCACGTACGGGAAACGTCGGACGGTCTGGTCGTGGCCGATCGGCAGGAACATCGGGGCGGGGGCCTCCCGCAGGAGCGTAGCGCGGCGTGGACGTGGGCGTACGCGCGGGGGTGCGCGCGTGGCGCGGGCGTGCCCTAGAACGCGCCCGGCGCGGACCAGCTCGGAGCGCCGGCGAAGTTGCCGACGTGCAGGCCGAGCGCGTCCGCCACGGTGGTGCCGCTCCCCTCTTCCATCGGCCAGTCGCCGACGAGGCTCGCGCGCTGCGGGTGCGAAGCGCCGATCTGGCGCGCCTCGTCGCACGCGATCTGCTCCGGCGTGCGGGCGACGTTCCAGAGGCGCACCTCGTCGATGCGACCCGCGAGCGCGTCTGCCGCCTCGCGGGCGCCGATGCGGAACGATTGCGTCCCCGTGTGCGCGATCGCGGCGCTCGCGGCGAACGACTTCACCACCACGCCGTTCACGAGCAGCGCGAAGGCCTTGCCGCTCTTGGTGACGGCGACGTGCGTCCAGCTCGAGAGGGGCACGGTCGAGGAAGAGAGGAGCTGGTAGGCGCCGGATTTCCAGAGGCCGCCGTCGTTGCCCGAGGCGTCCGACTCGATGAAGTAGAGCTTCTGCCCGGTGAGGCCGAAGCGGAACTGGTTGGTCGAATCGCCGCTCTTGTCCTTCGAGACCACGACCCGGTCGCCGGTGTTGGTCGGGTAGATCCACGCTTCGAGGGTGAAGTCGGCCGGGATGGCGAGCGAGCCCACCTCGAGCCAGCTCGCCGGCGTGGCCGGGAGCGCGATCGCGAATGCCGAGCTCGTCGCCCCGGTCGGCGCGCCG
>CAIXWQ010000196.1 GCA_903923175.1 uncultured delta proteobacterium | reverse complement strand
GCGCGGCCTCGGCGACGGGCGCGTCGAGCAGCGCGCATCGCCGCGCGGCGCGCACGTACGCCGTCGCCTTGGTCGGATCGAGCAGCCCGGGGCACAGGTCGGCGTCGATCGCGGCGCGCTCTTCGGCCGGCAGCGACGCCACCGCGCCGAGCCAAGGGTCGCTCTCGTCGCGCCCCACGCGCAGCGGCAGGGCACGGTCGCTCGTCTTCGCGAGGAAGCCGCGCACGGCCGACGCGCCGCCGGCGTCGCGTAGCTGCTCGATCAGCGCGGCGTAGATCTCGGGGAGGGGCGCGCGCTCGAGCGAGGCGCCCGCGTCGTGGCACGCGAGGATCGCCGGCGCGGCGTCGACCAGCGGCGGGAGCTGCGCGAAGTCGGGCTTCTTCGAGTACGGCAGCGTGTCGGCGCAGTCGACGACGTGCGTGCGTCGGCCGAGGCGCACGAGCTGCCAGCGCTCGCCCCCCATGTCACACCGGACGCCGACCGCCGTTCCCGCGGCGTCCTCGGCCAGCGCGAACCGCTTCGTGAGGCAGTCCGGCAGCTCGACGTCGAACGCGGGGATCGCGTGCACGCGCAGCACGAAGTGGACGTTGGCGAAGAGCGCGCCGGGGCCCTGCCTCGCGTCGCGCACGATCTCCGCGGCCACCGGCCCATCGACCCTTTCGAAGACCGTCTCGCCCGCCGTCGTCGTGCACGCTCGACACCCCGCGAGCGCGAGCGATCCGAGAGCGAGCAGGAGAGGGGGGCCACGCACGGCTCCTAGCAGGTTGCTGAAACTGGCCGTTCTTTGCCAATCGACCGCCACACGACCTCGCAATCGCTCGAGCTTCTTGCGCAACCTGCCGACGGTCACAGTCCTCGCAGGCTGCGCTTCAGCAGCCTGCGAGCGCCGTACGCCGCCCTCGCGTCGCCAGCAACCGCCGTAGCCCGCGTGGCCGACACAGGGAACGAGCCCCGCGCGCGCGCCGTCGCCTCAGCTCCAATTGAGCTGCCAGGAGACGCCGAAGCGGTCGTTCACCCAGCCGAACTTCTTGCTGAAGCCATACCCGCCGAGCGGCATGAGCACCTGTCCGCCCTCGGCGAGCTTCGCGTAGACGGCGTCGACCTCTCGCTCCGTCTCGCACTCGACGAACAGCGACGTCGAGGGGGTGAACGTGAACGCGTGCTTCGTGGGCGAGTCGAACGCGATGAGCGCGTGGCCGGCGAGCGCGAACGAGAGGCGCTTCACCGCCCCCTCGCGGCCCGGCTCGCCCGGGGCCCAGCGCTCGATCGCGTGGATGCTCGCGCCCTCGAAGAGCGACACGTAGAGACGAACGGCCTCCTCGGCCGCGCCGTCGAACATCAAGAAGGTCGTGATCGAGCGCGCCATGACGCCTCGATCGCATCACGCCGGAGCGTCCGCAACCCGAGCCGCGGCCGGCGCGACCGGAGGCCGCGGGCCAGGCTCGGCCGTCAGAAGTAGCCGGCCATCAGCCGATTCACCCACTCTGGCATCCTCGGCTCGGCGACGCGGTCGTACTGCGCGTAGTACGGCTTGAGGTCGAGGACGGGCGTGCCGTCGATCGCGTCGAGCCCGCGGACCTCGAGGTGCGTCGCGCCGACCTCGACGATCTCCACGGCGGTGAGCCCGATCGGGTTCGGGCGGTCCTTGGCCCGCTGCGCGAAGATCCCGACCTCGGGCATCGAAGCGAGGCCGCGCGGGCGCCGTCGCAGGTGCCGCTCCGCGCGGTACTCGGCCCCGTGCAGGAACGTGACGACGAGGACGTGCGAGAAGTCGGCGAGGCCGTCCAGACCACCGGCGTACTCCGGCGCGAGATCGATCCGCGAGACGACCGCCCCCCAGTTCTCGTCCGTCGGCCTCTGCACGGGGCACACGACCGCTCCGATCGGCCTGAGCTGGATGGCGGCGAGGTCCATGCGGGGCAGGTTACACATTCACCCACGGGCCTCACGTGGTCTGGCGCACACCGCGGTCGCGCCTCGCCTCGCGCAGCAGCGCGCTCACCGACGCACGGCGCGTGTAGCCTCGTCCGTGATGCGCCCCTCCGCGATCGCCGCGCTGCTGACGCTCGCGGCGCTCGGCGGCTGCCGAGAACGCGCGAGGCTCGTCGTCGGCCCGACGCCGCGCGAAGAGCGGCTCGAGGAGCTGCGCGACGCGCCGCCGCGCGCGGTCGACGCCTCGCCCGACGCGGACGCAGTGGCCTCCGCGCCTGACGATCCGTGCGCAGGGCGCGGCCCGTGGCCGGGTGAGCCCTGCGATCAGCCGGGCCTGGTCTGCCTCGCCTTGGTCCAGTCCGGCATGAACGAGACTCGCTGTCTCGCCGGCCGCTGGGAGAGCGCTCCCGCGGCGCCGCTCCCCGCGGGCCCCAAGGGCTCGTGTCCCGCCGCGCCGCCGAGGAGCGGCGCACCGTGCTCGGGTGCCGCCACCTGCCCGTTCGGCCCCTGCAGCGAGGTCGATCCTTCGACGGGCACGCTGGTCCGTCGCGCCTTCGCGGAGGTCTGGACTTGCTATCTCGGCGCCTGGCGGCGCTATGACGAGTACTGCCTCGGCGAGTAGGCGCGGATCGGAATCGGAGTGGCCGACGCGGGCGTCGACCGCCCGTCGTGACGCGAAGACCCGCGGCTCCGCGTCGCCGCCGACGCCCCTCCGTGCGCAAAGGCGCTGCGCGCGCGTGTTAGCGTTCGCCGATGCGCCGCACGTCGCTCACCGGGTCGCTCGTCGTCTGCTTCGCGCTCGTCGCTTGCCGGGAGCCGATCGAGCCCACCGCGACGGCGTCGAACGCGTCGGCGTCCAGCGGCGCGGCCTCCTCGCCCGCCTCCGCCGCGGCCCGCCCGGCGGCGACGGCCG
>CAIXWQ010000195.1 GCA_903923175.1 uncultured delta proteobacterium | reverse complement strand
CTCGAACACCGTGTCCAGCTTGGCGAACCGGAACACCTGACGGACCGTCTCCCCGAGGCCGGCCAGCCGGAAGGCGCCGCCGTAGCCCCGGCAGAACTGCAGCCCTTCCACCAGGGTCGCGACGCCGGAGCTGTCCATGTAGCCCACGCCGGTCAGGTCCACGATCACGCTCGGCGTCCGCCGCTGCGTGACGCCGACGATCACGGGTGACGCGCGCTTGCGACGACGCAGGCGACGCCGGCAGCGCGGCCCCGCACCATCGGCGCGGGGCGCGCGGTCCCTCGCTAATGCTGCTTGAACATGTGGCAGCCGGTGCACTTCGTCGCGCCGGGCTCGTGCGCCTTGCGCGACTCGTGACACCCCGACTGCGTGCACGAAGCGCGGTCGGCCTTCGGCATCGCGTGCGAGGTGTGGCACTTGAGGCAGTCGACGTGCCCCTTCGAGGTGTGCGCGCCGGCGAGCGCCGAGCTCTTGTGGCACGTGTCGCACGTCGGCGGCTTGTCGGGCCCCTTCGGGCCGTGCGGGCGGTGGCAGGTCTGGCAGCCACCCTTCACCGTCTCGTGCGGACCCTTGACGCGATCCGCATGGCACGAGGAGCAGACGGCCTTCGCGGTGAGCGTCCCGCCGTGCGTCTCGTGGCAGGTGCTGCAGGCCGAGTGCCCCTTCGGCGCGCTGTTCGTCTCGGCGACGTGGCACGTCGTGCAAGCGGGCGCGGCCCCCTCCTTGTGCGTCGACGTGTGGCAGTTGCCGCAGAGCGCGTGCCCCTTGTTGGTCGAGGTCTTCTTGGCCTCGGCCGCGTGGCACTTGGTGCAGAGCGTCGCGTAGCTCGCCTTGGCCGGCGCCTTGAAGTCGTGGTTCGAGTGGCACGCCGAGCACGCGAGCTCGGCGGCGTGGGCCCCTTTGTCGAGCCTCGCGATGGCCTGGTGACAGGTCGTGCAGGCGACGACCTTCTGCTCGACGTCCTTCGGGTGCGCAGGGTGGCACGCGGTGCAACCGTTCACCGACGGCGGCCCGCCGCTCGCCGCCAGCGAGTTGGCGGCGGAGGCCTTCGCGTGACCGAGCGCGACCTTCGCGTGGCACTTCTGGCAGCTCGTCCCGTCGCTCACCTTCTTCGGCTCGTGCGCGACGTGGCAGCTCTCGCACTCGGCGTGCTTCGGCACGGTCGAGGCGCGGAGCGCCTTCTTGTCGGCGTGGCAGCCCGCGCAGACGGCGCCGGTCGGCAGCTTCTCGGCGTGCGGCTTGTGGCAGGTGAGACAGGACTCGTGCCCCGCGGGCTTCGGGCCCGCCGGCGTCTTGTGGCACTCGACGCACTTTGCCTTCGCAGCGGACGAGGGGGCGTGGCTCGTGTGGCAGTCCTGGCAACCCTTGCTCTTCGCGTGTGCCGTGTGGAGGGGCGATTTCTCCTTGTGGCACCCCGCGCAGTCGGCCGCCGAGCTGATCGGATCCTTGTGCGGGTTGTGGCACTTGCCGCAATCGGCCTTTGCGTGACCGTCGACGATCGACGGTAGAGCTTCCACGCCCTGGCGCCGTTTCTGCGCCTCCTTGTGGCAATCCATGCACAAGGGGAGAGGCTTCCCTGGCCGGAAGGAGTGGCACGTCGCGCAGCCGGTCTTCTCCTCGGAGTCGACGATGCCGTGCGTGCGCTTCGCCTCGGTCTCGTGGCAGCCGCTGCGACCGCACGGGCCCATTCCAGGCTTGTCGTAGCCCTGTTTGTGGCAGTCCTTGCAGACGACCTTCTCGAGTCCGACGTGCTTCGAGTGTCCGACGCTCTCGCGGTACTCGGACCAGCGCCACTTCCCCTCACCGTAGTGACGGAGCTCCTTGTCGGGTCCGGACTCGACGAGGAACGAAGCGACCGCGCCGGGCGGCGAGTAGATGGTCTCGTCGGCGGGCGGCGGCGTGGGCGTGGGCGCAGGGCGAGCCCCACAGCCGAGGAACGGCGCCGCGACGACCCCCGCGGCGGCGAGCGCGAACGAAATCGAGCGACGATTGGGCGAGCGACGGAAGCTCACGACTCCTCCTTGGGAGGGTCACAGGAGCTCTTCGAGCGGCGCGGGTGCGCTGGACTCTCGGGGCATCACGATCACGACTGAGAAGCAGCTACGGATCGCCGCGAGACAGGTTCAGGATCCGGGCCAACCAGGAGACCGCGCAAGATCACGCGCGCGACGAACGGCTTGCAGCCTCGCGAGCGGCTCCCGGCGCCCCTGACGATTCGCGTCGCAGCTGGCGCGCGCGCTGCATCGGCCGGGCATCGAGGGACGGCGCATCGACGCCGTCGCGTCGCGCAACACGTCGTCCCGGCGAGATCGAGACACCGCTTGGCGCGCACCCGGTAGCGATACCCCCGAGACCCACGACAGGAGCCAAGGTGTCCGCGCAGAGCCCGTCGCCACGATCGTCCGGCCAGGCCAGCGTCACGCGTCCTGGGGGGGCGCGCAGCACGGCGACCTCGCGCGCGCGATCGCTCGCATACCTGATTCCCCTACTCGCGGTCGCGCCCTTCGTGGCGAGCGCCCAGGCGGCGCCGAAGAGCGTGTCCTCGGCCGCCGTCGCGAGCGTCTCGGCGAGCGTGTACGCGAGCGCCTACGCCGCGCCGAGCACCTCGACCGCGCCGCTGGAGTTCACGAAGATCACGCTCCAATCGTGCCTCGACAAATGTCACGGCGACAAAGCGGAGGAGCGCAAGGATCCGAAGCTGGGTAGGAAGGCGAGCGTCTACGTCGACGAGCACGGGCTCGATCGCAGCGAGCACCGCGGCATGATTTGCGTCGACTGCCATCCTCGGTCGTTCGCGCAGGATCCGCACCCGCCCGCACGCCGCGCGTACTGCCCCGACTGTCACCACGTGAACGAGACACGCAAGGATGGGGTGCTGTTCGCCGACATCATCTCGGACTTCCAGCAGAGCGTTCACGAGAAGAAGAACGACAAGTTCCGCTGCATCCACTGCCACGACGCGCACACCTTCCAGCTCGAGACGACGCGAAGCCGCGTGTTCGAGCACAACAAGGTCTGCCTACGCTGCCACGGCTCGCCGGATCTCTTCCGCAAGTTCGCCGACAAGGAGCCGCCGAACCTCGACAAGGCGCACGCGTGGCTCCCGAATCGGGACCTTCACTGGAGCAAGGTCCGCTGCCTCGACTGCCACACGGGCTACGACTCGAAGAGCTCGCACCTGATCCTGCCGAAGGCGCAGGCGGTGAAGAAGTGCGAGGTCTGCCACAACCAGAACCCGACCCAGCTGCTGCGCCTCTACAGCCGCATGCGCGCGAAGGAGCGAGCGGGGCTCGGCTTCCTCAACGGCTTCATCATCAACGACTCCTACGTGATCGGCGCGACGCGCAACAAGACGCTCGACTTCTTCGCGATCCTCATCATGGGGAGCACCGGCGCCGGCATCCTCGGGCACTCCTTCCTACGCATCCTCGCGGCGCTCGCGCGTCGCCGCAGCGGCTCGTCGGGTCACGACGAGGAGAAGCACTCATGAGCGACTCGACCGGGGAGCGCCTGCTGTTCCCGCGCTGGCTCCGTCTGTGGCACTGGGCCAACGCGGTCCTGTTCCTCACGTTGATCGTCACCGGCTTCAGCCTGCACTTCGCCGGCGTCGGCCAGGGCGGCGTCGGGTTCAAGCTCGCCGTGACCATCCACAACCTGCTCGGCGTGGCGCTGGTCGGCGTGTACCTCTTCTACCTCGGCTCGATGGCCGTCACCGGCCACTGGCGCCAGTACATCCCCAAGCGCCCGCTCTTCCAGCGCATCTTCAAGCAGGTGCTCTATTACATCTGGGGGATCTTCAAGGGGGCGCACCACCCCTACGAGGCGTGCGTCGAGGCGCGCTTCAACCCCATCCAGCAGCTCGCCTACATCGCGTGCGTGTTCGCGATCTTCCCGCTGCAGATCGTCACCGGCATCGCGCTGCTGTACCCCGACATGGCGCCGCCGACCGTGTGGGGCATGAACGGCCTCTGGCCCGCCGCCGTCGGTCACTCGGTCGTGGCGTACGGCGCGTGCGCGTTCCTGCTCGTGCACCTCTACCTCGCGCTCACCGTCGGCGAGGAGCATACGGGCGTGCGCGCGATGGTCTTCGGCGATCGCAAGCCGGGCGCCGGCGGCGCGCACGGCCACCCCGCTCCGCACGAGTCGCCGGGCGAGTAGCTCGCGCACGCGCACCGATTCGGGGAACGAAGTCCCCGGACCGCGAAACGAACGAGGGGGCCGACGCGAACGTCGACCCCCTTCGTCGTCTGCGGCGACGCTCTATCGCCTCACGGCACGTCGAAGTGCCAGTCCTCGGTCGAGAAGTTGTCGGTGTCGCAGACCACCTGGCTGAGCGTCGACTGCAGCGCGCAACCCGTCGAGCTCGCGGGAATCGCGCTCTGGAGCACGGCGCGCTTCGCGGCGTCGTCCGCGTACACGCGGTAGTAGACGGTCTGCGTCGCGGCCTGCGGCCCGACGACGCCCTTCCAGACGGCGTACTTCGTGCCGCCGACCGTGGCCACGTCGACCCAGGTCATCGCGACGAGGCTCTCCGCCGGCAGGGTCGCGCTGCCGGTGACGCTCCACACGCGCACCGAGGCCGACGTCAGATCGCCGAGGCCGGCGAGCATGTAGATCTCGTAGCTCGCGGTCGAAGAGATCGCGCCGCCGCCCTGCACGCCGAAGTACTTGTACGACTTGCCGGCGACCGTCTCCGTGGCCGGCGAGGTCACCGAGTTGCCGTGGTAGAGCGACGCGAACAGGACGTTGCCGTCGCCCGCCGTCGAAGCGCACGTGCTCGGCAGCGACACGCTCACGCACTGGAAGCCAGACTCCACCTTGCAGGTCGCCGAGCAGCCGTCGCTCGGCGACGAGTTCCCGTCGTCGCAGGTCTCGCCGTTCGTCGCGTCGATCTTGCCGTCGCCGCAGTACGAGAGCACCGGCGTCGCCGCCGTGCAGGTCGCCGAGCACACGGTGCAGGTCGTCGACACGCCGTACGCGCAGTTCAGCTTGCCGTTGTTCGCGCCGAGGTCGCAGGTCTCGGAGCCCCTGACCTGGCCGTCACCGCAGATCGGCGAGCAGGCGCTCGGGGCGCCCGTGCAGTTCCAGCCGGTCTCGACGGCGCAGGCGGCCGAGCAGCCGTCGCCCGCGGTGGTGTTCTTGTCGTCGCAGGTCTCGTGGGCCGTGTCGATCTTGCCGTCGGAGCAGAACGAGGTGACGGGCGTCGCGGCCGTGCAGGTCGACGAGCACACGGCGCAGTTCGACAAGCCGTAGTTGCAGGTCAGCGCGCCGTTCTTGCTGCTTCCGAGATCGCAGGCCTCACCGCTCTCGACGATCGCGTTGCCGCAGACCGGCGCGACGGCGGTGTCCCCCGCGTCGCTCGTGTCGGCGACCGCCGTGTCGGCCGAGTCGGCGACCGCCGTGTCGGCCGTGTCGGCGACCGCCGTGTCGGCCGCGTCGGCGACCGCCGTGTCGCCCGCGTCGTTCGCGTCGGCGACCGTCGTGTCGCCCGCGTCGTTCGCGTCGGCGACCGTCGTGTCGCCCGCGTCGCTCGCGTCGTCGCCCGTCTCCGTCGGGTTCGTGTCGGGCTGGCTCGTGTCGGCCGTGTCGGCGCCCACGTCGGCCGAGTCGTCTCCCGGCGCATCGGTGGTGCCGATGCCCGAGTCGATCTTCGACGCGTCGAAGTCGACGATCAGCGAGCAACCCGTCGCGCCCACTGCCGTCACGGCGCCGCCAAGCAGCGCCACAAGCACGATTCGACCGAGCTTCATCGCGATCTCTCCCGAGCGCTCGCCGCGCCGGAGGCCGAAACGGCACCCGGCTCGTAGCGCGGGCCGATCGTCGCGATAATTCGCGCACTTCTCAAGGTTTTTTGGCGAGGGACGAGGTTTGACCAGGGCGTACGTGTCGCGGTCCCTCAGAGGACCTCGAACCAGGGCGGCGAGCGATCGCCGAAACCGCCGTGATAGTTCACCGTGATCTCCTCGGAGGCCGCGATCTCGCGCAGCGAGACGAACGCGAGCACGCGCGCTTCGTACTTGCGCACGTAGACGGCGTTGGGGTCGCGGGCGTGGTTGTAGAGCGAGCCGTAGCCCAGCGCGATCGCGGCCTCGTCCTCGCAAGGCCCCCAGCGGAAGAAGTAGTTCGAGAGGATCGTCGCCCCGAGCAGCTGCAGCTCCTCCTCGGGGACGACGATCACCGGGCACTCCTCGATGAGCGTCCCCTCCGGGATGGCCGCGAGCGCGAAGACGCCACGCCCTTTGCCTGGGACTTCGCGGATCTCGAGGAGCGGCACCGGACGATCTCCGGCGTGGCGAGAGCTCATGCCCGCCGCCTTCCCGCACGCAGCCTCGTGCCGGCGCGGAGGTTCCGGCCTCGAGTGGCAAGCCCCTCCGGGGCTCCGCGACCGCGAATTCGAAGGGGTACGCGCATGAGTTCCAAGCCCCCGAAGGGGCTTTCGGCTCTAGGCCCCGGTTTCAACCGGGGTCGACTCAGAGCGACAGGTACGTCTGATCCTTGAGGCCGCGCTCGTACTCCGCGAGCAGGCGCATCCCCTCGGTCGGCTTGAGGCGATCCTGCTTGATCGCCGCGTCGACCTGCGCCTTGAGCTTCGCCACGAGCTCGCGCGTGTCGTACTGCGTGAGCGAGAGCACCTCGGCGATGGTGTTCCCCGCGATGGTCTCTTCGAGGTAGTAGCCGCACTCCTCGTCGTCATCGAGGAACACGTGGACCTCGTTGACGCGGCCGAAGAGGTTGTGGATGTCGCCCATGATGTCCTGGTAGGCGCCCGTCAGGAACATCCCCAGGTAGTACGGCGCGGGCGTGCTGCCGTTGGTCGACTCGATCGCGTGCAGGCGCAGCCGATCGGTCTCGTGCTTGCGGTCGATGAACTTCGACACCTTGCCGTCGGAGTCGCACGTGATGTCGACCAGCGTCGACGACATCGTCGGGCGCTCGTTCAGCCGGTGGATCGGCATGATCGGGAAGACCGCGCCGAGCGCCCAGTGATCGAGCAGCGACTGGAAGACGCTGAAGTTGCAGATGTGCTGCGAGGAGAAGTGGCGGTCGATGCCGCGCAGCTCCTCGGGCACCTCGTCGGGCTCGAGGCTCGCGACCTTCGTGCGGATCTTCTGCGCGGTCTGCCAGAAGATGCTCTCGACGGCGGCCTTCACGTCGAGCTCGACGAGGCCGAGCTCGAACATCTTCTGCGCCTCCTCCTTCACCTGGAGGATGTCGTGCCACGACTCGAGCAAGCGGTCGTCGATGTGCTCGCCCGCCTCGCGCATGGAGGTCACGAGCTTCGCGTGCACGCTGTCGAGATCGACGCCCGACGTCTGCTCTTTGTTGATGGCGCCGAAGGCCTCGACGACCAGCACGGTGTGGTGCGCCACGATGGCGCGCCCCGACTCGGAGATGATGTTCGGGTGCGGCACCCGCTCCTCGTCGCACACGTCGCCGATGTTCCAGACGATGTCGCGCGCGTACTCCTCGACCGTGTAGTTCATCGACCCGTGGAAGGTCGACCGCGAGCCGTCGTAGTCGATGGCGAGCCCGCCGCCGACGTCGAGGAACTCGATCGGGTGCCCGCGCCGGCGCAGCTTCGCGTAGTAGCGCGCCGCCTCGCGCACCGCGCGCTTGATCACGAGGATGTCGGGGAGCTGCGAGCCGATGTGGAAGTGCACGAGCTTGAAGGCGTTGGGCATCCCCGCCTCCTTCAGGATGTTCCCCGCCTCGAGGATCTCGCCCGTCGAGAGGCCGAACTTCGCGTTCTCGCCGCCCGACTCGGCCCACCGGCCGACGCCGCGGGTCACCAGGCGCACGCGCACGCCGATCTCGGGCTCCACGCCCACTTCCTTCGAGATGCGGACGATGGCGCGCACCTCGGAGAGCTTCTCCGCGATGAGGATCACGCGCTTGCCGAGCTTGCGACCGAGGAGCGCGGTGCGGATGAAGGCGTCGTCCTTGTAGCCGTTGCAGACGATCAGCGACTCGTTGTCGCTGTGGACCGAGAGCCCCGCGTAGATCTCGGGCTTGCTGCCGACCTCGATGCCGTAGTGGAACGGCCGGCCGGCCTCGAGGATCTCCTCGACCACTTCGCGCAGCTGGTTGACCTTGATCGGGAACACGCCGCGGTACACGCCGCGGTACTTGTTCTCCAGGATCGCACGGTTGAACGCCTCGTTCAGGACGCGCACGCGGTGGTGCAGCATGTCCTGGAAGCGGATGATCAGCGGCGCCTTGAGCCCCTCCTCCTTCATCGCGGCGTCGACCACGTCGACGAGCGCGACGGACTTCCCGCGCGTCTGGAGGGGAGAGACCGTGATGTTGCCGTCGCCGTTCACGTCGAAGTAGCCCGCGCCCCATCGATCGATGAGGTACAGCTCCTTCGCGTCGTCGATGGTCCACGGCTCGTTGGCCGGCGGCGGCAGCGAAGCCACCGGGTACTCGCCCGTCCTGTGCACCTCCGCCTCGGCGGCGACGTTCGGATGATCCTCGTTCACGGGTGCTCCTTCGCGCGACGGGCCGGGGCTGGGCCGGCGACGCTCGTAAGTATCGAATCGTAGCGGCACCGCGGGTGGGCCTGCGTCGGGACGTTCGTATGCGAATGCGGCGACGCGTCAAGGCGATCCGCCGCAGCGGGCGACGATCTTCTCGAGCGCGACCGTCCCTGCGTGGCGGTCGGGGGCGTTGCGCGCGGCGACGCGTGACAGGAATGTCACCATCGGCAGCGATGGCAGCATGTGCCTCGCGGCCGCCTGCCGCGCGGACGCGCGCGTCGCTCAGCGCGCTTCGCGGGCACGGCGCGCGTCGACCGCCGAGATCGAGGCGAGCCCCTGCGCGGCGACGTCGTCGGCCGGATCCAGCACGAGCACGGTCTCGTAGTCGTACTTCGCTTCCGCGGTGCGCCCGAGGAGGTGGAGCAGCTGGGCGCGGTAGCGCGTGGTGCGCGCCGACGGCGGCGCTTCGAGCATGATGCGGTCGAGCACCTGGAGCGCCTGCAGCTGCTCGTAGGCAGGCGCGCCGAGCGCACGCGCGAAGGTGGCGAGCGCGCGGAATTCGCCACGGCTGGGGTCGGCCTCGGCGGCCGCCTGCGCCTCGCGCCGCGCCGTCTGGAAGTCGCCGCGAGCGAGCGCGAGCTCGGCGCGCGAGTGGCGATCGCCCGCGGCGAGGAAGCGCTCGACCGCGCTCGACGGCTCCGGCTCGGCGCCTCCGTCGTGCTCGCGCGCCGACGCGACCGGCGCGGGCGGGATCAGCGAGCGCGCGAGCTCGGCGGCCTTCATCGGGCCGAAGCTGCGCGGCACGATCGTCGGCGTCGCCGTCGGCGGCCGCGAGGGGAGCTCCCGCGGCCGACCGCTGGGCGAGGATTCGGGGCCGGACGCAGGGGCGGGCGCGGCCTCGCGTTCGTCGCCTTCGTCCTCGCTCCTCGGATCGCGCCGGGGCGCGCGCCGCTCGACGCGCTCCTCGACGACCCCGGTCGTGGCGGTGACGCAGAGCGGAGGCTCGGGCGCGGCGTCGAACGCGAGGTGGCGCGCGATCGCGAGCGCGTACACGGCCGAGCGGATCGCGTTCGCGTCCAGGCCCAGGCCCTGCAGCGTCTCGAGCGTCGGGTGGAACGTCGCGATGGCGTCGACGACCAGGCGCTCGGCGGCGACGAGCCCGAACCGCGCGGGGGTCGAGTTCCGGTGCAGCCGCAGCGGGATCCCCGCCAGGCGCGAGAGCGACTTCTCGACGCGCTCGGTCTCGCCCCAGGCGCGCACCGTGGTGAGCAGCGCGGCCAGCGGATCGCACGGGACGGGCTCCTCGCCGCGCCAGTCGGTCGCGAGATCTTCGTCCGCGTAGAACTCGAACGTGGCGTCCGGCGGCAGCGCCTGCACCGCGGCCAGCCGCTCGAAGATCTGCCTGCGAAGCGCCGCGTGCAGCACGGCCCGCTCGATCCACCCCTCGCGCACCAGGTGCACGCCGACCGGCTCGCGCACCAGGCGCGCGCGCGCGACGGCGTCGTCGAGCTCGTCGGACGTGAGCGCGCCCATGCGCACGAGGATCTCGCCGAGCGGCGACGACGTGAGCTCCGACGCGAGCTTCGCCGGCGCGCCGCGCCGCACGTAGAGGCGGATGTCCTCGCCCACGGGGCCACGCAGGACGAGCGTGCCGGTCAGCGCGCGGCGGATGAAGTGAACCTGCAGGTGCGGCAGCGGCGAGTCGCCGAGCGTCCCCCGGACGTCGGGCGCGCGGCCGTAGCGGTGCTCCGCGTCGAGATCCTCGGCGCCGCGACCAGCGAAGTCCTTGTCCGGATCGGAGAGCTCGAGCAGCACGGCAGACCTGTAGGGGAAAGTGAACCCTTGGCCGAACCGGGCCGGGGTGGGAAGCCGCCGCGTCGACGGCGACGACCGATCGGCGGCGGCGGCGCGAGGAGTCTACCGACGACGGATCGTCAAAGCGGCATCAGAACGTGTAGTTCGTGCCGAGGCCGATGAGATCGGCGTGGGCCGAGTAGGTGCCGCCGTTCACCGCTTCGAGCGGCGCGTTCCCCTTGAGCGGGTTGATGCGGGGGATCTGCGCGTCCTGCGGCGCGACGTAGGTCGTGCTCGTGAACGTGTGGCCGTAGACGAGATCGAAGCGCCAGTGCCTCGCCAGGTGCAGGCTCCCGCCGATCATCAGGTTGACCTTCTCGAAGTCGAGCGAGCTGAGAGAGAGGTACCCGTTGGGCACCGCGCTCGTCTCGTACGAGATCCCCGCGCGCTGATCGAGCCGGTAGCCGCCGGCCATGAACGAGTACTCCATGCCGATCCGGAAGGAGTTCGAGTCGCGAAAATCGCGCGGGATGTCGATGACCGGCATCCGCACCGAGGGCGGGCCCCCGGTGATCCCGGTGATGAAGATGTCCTTCGGGGTCGCGGTGATCGACTGGTGCCCGGACCAGAACTCGTGCACCCAGGCGGCCTCGAGGCGGAGCCCCTTCTCCGGGCGCAGCTCGACGCCGAGCCGCGCGACGCCAGGGAGCACGAAGCGCACGTGGGCCTGATCTCCCTGCACCTGCGCGCCGTCGAACGCGACGGAGCTGCCGAGCCGGACCTTGATGGTCGCGTCGGAGCTCACGACCATCGGCAGCATGCCGCTCGCGCCGATGCGCACCATCGGGTGCGGCTGCCAGATGACGCCGCCGATCGCCGTCGGCGCCATCATCGGCCCGACGCGCATCTGCGACTGGGCGTCGAACTCCGGCTGCTCGGGCGCGCCGAGGAGCCGATCCTGCGGGCTCGCGCTGAAGGTGACCGTCGTCTGGAACCAGCCGACCAGCGCCATCACGCCGAGGCCGAACCGCAGCTCGTCCGAGGCCTTCCAGCCGAGCCACGCGCCCGGCAGCGCGAGCGCCGAGCCGTTGAACGAGCCGAGCGTGTAGCGCGCGGGCGAGGGCTGCCCCTGGACGACGTCCTGGTAGCCGGCGAGCGCGATGTACGGCGCGATCACACCGCCGACGAGCACCCAGCGCTTGCTCTCGTCGAGCGTGGTCGAGATCGCGATCGTCGGCAGCGGGATGAGCGGCGGGCTCCCCTTCACCGTTGGAGAGGTCACGGTGCGCACGGTGCCGTCGGCGTCGACGATGCGCATCTCGCGCGTGTACTGCGGCTCGAAGCGCAGCCAGGCGAAGTCGACGAGCACGGCCGAGCCGGCCTCCGTCACGCCGGCGGGGTTGTACCAGATGGCCCCGAGATCGTCGGCGCCCGCGACGAACGCGCCGCCGCGCCCCATCGGCCGCACGCCGCGGTCGGAGAAGTACATGCCGGCGGCGTGCGCGTCCGACGCGCCGCCGAGCAGGGCCAGCACGCCGAGAGCAGCGCTCACCGAGAGCGACGCAGCGAGAGCGCGCCCGGACCTGCCGGGCCGTTGGAGAGATCGCACGCGGCTCACTCCTGCGGCAGCGTGGCCTGGCGGATCACCACCCAGACCTGCTCGAGCCCCGAGGCGGGATCGAGCGTGAATTCGCTGATCTCCTTGGCGATGTTGGCGTAGTCCAGCGGCACCAGCTGCCCTGCCTGCGTCGGATCCTGTCGGTTCACGTCGGCGACGACCGACGAGATGATCTCGAGCGGCGTCTCGCCGGTCGGGAGCGGCGTGATCAGGTTCTCGAGCACGAGCTGGATCGTCCGGTTCGGGTCGATTTCGGAGGCGCACAGCTCGTTGCCGGCCGCGTCGCGCGCGTCGGCGAAGATCCGCGCGAGCGCCTCGACGCCGCCGTCGACCAGGCCGCGACGCACGACGTTCCCCGCGTCGTCGACCACGTTCGACTGCGTCGCGGTCGCCGCGATCCGGTAGATCGGCGAGAGGTTCACGTCGTCGTCGAGCACCTGCACGACGTCGGCGAGCGCCGCGAGCGTGCTCGCCTCGGCGTCGTTCTCCGAGGCCGCGTCGAGCAGGTAGACGACCAGCGCCTGGATCTCTCGCCGCGCGTCGGGATCGCTGCGGATGGCGTCGAGCAGGTCGATCGCGGAGGCGAACGTCGGCCCGGCGACCGCGTCGCTCAGCTTCTTCGCGAGGTCATCGCTCGCCCAGGTGCACTTCTTCGTGCGATCGGGGCAGTGCGCGAAGATCTGCGCGCGCGTGAGATCGATCAGCAGCGGGAGCACGGTCACGAACGCCTGGTTCTTGAACGTCGACGCGGTGCCCGAGCCCTGCACGTCGACGAACTGGTCGACCAGCTGCGAGCGCGCCGAGCGCCACCCGACGAGCCGCTGGCCGTCGGCGGGGTGCGCCGCGGTCCACGCGGCGAACGACTGGTCGATGCCGTGGAGCGCGTCGACGAACAGGTAGAGCGGGGAGAGCGCCGCGGTGTGCGTGCCGTCGTTGCGCACGGCGTAGTTGCGCCCCTGCCGATCCACCAGACCCGGCGTGCGCGCCGGGTCGACGAGGATGCGCACCGCGTCGGCGAGCACGCTGACGCCGTCGCGATCGCTCGTCTTGGTGCACAGGTGCGTGGTCGGGTCGAACGTCTCGCAGTGCTTGACGGTCATCGACTGCAGCACCTTCACCTCGTCGTACAGCACGTCGAAGAGGTCGGTGCTCAGCATGTCGACGAGCAGCGGCTCGTAGGAGACGGTGCCGTCCTGCGCGCACCAGCGCGCGTCGGTCTTCGGCAGCGAGGGGTCGCAGACGTCCTTCGGCTGCGCGGCCGAGCCCCAGTGTCGGTGGAGCGCGTCGAAGAGATCGACGAAGTAGAGCGGCTGGTTGTGGTCGGCGAACGCGGCGGCGAGCGGCCGGACGTTCTTGACGAAGTTGAGCTGCTCGACCGGGAACAGGAAGCTCGGATCGCGCCCGCGGAGCGTGTCCGCGAACGACGTGCACTTGCGCAGCTGGATGACCTTGCCGTCCTTGTCGGTGAACGGCGCGGGGTCGCAGACCATCGACGGCACGGGATCGATGATGTCCTGGAGGAACGTCACCGTCTTCGCCATCTGCGGCGTCGGGTCGCCAGGCAGCCCGTCGTGCGGCGTGTTCACGTACACGAGGCGCGCGATGCCGTTCACCGTCGGGTGCGTCGAGAGGCCGTTGATGCCGCTGATCTCCTCGAGGAACGCGTCGACGCCGCCGACGATGCCGGTGAGCGGCGAGGCGGCGATCTTGGAGAGGCAGTCGTCGCGGATGTCGAACTTCGCGCGGTCGAGCGCGACGTCGAGGAGCAGCGCGTCGACGTTCTCGAAGCGCAGCACGCCGCACGTGGGCAGGCGCGAAGGGGCGCTCGAGCCGAAGGTGAAGCACGCCGCCTTCAGCAGCGGGTCGGTCGGGTAGTCGAGCTTGAGCCCCTTCCAGTTCACGTGCGCGATCGCGCCGTCCTTCGTGCACGCGCCGAGGCCGTTGGCGTCGTGCAGCAGCTGCATGAACTTCTGCAGCGCGCTGCGGTTGTCGCCGGTGTCGGGCTTGCTGCGGTCGACCGACGTGCCGAGCGGCGAGGCCGACGCGGTCGTCGCGTTCCACGCGGTGCCGTTGAGGTTCTTCGGGTCGTACGTGATGACGTCGCGGTAGTGGATGTACGCGACGAAGACCTCGTCGAGGAGCTTGGTCGAGTCGTTGCCGAACGCCTTGATCAGATCCTCGAGGATGCCGGGTTCGTGGGCGATCTTCTCGATCGTGACGAGCAGGTCGTCCCAGAGCATCGAGGCGTCGGGGAGCTTCGCCTCCGGGTGCTTGTCGGCGATCGCCTTCATGCGCAGCCCGAGGCCGATGAGGCGCGCGAGGTCGTTGGGCCGATCCTTCGCCATCTGGCGGAACAGCTGGAGCGCGTCGTCGACCGCGGGGTCGGTCGCGATCTGGCCGAGTGCGTAGACGAGATCGACGAGCGGCGAGTCCTCGGGGTGGAACGCGTCGTACGAGAGGACGACGTTGGACTTGCCGAGCCCCGCGGGCGGCGTCTGCCCCGGGTGCGCGAGCTGGAAGGCCTCGACGAGCGAAGGATCGGGCGGGTAGCTGCGCTGCGTGCTGGCGGCGCCGTCGCGGTGGCCGAAGAGCACCGGCGCGCCGCCGAGCACGCCCATCACCGTCTCGTGCGCGTCGGCCGCGACCGGATCGAACAGCGGCTCGAGATCGCGGATGAGCGCGGCGCCGAAGGTCCGGTTCGCGTCGAGGAAGGTGTAGAGCGGCACGCCGCTGGTGGCGTCGAGCGCGCGACCGAAGCCGTCGCGCTTCCCGTCCTGCTCGCCGAGCGCGTAGAACGGCGTCGCCGGCGCGGCGCCGTCGCTCGTGAGGAAGCGGCCGTAGTCGTCGAGGTCGGGGAGGCCGTCGGGCTTTCCCGAGGGGCCGGTGAGGTCGACGAACGGCGCCGGCACCTTGCCCGCGACGAGCGGCACGCCGGCGAACGCGCGCGGATCGCGGCGCACCACGTACCCGGGGGCGATGGTCGTCGAGGCCGCGTAGGCGTCGTCCTGATCGAGGAGCAGCGTGCGCCCGATCTCGAGCATCGAGCGCGGCCGCGACAGCACGTCGGTCGTCGGGAGCTTCGGATCGCTCGCCACGGTCAGCGGCGCGAGCGGCGGATCGCTCGAGGTGGTGCGCAGCTCCTCGTGGCCGACCCGCAGCAGCTGCTGGAACTTCGCGCTCGCGGCGCCGGGGATCGGCTTGCGGTTGCCGAGGCCGAGCGGCTTGCTCGGATCGAGCTTGCCCGCGGGGTTGAACGGATCGGAGTCGGTGGCGATCAGCGCGAGCAGCGAGTTCGCGAGATCCTGCAGGCGCGGGTAGCCGAGCACTGGGCGCGCGAGCCCCATGGCGACGCGGCTCGGTCGGTAGCCGGCGCGCGAGCCGACGCGCGTGAGCGCCGCCTGCGCCTCGCCGTCGGCGTGCACGTCGTTCATCAGGTGGCCGAGCGCCCGCGTGAAATGCGGGATGGTGTCGTCGTTGTAGAGATCGATGAAGCGGCTCAGCGTCGCGGCGAGCTCGGTCAGCATCCGCGCGCGCTCGGCGTCGGGATCGCAGCTGTGCGTCGGATCGGGGTTCTTCAGCTGCTTCACGTCGATCTGCACGTCGGGCAGGATCGCGTCGAAGGCCTTGATCAGATCCTCGCGCCGGCGCCCCAGCGCCTCGATCCGCGCGATGCGGTACGCGCGGTTCTTGGTCTGCAGCTGCAGCGACACCGGCTTGCCGTTCACGTCGAGCGCCGCAGGATCGAGCGGCACGAGGAGCGACGCATCGACGTTCGACGCGTACTGCCCCTTGTCGTCCGCGTGGCAGACCGCGTGGAACGACGCGCCGGTCACGTCCTCGCGGAGCGCCTGCGCGCCGACGCGATCGCACACGAGCGAGTAGAGCGAGCGGCCGACCGTGCCGCGGGGCGGGACGTCGCGCGTGGTCTGGAAGTCGGATGAACAGCCGAGGCCGACGGCGCACAGCACCGTCGCGACCCCGAGCCTCGACGCAGAAGCTCGCCTTCGCATTCCGCCGCCCCTTCAGAGTCGAGTGGAGATCCGCCAGTATGACGGGGCGCGCGGGCTCTCGAAAGTCCGTTCGTTCCCGGTTCGATACGCACCGGCGTGGGGCGCTGTGCGACAGCGGGCGCGCGCTTCGACCGAGCCCCGCCGGGCGATCACGGCACGAGCTTCGATCACTGCCGCGACCGCCAGGGAGCCTGATCGTCCACGTACGCGCCGGTGCCCGCGCCGCGGACCGCGCTTCAGCCCGCGTCGACCTTCATCCACATCGCGCTCTGCTGGCTCTCGTAGGCGATCTCCCCTTCGTGCACGAACTCGTAACGGTAGATCGAGAAGAGCTTCCCCTTCTGCCGGATGGCCCGCTTCTGCGTGATGCTGCAGAACATCGGCGCGCCGGGCTGCACGAGCTTGCGGAAGCGCGCCTTCTCGATGATCGCGCCGTAGCCGATCCACCCGTCGCAGTGCCGCAGCCCCTCGAGGTGGTAGGCGTGCACGAAGCCGAGGTTCGCGGTCACCTGGATCATCACCGCGCCGCCGACGTGCCGCGGGTGGCGGATCGGGTGGGCGCGCTGGTGGTCGGTGAAGGGCATCGGCTGGTCGGTCGGCATCCGGCAGACGATCCGGCTCGCCTCGCGATCGATCGACTCGATCCGGTCGAGGAAGAGCACCGTCGGCTCGTAGGGGATGTCCGCCAGGAACGCGGGCTCGAAGGGGGCAGGGAGCTGCATGCGCGGATTTCCGTACCCCGTCCGGCGCGCCGCCGCATACCCCCCACTGGCCGTGCGCGCCTGGCGATGCTAGATCCCGCGCTCCCATGGCGAAGACGGCGATCCCCGAGCGGCACAACGCAGGCGTGAACGAGTTCTCGAGCGAGCCCTCGGTCCTTCAGCTCATCCTGATCGCCCTCGGGACGCTCCTCGCGTTCTTCGTGTTCATCTACAACGTCTCGCCGTAGTCGCGGTCGGCACCGCCGCCGCTCGGGAGCACGCCGCCGTGGCTTTCGGCTTCCCCGCGCACCACGAGCTCGACGTCGCGATCCCCTTCGCGCTGTACGACGACTGGATCGCCGCGGTGTGTGCCCGGCTCGGCTGGACGTGCTCCGGGCGCGTCCCCGGCGGTCCGCTCGGCTTCCAGTGGGCAGTGACGTCGGCGATGTCGATGTGGTCGTGGGGTGAGCAGATCCGCCTCGTGCCGACCGGCCCGAACCTCCTGCGCATCGAGAGCAAGTGCCAGATGCCGACGCAGTGCTTCGACTGGGGTCGCAACCAGAAGAACTGCAACGAGTTCGCGCGCGTGCTCGCCGAGATGCTCGCCGCAGCGCAGCCGCGATGACGCCCGGCGCGAAGCGCGTATTGGCGCTCTGCCTCGCGCTCTCTGCGTGCGCTCCGCTCGCGGGCTGCTCGACCTACCGCGGCGATCTGCAGACGATCTGCGCGACGCGCTCCGCAGAGCTCGCGGCGCTGCAGCTGCGGACCGAGCGCGGCCGCAAGCTCGTCGACACGCTGATCCGCTCGACCTCGAAGGAGCGGTTCTCGACGCTCGGGGCCGAGCTGCAGCGCGAGCGCGTGGAGGGGTGCCCGCTGCTGAAGGAGTGGAACGCGCAGTAGCGCGAACGGCCGCGTCGCGTGATTTCGCTGCTCGCGGAGCGCTTGGCTCGTCCTAGACTCCTCGACGGGATGGCAAGGGGGTCGACCGCATCGCTGCGCGCCGCTGCTCGGGCCGGCGTACTGGTCGTCGGCGCCGCGTGCGCCCCTGCCCCGCCGCACCTCGCGGGGCCTGCTCCCGCCGGGTCGACGTCGGCGCGCGCACCGAGCCCCAGCGCGAGCCCGTCGACCACGCCCGCCGCCTTCGCGCTCGCGCCGCTCGAGCTCGCCCCGCTCGACGAGGGCGGCAGCTGGCCCCCCGCACCGATCGCGCCGCCGCTCGACGCTTCGGAGCCCGGCGAGGGGGAGTGGACGGCGTTCGAGCCGGCCTGGATGCACAAGCTGCCGGGCGCGCCCGCGGCGTTCTACCGCACGTTCGTGCGCCCCGATCGCGCGCGGCCGAAGTCGCGCGTGCTGCTGGTGGTGATGGACGCTCGCCAGCTCGACTTCGACGCCGAGCCCGGCGTCGAGGACCCGCGCTTCGTCGTCGGCGGCAAGGTCAAGAAGGACGGCCGGCTTCCGCGCACGAAGGAGGTCGCCACGCGCGTCGTCGCCGCGTGGAACGGCGGCTTCCGCAGCGAGCACGGCTTCTACGGCGTGATGATGAAGAAGCACGTCTTCATCCCGCCGGTGCCGCACGCCGCGGTGGTGACGGTGATGGACGACGGCCGCCTCGGCTTCGGCACCTGGGGGCCCGGCAAGGAGATCGCGCCCGACATCCTCTCGTTCCGGCAGAACCTCGATCCGCTGCTCGCCGACGGCGTGATCAACCCGCGCGGGCGGCCGCGTTGGGGCGGCACGATGGGGAGCGATCTGACCAAGCGCTCGGGCATGTGCCTCACGCACGCGCGCCACGTGATGTACGGCTGGGGGAACGACGTCGGCTACGCCACGCTCGCCAAGGGGCTGCAGCTCGCGGGGTGCCAGTACGCGCTGCACCTCGACATGAACCCGATCCACACCGGGTTCCTCTTCATGAGCTTCGAGGACGAGCAGTACCGCAAGGGCAAGACCGAGGTCCTCACGCTGCAGATGGGCGGGATCTACAAGCGCTTCGTGGAGCCCAACGCGAAGGACTTCTTCTACGCGATGGTGCGCGACGTTTCGCACCCGACGCCGCTGCGCACGGCGAAGCCCTCGGGGAGCGTCGCGTGGACGCCCGACGAAGGGGCGCAACCGCCGCCCGCGTGGTCGCCCTCCGTCTTTCGCGGTCGCGTCGGCGAGATCGATCTCACGCTCTTCGAGCGCGAGCGCGTCGGCTTCGCGCTGCGGCTCGGCGAGCACGAGCGCACGCCCCTCGCCGACGACGCGCGCGCGGCGGCGACGACGCTGCAAGGTGAGTCGGCGCGGCACGCGATCGCGGCGATCGATCTCGGCGTCGCCGCGGAGGGGCGCGCGCTCGGCGTCTCCATCGAAGGCGTGGTCGCCGCCACCGCGAGCCCCGCAGCCGCGACGCTCGTGATCGATGCGCGCGGCGCGCCGTCGCTCGCGCTCACAGGCGCCGCGCTCGACGGGCCGAGCCTCGCGCAGGGTCCGCTGCTCGTGCGCGCGGGCGCGGTGGTCGAAGGGCTCACGACGGACGACGCGCGCGAGCGGATCGGCGTCGGCCTCACGAAGGAGGGGCACCTCGTGGTCGCGCGCGGACGTGCGAGCGAGGCCGTGTTGGCAGCCGCGCTGATCGAGGCGGGCGCGGTCGTCGCGATCGGCGGCCGCGGCGCGGGCGTCCCGGCGTTCGAGCGCGCGGGCGCGACGGCCGGCGCGGCGAAGCTGTGGCCTCGACACGCCGGCACCACGCTGTTCGTGCTCGCGCGCGCCATGGCGCCGCGG
>CAIXWQ010000194.1 GCA_903923175.1 uncultured delta proteobacterium | reverse complement strand
GACACGACGCCGTTCGAGTCGTCGCCGAGCGCCTCGTCGCGATCGCGTAGACCGGCGCGTTGCTCGCGGGCGCGACGCTCGCAAGATCTCGGAGTGCGATCACGTGACGGGCGGGGAGACGCGACGGCGACTGCGAGGCGTCAGGCGACGGGCGTGGCCTCACACCTCACACGAGGCCGATCGCGTCCGCGGTTCTTGACTGGTAGGCGGTTGACAAGCGCAGATAGTGGCGAGAAGCCGTCCCGTCGCGGCACAGCTCGGAACGCGGCAGCCGTAGCGCATCAGGACCCCCTCGCACACCGCACCCCGAGCCAGGCCCCAATCCCCGCCGGCGTCCCGACCATCGTCGCTCGTGCCGACGCGGTAAGTGTCGTCGCCGGAGAGTTGTACGCGCCGCCCCGCCAGACCCGATACGTCGCTGCCGTCGCATTGGTGCAGTTGACGCACGTCGTGTCCGGGTACGGCGTCGCGTTCCAATCGAGAAGCCACTCCGCAACATTTCCCGCCAGGTCCCTTTGCCCCCACTTCCCGGCACCTGCCGGGATGAGACCGACCGCAGCGATGTTCGAGACGCCGCTGCAGGTACCGGTGCCGCCATAGAAGCAGCCGTACGCTGCGAGGCTCGCGTTTGAGCCAGGCGTCGTCGAGCCCCAGGGGTAGACGCGCTGCTCGGTGCCGCCCGCCGCTGCGTAGTTCCACTCGGCCTCCGACGGCATGAAGCCGCCGTCCCAGATGCAGAACGCCTGCGCCTGGTACCAGCTCAGGCAGTTGATCGGCAGCTTCTCGCGGGCGCCGGCGGCCGCAGTCCAGCTCGGCGGATCCGCCCCGTTGCAGCTCAGGTAGCCGACCCCGTCCCACGTCGCCTTGGCCTTCGGGAGATTCGCCGTGGTGTTCCACGCGCTGTTCCAGCCGGATTCGTAGCCCCCGCCGGCCGCCAGCAGCCCGCTTCCGCCGTTTAGTTGGAAGTGCTTCCCTGCCCCGGCCGGCGGCGTCCATCCAGCAACGACGGCGTTCACGAACTGGCGGTAGCGCCCGACCGTGACCTCGTATTTGTCGAGTCGGAAGTCGCTGATCGTCGCCTTGTACTGCGGGTCGGTGTAGCCGGTCGTGACGCCATCGTAGCTTCGGCTGAAGGTGCCGCCCGCGACCAGGGGGCTCCCGCAGCAGTCCTCGTTGCCGGCTAGGCCGCAGTTGAAGCGGCCATCGCCTCCTCCGAGGCAGGACGGAGTGCTGCCGACGAGCGTCGGCGTCGTGCGGTTGAAGGGCGTCGCGTCGCCGAGCTGACCGTTGCCGTTGAGCCCGAAACAGCGAATCGTCCCGTCGCCGAGCAGTGCGCACGTGTGATACCCGCCGCACGCAATCTGGGAGACGCCTGCGAGGCCCGTCACGACGGTCGGCGAGTAGTGAAACGTCGTCGTACCGTCTCCGAGTTGCCCGGCGTCGTTCTGGCCCCAGCACGTCACCGTACCGTCGGTCCGACGCGCGCACGTGTGGTCGCCGCCGAGCGCCAACTCCGCGACGCTGGCGAGCCCCGGGACCGGCTGCGGCGCATAGTGGTCCGTCGTCGTGCCGTCGCCCAGCTGTCCCTGGCCATTCCACCCCCAGCACTTGGCCGTGCCGTCGGTCAGGCGGGCACAGGTGTGGTTGTAGCCAGCCGCGATCGAGGCGACGTTCGAAAGTCCGACAAGCGAAGTAGGCGTCGGGCGATTGGGGCCTATCGTGCCATCGCCGATCTGGCCCTGATTGTTCCATCCCCAGCACTTGACAGAGCCGCCGGTCAGGAGGGCGCACGCATGACCATAGCCGACCGCGATTTGCGTCACGCCTGAGAGTCCGGCGATGGCCTTGGGCGTCCAACGATCGGTCGTGGTGCCGTCGCCGACGTTGCCTGCCGCGTTGCTCCCCCAGCAGGACACCGTGCCACTGGTAAGACGCGCACAGGTGAACATCCAGCCGGCTCCGACTTGTGCGACCGCCGAGAGCCCTGGTACGACGACCGGGGTCAGTCGATCGGTGGTCGTGCCGTCTCCGATCTGGCCGTGGGCGTTGTTTCCCCAGCATTTCACCGTGCCATCGGTCAGCACCGCGCAGCCGTGGCTGTCGAGGCCAGTGCCGCCCCCGCCAAGCGCGATCGACGACACCGCAGCCAGGCCGACGACGGCGGTCGGCATTCGGTGGTCCAACCGGGTACCGTCGCCAAGGTTCCCACCGAGGTTGTTGCCCCAGCACTTCACGCTGCCGCCAGTGTTGGCGACGCACGTGTGCTCGAAACCGGCGGCGATCTGGGTCGCGGCGGTGCAGGCCGTCCCGCTGCAGGTCGAGATCGCCGCGCACGCAGTGTCCGTCGGCAGGTAGCTGCACGTCCCCGATGCACAGGTGCCCGTGCTCGCGTACGTCCTCCGCGTGCTGGAATCCGTGCACGTCGGAGCCTGCGGAGCACTGCACGTGACGCCCGCGCACGGATCCGCTGCGCAGACTGTCCCCGAGCAGCCGAACGTGCAGGTCGTGTTGGTCCCTGGCTGGCAGACGCCCGCGCCCGCACATGTCGAG
>CAIXWQ010000193.1 GCA_903923175.1 uncultured delta proteobacterium | reverse complement strand
CTCGGACGCCGCCGCTCACGCGCACGGCGGCGTCGACTTCGGAAGATCCGGGGTCGTGTCTTCTTCGTCGCCGTCGCGCCCTCGGAAGGCGATCGCCGCGGCGAGAGGCTGAGGGGGCCAGGAAGCGCGAATACGGACGCGGCGCCCTCGCGCACACGAACCTCAGAACGGCGCCCCCGGCATGGCCGTGCAGCCGGGCACGCGCCCGAGCTCGGGGGTCACCGCCGTCGCCGCGGCGATGCACGGCGCGGCGACGTACGGATACGCGTAGGGGCACGCCGCCGCGCACAGGTGGCTCCGGAGCTCGCCGGGGTTCCGATCGGCGGGCGCGATGATCGTCTGGTCGCAGTACGTCGGCGTCCCGTTGACGCTGCAGGTCGCCGCGCCCGCCGGCGTCGTGAGCCAGTCGGTGGCGCAGAAGAGCATCGACATCGTGCTGCCTGGCGAGGTCTCGGTGAAGGGGATGCCCTCCTCGCGGTTGGTCCTGCCGCGCCCGAATTGCTTCTTGTGGTCGAGCGTGGCGCAGCGCGCGCCGTCTCGCGAGCTGCTCGCGTCGTCGATGATGCCAAGGTACTCGTGCGGCGCCTTCCACTGGTTCGCGAAGCGCGAGCACGAGTAGATCCAGTCGCGCGCGTGATTGCCATTCGGATCGAGCTTCTCGTGGTGGACGTTGCCGAGGTGCATCCACTCGTGGAGCACGATCTCCTCGGTGAAGAACTCGCCGTCCGAGAACACGTACGGGGCGACCGCCGTGAAGCTCGCATGCAGGTTGTCGTCGAAGGTCGGCACCTCGGGGCCCGCCGTGATCGCGACGACGCCGGACGGCGCGCACGAAGGCGTGGCGCAGCCGTACAGCAGTGGGCCCTCCGAGAGGTGCAGGTAGATCGCGCTCAGGCGGGTCGTGTTGATCTGCCCGATTCGCTGGACGTCGTGCACCGCGCCTCGATACGCCGCGTCGAGCTGGGCGACCTGAAGGGGCCCGCAAGCGTTCGGCCCGGAGACGATGACGCGTGCGTCGTTGTACAGCGCGACGCTGTTGGTCACCCCCTCCGTCGCCCAGCTGCCGAGGGCGTCGAACCAGCAGTTTCCCGCGGCTCCCGTCGTGGTCGTCGGCGGGTGATAGCAGTCGGCCATCGGCGGGAGGCCGTCGGTCACGGTGCCGGTGGTGAGCCACGTCGCCGCGCTGCCGTCCGGCGGCGAGCCCCATACCTCGACGGTCCCCTTCGTGACCGCGCCGCCCGAGGCGCCCGGCGTGATCGTGCTGGTCACGCGGAGATCGGGCGTGCCGTCGGCGTCTCGATCCTCGACGCTCACGCGCGTGACGACCTTGCCCGCGCTCGAGACGGTCTCCGTGCGGTCGAACACGCCGTCGCCGTCTTCGTCGACCGCGTCGGTGAGGTTGCGCGCGTCGACGTAGTGCAGCTTCTCGCGGAGCCCCTTCTTCCCTGCGGTCGTGATGTCCTTCGACCCGTCGGCGTTGACCACGACGGTCGTCTCCTTCGAGCCGTCGCCGTCGAGGTCGACCGTCCCGCCCTTCCGATAGACGCCGAGGATCACGTCGAGCGCGGCGATGTCCGCGGTCGTGCCGCCGTCGGCGGGTGGTGAGACGTCCCCCGCGTCGGCCGCGTCGGTTCCGCCGCCGTCCGCCGCCTCGAGCGCGCCGTCACCGCTCGTGGGTCCGTCGCTGGTGGCGGTGTCGCCGAGCGCGGTCTCGCCCGTCGCGTCGCCGGCGCCGTCGCTCGCGTTGCCGTCGGTCGACGCATCGTCGCCGGCGGAAGCGTCGCCTCCAGCGTCGACGGTCCCGCCGTTCGGAGCGGTGCTCGAGAGGACCGAGCAGCCGGCGGTGGCCGCAAGGACGAGGGCGGTCGCGGTGATCGCGGTGATCGCGAGGCGAGGCGAGGGCGAGCGCGAAGCAAGGTTCATGGTGCCTGTTCGGGGGGAATGAGACATGGACGACCCGCGCGCGAGCGGCCGCCGGAGATTCCCCCGGAGCGGCAGGCTCTTGCGTGTCTCGCAGCTCGAACGGGGTCGATCTGCCGAATCGACGTGCCGATTCGGCGTTCGGATCGTGACTCGGTGCTTCGCGGCGCGATGCTCAGGGGCGATGTCGCGCCCGCCACGCGCTGGGCGTCTCGCCCATCGCGCGCCGGAAGGCCGTCGAGAAGTGCTGCACCGACGAGAAGCCGAGCTCGCCGGCCACCCAGCTCAGGTTGCGGTCGCCCTCGCGCAGCAGGCTCTGCGAACGCCGCAGCCACGCGCTCCGCGCTTCGAGCCGAAAGGTGGTCCCCGCGTCGCGCAGGGCGCGCTGCAAGGTGCGACGCGAGAGCCCGAGGCGCGTCGCGATCTCCGCGAGCGGGCGAACGCTCGAGGAATCGAGCTCCGCGCGAAGGCTGCGCACCGTGGCATCGGTGCCGCTCGCGGCGTCCCGGATGCGCGTGAGCTCGTCGAGCACGCCGGTCCCGAGATCGTGCTCGAGCTCGAGCCACGCGAGCGCGTCGCCGACGTCGCCGAAGACTCGTTCTGGATACGGCAGTCGCGCCACGTGCGAGAAGCCCGAGATGATCGCGCCGACGAGCCCCTCCGGTCGGAGCTGCGCCTGCCGCACCACGTTCCGGCCGAGCGCCTCGCGGTGCCCCCGCGTGAAGTCGACGAACATCCCGAACGTGCGCGGATCGATGAGCTCGAGCGCACGAAGGTCGACGATGAACCGATGGGGCACCGCGCCCGGCGTGACGCCGATTTCGCATAGCTTCAGCAGCTCGCGAACGTCGTCGACGTCCGGATATCCCCACGAAGCGAAGCCGATCAACGTCGGCGAGTGCGCGAACACGGCGTGCCGTCGGCCGCAGTAGTAGCGCCCCTCGGGCGCGCTCAGGAAGTCGCGTACGCTCGATGCGGGAAGCACCCGCGCAGAGTAGCGCGGGGAGCCTCGCAGGCCGCAAGGTCGTCGTGCTCACGGGCTCAGGGCGCGGTCGCGGTCCAAACGGCGCCGCCGAGGGGACACGCGCTCTCGAGCCCGGCGACGGCTGCCGCGTCGTAGGTGCAGCTACCGAGCCCGACGATCACACAGCACCCTTGCAGGCCGCTGGCGGGGCAGGCGGCAACCGGCGTTCCACCGTTGGTGGTGCACGAGGCATTCGCCGCGTCGACGGCGGCGGCGGTGCTCTCGCCCTTGATGTCGCAGGTCTTCTTGGCGGCGTTGTAGCAGCGGACCGCGGAGACGTTGGGCGGAAGGCCGCTCCCGCCGGTGGTCGCTCCGTCGGCGCTGGAGCTGCTGCAGCCGAGCGAAGCGAGCGAGGTCGAGGCGGCGGCGAAGGCGAAGAGAACGTGCAGGCGCATCGGAGCGACCCTAGCCGTGCGCGCGCGACGCGGGAGGCCTTCGCGAGCACTTGGCGCATCGGTGAACCCGATTGGCGCGGTCGTGAAACCTCGCGCGCGTTCGCGTCGCTCGGGCGTCGCTCGCCCGGCGCAGCGGGGTGACCTCGCGAATTGGAGAGGAAAGAACTCGGCATGAGCGCCAGACCTGGTCCGCGTCTACCCGGCGCGCGACTTGGCGCGGATTCGCCCCCCTTTGGCGCAACATCGTCGTATCGATTCGCGACCCACGGGGTCCATCGTGAGGCGAGACGCCATGAGCGTTCTCACCGGCCCTCCCGCGACCGAACGTCGTGTTCGTCGCGCAAGGAGGGCCTTCGCCTCGAAGGCCGGTCCGCTTGCGGACCAGGAGCGACACGCATGCGACTTCGGATCGGGCGCACCTCTCTCTCGGCGACTTCGTCTGCCTGCGTGCTGGCGCTGGCCGCGTACGCGCTCGGGTGCAGCAGCAGCAGCACGGCCGCGGATCCGTCCGACGCCGCCGGCGCGCCGACCGACGGGAGCCCCGCGCTCACCGGCGCGTGCGCGACGTTGGCCGCCTGCTGCCCATCGATCGGCGATCCGAGCGCGAAGAACGGCTGCGTCCTCGGCGCCAAGCTGAGCGGCGACGACCAGGCCGTCTGCTCCGACGCGCTCGTGACCTACGGTCCGAAGTGCGGCCTCACCGCGCTGGACTCCGGCCTTCCGACCGAGGGCGGCCCGGTCGACGGCGGCTCGAGCAACTGCGGATCGGTCGGCGCGACGCCGGCGCCGATGCCCACCGAGTGCGCGGCGCTCGCGGGCGCGTGCATCTTCCACGAGCATGACGCCCCCCAGAAAGGGGCCCAGACCGTCTGTCTCGAGTATGGCGGACAGTGGTCGCAGATCGCCTCCTCGGCGGGCACGCAGTGCATGGGGGGCGGCCCGGCGGGGATGCACGAGTGGGTCGCCGGCAAGCGCTGCTCGGAGGTGGTGATGGGCATCCAAGGGGGGTGCGAGACGCACACGAGCGGGTCTGCGCTGTGCACCACGGTCTACTTCGGACCGGGATGCGCCACGGCGCTCGGCTCGTCCTGCAACAACAACACCTCCGCGAACGGCGTCTGGGTGTCGCCCTAGCAGCCTCCGGAAACCTCAGCGCCGTCGCCGGCGCGCGAGCGCCAGGACGCCGCCGAGCAGCCCGATCACGGCCGCGATGGCGCCGACGTGCCCCGCTGGCTCCGCGGGCGGCCCCGGCACTGCGCACCCCCTGCGTCCGCCGCCCCCTGCGACGCGACGCAGAGCCCGCTCTCGGCGCTCGAGTGCACGGGCGGCGAGCAGGGCGAGGAGCGCGGCCAGCGAGCACGTGGCGCCCGCGCGGGCGCGGGGAGGCGCTTGGAGGAGGCGAAGACGGCGAAGCATGCGCGCATGGGTAGCGAAGGCGGGTCGTGCCGGGGGGCGGTTCGACCGGCGCTTCGCCCAGACACCAGGCTCACCGAGGCGCTCCGGGCTGGACGGCGATTCATCGCGGCTGCGCACATGGCATCCGTGAGCACCGGCGCGCGCTTCGCGCTCGCGCCCTGCACGGACGCGCTCGACCGCTCGACCGCGCGCCGGCCGGTTACACGCGCGGCGGGCCTCGCGTAGGGTTCCGGCCATGTACTTCGAGACCTTCGTGCAGATGAAGAAGCAGCTCGGTCAGCTCGACAAGTGGTTCGAGATCGCGGCCGACCACGCCAAGGCGAAGAAGTTCGACCCCGACCTCTATATGGGCTTCCGGCTCGCGCCCGATCAGTTCGCGTTCGCGCGCCAGGTGCAGGCCACTTGCGACGTCGCGAAGCTCGCGGCCTCGCGGCTCACGGGCAAGGAGGCCCCGAAGCAGGAGGACGACGAGGAGACCCTCGCCGACCTCAGCGTCCGCGTCCGCGCGACCATCGCGTACCTGGACGGGTTCACCGCGAGCGACTTCGACGGAGCCGCGACGCGCGTGGTCACTCAGCCTCGCTGGGAGGGGAAGGTCATGACCGGCGCCGACTACTTCCTCCAGCACGCGGTGCCGAACTTCTTCTTCCACCTCTCGCAGGCGTACGCGATCCTGCGCAACAACGGCGTGGGGCTCGGCAAGCGCGACTACCTCGGCGCGCTCGACCTTCGCGCACCCTGAATCGCCCCGTGGCTCCGCCCGAGTACGGCAAAGCCTGCGGCGTCGACCACAGGCGCGTCGGCAACGGCGACTACGTCACGGAGTCCTCCACTTGCCCCTGCTACGTGGCGGGCGACGTCTCCGGGTGCACGCGCGAAGCCTGCACGATGCCGTGCGCAGACTGCCCCGAGGGGAGCGTCTGCATCTGCCTCCCGAACGACTTCGGCGTCGGCGCCTTCTGCCTCGGCGTGACCGACCGCGCGAGCCTCGACGCGCGCAAGGCGTGGCGGTATGCCCTGATCGGAGCGACGCAGGCGGCGACGGTGGAGGGGATTGAGTAGGGCGGAGTTCGCCGCGTCAGCCCGCCCACGCGCAAGCGCCGGCGCGGATGCCCGCCAGACGCCACCGCTCACGCGCGCGGCGGCGTCGACTTCAACAGATCCGGGTTCGTGTCCTCTTCCTCGCCGTCGCGCTTCGGCGGCTCCGAGAGGGTGCGGCGCGCGAAGATCATCCCCGTCTCGGCGGAGGCGTCGCGCCCCTCGCCGGAGGAGCGCGTGCTCTGCTCGTAGACGACCTCGACGCGCGGCGCCCTGCCGGCGAGCGCGGCGTCGACCTCGTCGCGGCGGAACTTCGCCACCGGCGACTCGGTCGGATCGGGCGGAGGCAAGGTCCGCTGCGCCTCGCGCACGATGACCTCGACCTCGACCTCGACGCCGTCGACCGGCTCCGCGAGCTCGATCGTCCGCGGCCCCGACAGTCGACCCTTCACGATGAACGCGCGCTTCATGAGGATTCCTGAATTTCCCACACGATGGCTGTAAACGCGAACGCGGCGAGCGTCTCCGTTCGGGACACCCACCGCGATCTCGACTCGCTCGACGCGCTCGACGCGCTCGCCTCGCTCGCCGCGCGGCTCAGTGAATCTCGGCGCGCTTGAGCGCCTCGACCGCCTGAACGCCGCGCTCGAAGGCCTGCTCGTTCAGCGCGAGGAACTGCGGCTTGTGCTCGAGCGCCTGGCGCACCGCCTGGAGCAGGCTCTCCTTCGGGAGCAGTCCGGTCGCAGCCTGCAGCGCGCCGAGCGCGACCACGTTCTTCACCACGATCGCCCCGAGCTCCTGGGCGATCTGCGCGAACGGCACCGCGAAGACCTTCACGTGCGGCAGCGGCGGTGGCTCGGCGATGACCGTCTTGTCGTAGACGACGACGCCGCCCGGGACGACGGTCGGCCCGAACTTCGCGAGGCTCGGCGCGTTGAACGCGACGAGCACGTGCGGGTGCGGCGCGGCGGGCGAGAGGACCTCGCTCGCGGCCACGTGCACGTCGGCGTACGAGGTGCCGCCGCGCGACTCCGGGCCGTAGCTCGGGATGTGGGTCGCGTCGAAGCCCTCCTGGATCGCCGCGCGCGCCAGCAGCAGCGCGGTGGTCTGCGCGCCGTCGCCGCCCGCGCCGGCGAGCTTGATCGCGACGTCGGCGCCGAAGCCCGTCTCCGCGAAGCCGCGCGCGAACTTCTGCGCCTCGCCCGTCGCGCCGCCGATGACGTCGGCCACGCGCGCGGCGTCGAAGCACGGCTCGGGCTGCTCCGGCCACGGCTCCGGCGAGATGTCCTTGATCACGCCGAGCGGGAAGAGCGGGACCATCTTGTCCTTCACCCACTGCTCGGCGGCCGCCGGCGTCAGCTTCAGGTGCGTCGGGCACTCGGCGAGCACCTCGATGAAGCTAAAGCCGCGGCGCTCCTCCTGGAGCTTGAGCCCCTTGGTGATCGCCTTGTGCGCCTTCACGCGCTGCTTGGCGTCGTAGAGCGCCACGCGCTCGACGTAGACCGGCGCGTCGAGCTGCGCGATCAGCTCCGCCATGCGCATCGGCGAGCCGTCGTAGCGGCCGCGGCCGCCGGGGCTCGTCGCCGTCTTGAGCCCCATCGGCGTGGTCGGCGCCATCTGGCCGCCGGTCATGCCGTAGATGGCGTTGTTCACGAAGATGACCGTGATCGGCAATCCCATGTTCGCCGCGTGGAAGATCTCCGCGAGGCCGATCGAGGCGAGATCGCCGTCACCCTGATAGCTGATGACGATCGAGTTCGGATTGGCGAGCTTGTGCCCGACCGCCACCGCGGGCGCGCGGCCGTGCGCGGCCTGCGTGTTGCCGACGTCCATGTAGTAGTACATGAAAACCGTGCAGCCGACGGGCGAGACGAGCACCGTGCGGTCCTGCAGGCCGAGCGACTGGATCGCCTCGCCGAGGTACTTGTGCACGAGGCCGTGCCCGCAGCCGGGGCAGTAGTGCGTGGCGTGGGCCTTGAGCCCCTGGCCGTGATCGTGGCGGTCGAAACGCTCGTAGAACACGCTCATGACAGCACCCTCGCGGCCGCTTCGGCCTCGGTCTCGCGCGTCCTTCGACTCGGGGTCGCCTCGTGCGCCGCGCGCGCGCACGCCACGATCTCGTTCATCTGCGGCATGATCCCGCCGTAGTGCCGCACGTTGGTGATCGGCGGCGGCGCGTGCAGGTCGGCGTGGCTGAGCGCGAGGCGGAGCTCGTCCTCGAGCTGCCCGTTCGAGGCCTCCACGACGACGACGGCCTTCATGCGCGGCAGCACCGGCGCGAGCGCGCGGATCGGGAACGGCCAGAGCGTGATCGGCCGAAAGAGCCCCGCCTTGATTCCCTGTTTGCGGAGCACTGCCACGGCGCCCTTGGCGGTGCGTGCCGGCGTGTTCGCGGCGACGATCAGCACGTCGGCGTCGTCGGTCTCGTAGAGATCGGCGCGCTGCTCGCGGTCGATCATCTGCGCGTACTTCGCGAGCAGCTTGACGTTGTGCGCCTCCTGGTCGGCCTCGTTCAGGAGGATCGACGTGTGGAGGTTCGGCCGGTGCGCGGCGTCGCCCCAGACGGCCCAATCGGGCAGGCCGGGCTTGACCATGTAGCTCGGGAGATCCACCCGGCCGGTGATCTGGCCGAGGTAGCCGTCGCACGCCACGAGGACCGGATTGCGGTACTCGAAGGCCTTGTCGAAGGCGAGCATCGTCAGGTCGAGCATCTCCTGCGGCGTCGCCGGCGCGTAGACGAGCGTCTGCGTGGTGCCGTGCCCCGGGCCGCGACAGGCGATCTTGATGTCGCCCTGCTCGGGGCCGATGTTGCCGAGGCCGGGGCCGGCGCGCATGACGTCGACCACCACGCCCGGGATCTCGGCGCCGATCATGTAGCTCAGCCCCTCGAGCATCAGGCTGAAGCCCGGCGACGAGGTGAAGGTCATGCAGCGCAGCCCGGCGCCGCCGGTGCCGTACATGTGATTGATCGTCGCGACCTCGCTCACGGCCTGCACGAAGTGCCCCTCGAGCTCGGGGAGCAGCTTCGCCATCAGCTCGGCGCCGTCGGTCGACGGGGTGATCGGGTAGCCGAAGAAGTGCCGGCAGCCCGCGAGCAGCGCGCCGATCGCCGAGGCGTACGTCCCCTTCACGACCAGCGGGCGCAGCGCGGGCATCGGCACGCGCACGTCGGGGATCGTCTCCGCGACGCGGCGCTTCGCGGCGATCGCGACGAGGTTCTCGGTGCCGGGGATGTGTGGCGGCTCCGACGACCGTGGCTCGGGCGACTCATGATCGAGCCCGTAGGGCTCGGGGCACGCCTCGAGGCACAGCGAGCAGCCGTTGCAGGAGTCGAGGCGGAGCTGGACGGGGATGAGCCCCGTCGCGCCGTCGATCTCGGTGCCGGCTTCGATGCAGTGCTTCGGGCAGGACTCGATGCAGCGACCGCACCCCTTGCAGAAGTCGGGGTGCAGCACGGGCTTGGGACGTTCGCGGGTCTGGGCCATGGGGTTCCCTCGAGGGACTGTCGCGCGCGCGATGAGCAAAGGCCCGGCCGTGCTCGTTTTTCAGCGGTTCGAACCGCCGTTTCGCGCCTGCTTTGCGCCCGCGCGCAAGCGCGGCGTTGGACGATTTGTCGACGGCAATTCGACACGCCATGACGACGCGATGCGTCTCGGAGCGCGCCGCGAGCCGCCGGCGCGCCTCACGAGCCGGACTCGCCTCCGCGCGGCGCGGGCGCATCGAGCCGCTCGCGGACCTTGCGCAGCAGCGCGCGCGGCGTGAACGGCTTCTGGAGGAACGCGACCCCCGCCTCCAGCACGCCGTGGTGGATGATCGCGTCGTCGGTGTAGCCCGACGCGAAGATCACCCTCATCGCGGGGCGCTGCTGCGTGAGCTGCTCGGCGAGGCGCCGGCCGCTCATCCGTGGCATCACGACGTCGGTCAGCAGCAGGTGGATCTCGGCCGCGAAGTCCCTGCTCACGAGGAGCGCCTCGGCGCCGTTCGACGCCTCGAGGACGTGATAGCCATGGCGCCGCAGGATGGCGCCCGCGACGGCGCGCACTTGATCCTCGTCCTCGACGAGCAGGATGGTCTCCGTGCCCTGCCGGATGCTCGCCGGCTCCGTCGCGGTCGACGGCTGGGGCGCGCCGCGGATGCGCGGCAGGTAGACCTTGAAGGTGCTGCCGCCCCCGGGCTCGCTGTACACGCCGACGTGCCCGCCGCTCTGCTGGACGATGCCGAACACGGTGGCGAGGCCGAGGCCGGTCCCCTTGCCCTGCTCCTTCGTCGTGAAGAACGGCTCGAAGACGCGCGAGAGCGTCGCTCCGTCCATGCCGCTCCCCGTGTCGCTGACGGCGAGCATCACGTAGCTGCCGGGCGTGACGTTCGCGTGGGCCATGGCGTACGTCTCGTCGAGCTCGACGTTCTGCGTCTCGATCGTGACGGCGCCGCCCTCGGGCATGGCGTCGCGCGCGTTCACCGCGAAGTTCATGACGACCTGCTCGATCTGCCCGGGATCGGCCAGCACCTGACCGAGCTCGGCGGCGGGCGAGAGCGTGACGTGCACGTCCTCGCCGAGCAGGCGTCGCAGCATCGCCTCCATGCCTGCCACGATCCGATTGAGGTCGAGCACGCGAGGCTCGAGGATCTGCTGCCGGCTGAAGGCGAGCAGCTGGCGCGTCAGGCCGGTGGCGCGCTCGCCCGCCTTGCGGATCTCCTCGATGTCGTCGCGCAGCGGGTCACCCGGCCGGAGCGCGTCCACGGCGAGGCTCGAGTAGCTCAGGATCACCGAGAGCAGGTTGTTGAAGTCGTGCGCGACGCCGCCCGCGAGGCGCCCGACCGCCTCCATCTTCTGCGCGTGTCGGAACTGCTCCTCGGTGCGCCGCAGCGCCGCCTCGACCTGCCGCCGCGCGGTCAGATCGCGCGCGATCTTCGAGACGCCGATGATGCTCCCGGCGGCGTCGCGGATCGGGAAGATCGTCAAGGCGACCTCGATCTCCGTGCCGTCCTTGCGCAGCCGCCGGGTCTCGTGGTGGCGGATCGCCTCGCCGCCCGCCACGCGCTCGAGGATGCGGCGCTCGTCCGCGAGGACGTCGGCCGGCATCTGCCCGAAGATCGACGTGCCCACCGCCTCGCCGGCCGAGTACTGATGGAGCCGCTCCGCGCTCCGGTTCCAGGTCTCGATCGTGCCGTCGAGCCCCATGCTCACGATGGCGTCCTCCGACGACTCCACGATGGTGGCGAGCCTCGCGCGCGCCTCGTTGCCGCGGTGCTCCAGCGAGACGTCGGTCAGCAGCGCGAGCACGCCGTCGAAGGCGCCGTCGGCGTCGCGCAGCGGGTTCGACTGGATCGAGATCCAGAGGTCGGTGCCGTCGGCGCGGCGGATGTGGGCCTCGCTTCGCCCTGCGCCGTCGTCCGGGCGACGCTCCAGCAGCTTGCGGAACGGCTCGCGATCCGAAGGCTCGACGAGCCCGAGCACCGACTGGCCCACCGCCGCCGCGACCGTGCAGCCGAGCATCTCCGCCATGCGGGCGTTGAGGAACGTCGTGATGCCCGCGGCGTCGTAGGTCCAGACCCCTTCGGACGTGTTCTCGACGATCCGCCGGTAGCGCTCCTCGCTCGCGAGCAAGGCCTCGCCGGCGAGGTGGCGGTCGGTGATGTCCTGCACCGTGCCGGTCATGCGCAGCGCGCGGCCGCCCGCGTCGCGCTCCATGACCGCGATCTCGTGGACCCAGCGCACGCCGCCGTCGGAGCGCAGCACGCGGTGCTCGAGATCGTACGGCGCACCTTGCTCGGTCGCGGCGTGGCTCGCGCGACGCACGCGCTCCCGATCGCCCGGGTGCACCCGCGCGAGGAACGACTCGAGCGTCATGGGCGTGTCGTCCGGCGCGCCGAGGATCCGGTAGCACTCGCGCGACCATCGGAGCTCCGAGCCGCGCCCGATCCCCGACGTCCAGCTCCCGAGGTGCGCCGTCGCCTGCGCGGCCTCGAGCATGTCGCGGCTCGCGCGCAGCGCGTCCTCGCTCCTCAGCAGGTCGGCCTGGGCGGCGCGCAGCAGCACGGGCGTCGCCTCGGACTCCAGCGCGACGGCGTCGACCTCGCCGCGCACGACGGCGCTGAGCGCTTGCTGCGCGTCCGCGAGCTGTCCGCGGAGCAGCGCGTTCTGCCGGCGAAGCTCGGCGACCTCAGTCATCGCCGAGCTCGTCGAGCGCGAGGGCGCCCAGCAAGGAGGCGTGCGCGCTCAGGTTGCCGAGGATGCGCCGCTCCGGCAGCGGCGCGAGGCGGAGGAACATCGGCGTCATGAGGATGCCGTCGCGGAGGCCGCGCTCGGGCTCGCTGAGGACGTCGACGATCTCGAGGTCCACCCGGTGTGCGGGGACGTTCGCGAGGGCGGCGCGGACGTTGGCGAGCGCGGCGACGGAGTTCGGCGCCTGCCCCGCGACGTAGAGCCGGATTCGCAAGCGCGCGGCGGCGTCTCGCTGGCGCGTCACGGCCTGCGGCCCGCTTCGAGGTCGAGCTCGGACGGGCGCGTCGCCGGATCGGCGCGCCGTCGATGCAGCAGCTCGTCGGCCTCACCCTCGCGATGACCGACGTCCGTCGCCGCGTCGGCCCGCAGCTGCGCGAGCTCGGCCTCCTGGATGGCCTGCTCTCGCGCGAGCGTCTCCGCGCGCGCCTTCGTCTCGGCGAGCGCGAGCTCCGCCTTCTGCTCCCGGAGCATCGCGCCGTTCTGCGCCGCGGCGCGCGCGCCGCGCGTCGTTCTCCTTCTCCCAGCGGAGGGTCCCCATGAGCACCTCGCCGCCCACCGAGTAGACGTCGGCGAGGGTGACCCCGCCGCTCGTCAGGACGAGCTCGCGCACCTGGTTGGAGTGTCCGGTGCCGCGCGCCTTGATGATGGTGATGGCCCGGTTGCGCTCGCCGCCCTGGTTCACGTACGACACGTGCATCCAGGTGTCGGCGATCGTGGAGATGCTGAGCGGCGTCTGCTCGGTGAGCGGCTGCGAGTTGCCGAGCAGCGCCGTGCTCACGACGGTGATCCCGGCGCGCTTCGCCAGATCGAGCACCTGCAGCGCGGCGCCGTCGGTGTCCGCGACGTAGCCGCGCTCGGCCAGCGCCGAGAGCGGGTCGATGACCAGGTTGCGCGGCTGCGCCTCGCGCATCAGCGCGCGGATTCGCGCGACGTGGGCCTCGGGGCTCTCCGTGCCCGCCCGCAGCGAGTGGACGCGCAGCGTGCCGGCCGCGATCAGCGGGGCGAGCTGGATGCCGATCGAGGCGACGTTGCGCACGATCTGGTCGGGCGACTCGTCGAAGCTCACGTAGACGGTCCGCTCGCCGCGCCGCGCCGCGGACTCGGCGAACGCGGCGGCGAGGCTCGTGCGCGCGGTGCCCGACGCGCCCGTCAGCAGCACCGAGCTGCCGCGGTAGTACCCACCGGAGAGCATCGAGTCGAGGCGGTCGACCCCGGAGGAGACTCGCTCCGTCGAGGCGACGTACCCGAGCTCGATCGCGGTGTTGGCCGCGATCTCGATGCCGGCGCGCGTGATCGTGAGCGGGAACTCGTTCGCGGAGTGCGCGGCCCCACGGTACTTCGCGACGCGTACGAAGCGCAGCGCGGTGCCCCGGTCGACCCGGTGGTGCAGCGTCACCACGCAGTCGGCCATGAACTGCAGGAAGTCGTAGTCGGCCGCGGGACGCGCCTCGGCGGCGTCCGCCTTCGCGGTCACGATCGCGCTCAGGCCGCTCTCGTGGACCCAGTCGCGCAGGCAGAACACCTCGCGCCGGATGAGCGACGCGTCGCCGAGCAGGCCGAGCAGGACGTCGAGGCCGTCGAAGACGACGCGCCGCGCGCCGAGCTGCTTCGCCTTCGCCGTGAGGATCGCGAGCAGACCGACCAGGTCGAATTCCCCGCCGCGCTCGACGGCCTGCGAGAGCTGCGCGTCGAGGACGTGAACGCCGCGCTGCGCGAGCGCGCTCTCGCCCCAGGCGAGCCCCGCGGTGTTCGCCAGGATGCGCGCCGCGCTCTCCTCGAACGCGACGAGGATCCCCGGCTCGTGGTGATCACGCGCCCCGGTCGCCAGCACCTGCATGCCGAAGATCGTCTTGCCCGCGCCGGCCCCACCGAGCACCACGGTGACGCCGCCACGCGGGAGGCCTCCATCCATGATCTCGTCGAGACCGGCGATGCCCGTCGGCATCCTGGCCTGCGTCACCGCAGCATGCTCGCGCTTCATTCGCTCCTTGGCTGCCACCGCTCGGGTGGGCTTCGGGAGCGATGCCGTTCACGCCCTTGCGAGAGGGTAGCCACGCACGATCGTGGCCGCTCGGATCATTCGGGAACGTTCGCGCCGAATCGGCCTCCGCGCGCGATCGCCGCGGCCGGGGCGCGCCCGCGCTCGCGTCGATCCGTGCGCGAGCGCCGGGCGCGCAGCGCGAATCGCGTCGCGTCGCGCTCGCGTTCGCGCTCTGGCGCGAACGAAGAGGTCGTCGCGCTCGACCGTCCTCACGCGGCGCCCAGGAACCGCGCGGAGCAGCCGCCGTAGAGCGACGCGGGCGGAG
>CAIXWQ010000192.1 GCA_903923175.1 uncultured delta proteobacterium | reverse complement strand
GGTGTTCTGGAACGTCGACGGCGCCTCGGCGACGGGCGGCGATCGCTATCACTTCCAGCTCGCCACCGGCGCCTCGCTGCGCCCGGGCGCCGGGTTCGATCTGTTCGCGGAGTGGGCGTTCGTGGGCGAGCGGCGCGTGTCGGCGGGCGTCGGCGTGTCGTTCTAGCGCGCTCGCCCGCGCGCGTCGCCGCGAGTCCGTGACGGCGACCGCTCGGGTGGCTACCGTCGAACGGAGCGTGCCTCTCCAGGTCTACACGTGCCGCGTCGGCTCGCGCGCCGCGCGCGATCGAGACCTGCTGGTCATCACCCGCGAGGAGGCCGACGAGCGCGGGCTGCCGGGGGTCTTCGCGCCGAGCTGGGCCATCCTCCGCCCGGCGCTCGACGCCCGGCTCGCGCAGCGGCGCGGCTTCGTCGCCGGCGCGAGCGAGGCAGAGCGTGAGGCGGCGCTCGCCGAGGCGCGCGAGCTCGAGCTGCAGGCGTGGCGCGTGTACGTCCCCGCGTACCTCGAGGAGATGCGGGCGAGCTACCGCGGGCATCGCGAGGAGTGGGAGCGGCTGCTGGCGCGCCCGCGCGTGGTGCTCGCGTGCGCGTGCAAGGCGCCCGAGCGCTGCCACCGCACCGTCCTCGCGACGGTGATACTGCCGAAGCTCGGCGCGGACTATTACGGCGAGCGCGTCTCGACGCGCGCCGGGGTGCACGTCGAGCGGGTCGAGGTCGCGCGCTGAGGGAGCTGCCGGAGGGCGGAGCGAGCGCCGCAGCCGCGAGCCGCCGCCCCCGAGACCTCGACGCCACCGCGCGCGAGTGCGCCGGGTTGTGCCTCTGCGCCGGCTCGGCACGGCCGCGAGCGGCGCGCGCCGCGCACGAATTCCCGGTCGATCCGGCGCGCCAACGCCCCTCCGCGCCATGGCCTCCGGCTTGCTCACTCCGTGGGTTCCGACCGGAGGTTCCCCCATGTTCGCTCGCGCCCGCACTGCGCGCTTCTCCTCGCTCGCTCCCCTCGTCGCCCTCTGCGGGCTCGTCACCGCGGTCGGCGCTGGCGCATGCACCTCCGACGCGACCCCGGTCCGCGGCGTGCTCGGCAATGGCACCCCCGACCACACGAGCGCGCAGGCGCTGACCGTCGACGACGCCGGGCTCTCGGCGACGGTGAGCGATCGCACGCTGCGCCTCGCCATCCCGGTGCGCGCGAGCAGCGCCGCCAGCGGCTCGCTGAACCTCGCCATCCGCAGCGTCGACGGCCAGCAGAGCGCCTCGACGGCGACGCTCGAGTACGACCTCGCCGCCGGCGACGCGACGCTGCACGCGGAGCTCACGCTCCCGGCCGACGTCCACGCGCAGCCCGATCTCGTGCGCTACGTCGTGCGCATCGACGACGGCAAGGCCGACTCGCTCCAGGTGACCGCGAGCCTGCTGCGCGTGGTGGTGCCGTACGAGGTGCGGCTCGAGGGGCCCGCCTCGGTCGTGAAGGACAAGCCCGGCCGCTGGCGCGTGCGGGCCGAGAACGCGCTCACGCGGCAGCCGCTCTCGGGGCAGGCGGTGCAGCTGCTGCTGAAGAACGGCGACGCGGCCGCGAAGGCGCAGACGGCGACCACCGGCGACGGCGGCGACGCGGTCTTCGATCTCACGCTCCCGAGCGCGGGGAGCTGGTCGCTCGTCGCGAGCGCCGCCGCGCAGGGGACGCAGGCGAACGTGACGAGCCCGCTCGCCTACGTCGAGCCCGGGCCGCGCATGCTGCTCACGACCGACAAGCCGATCTACCAGCCCGGGCAGCTGATCCACATCCGCTCGCTCACGCTCGACGCGCAGGACGGCACGCCGATCGCCAACCAGGCCGCGCTCTTCGAGGTCTTCGACGGCAAGGGGAACAAGCTGCTCAAGCGCGACGGCAAGACCGACGCGTTCGGCATCGCCGCCACGGACTTCCAGCTCGGCTCGGTGCTGAACGAGGGGGATTTCAAGGTCCAGACGACGGTCGGCAGCGCGGTCACGCAGAAGACCGTGAAGGTCTCCAACTACGTGCTGCCGAAGTTCCAGGCCACCGTCGCGACCGACAAGGGGTGGTACCTACCGGGCCAGACGGTGCAGGCGACGGTCGACGCGGGCTACTTCTTCGGCAAGCCGGTCGCGACGGCCGACGTGGCGGTCGAGGCCTCGACGCTCGACGTCGGCCAGACGGTCTTCCAGAAGGTCCAGGGCAAGACCGACGCGACCGGCAAGTGGACGTTCGCCGTGCAGCTGCCGACCTCGCTGGTCGGGCTGCCGCTGGAGCGCGGGAACGCGCTCGTGCACCTCGCGGTGAAGATCACCGACACGGCGGGGCAGCAGGTCACCAAGGACGTGCTGGTGACGATCTCGCAGAGCGGCCTCGACGTCGCGCTCGTGCCCGAGGCGACCTCGCTCGTCCCCGACGTCGACAACGAGCTCGATCTCTTCGTCGCCGATCCGACCGGCGCGCCCGTCGTCGCGGCGCCGGTCACGCTCTCGATCGACAAGGGGCTCGCCGCGCTGAGCGCCACCACCGACGCCTACGGCCAGGCGAGCTTCCACTGGAACCCCGGGCAGAGCTGCGCCGCCGGCTGCACGTTCGTCGCGGGGATCACCACCGGCGGGAAGCTCGCGACGCGCAGCTTCACCTTCGGCACGCAGTCGGGGAGCGCGCACGTGATGCTGCGCACCGACAGGGCGGTCTACGGCGTCGGCGACACGGTCACCGTCGACGTCGCCTCGACGCTCACCACCGGCAGCGTCTACGTCGACTGGATCCAGGAGGGGCAGACCGTCGACATGCGCACGCTGACCGCCGACAAGGGCGCGGCGCAGTTCAAGACGACCATCGACGCGACCCGCTACGGCGCCAACCGCATCGAGGCGTACGTCGTCGACGCGGACGGCAACATCGTGCGCACCGGGCGCACCATCTACGTCAAGAAGTCGGGCGGGCTCAGCGTGACGCTCGCGACCTCGAAGCCGCAGTACGCGCCCGGCGACAAGGCGCACCTGTCGTTCAAGGTCACCGACGAGAAGGGCGCGCCCACCGTGGCCGCGCTCGGCGTGCAGATCGTCGACGAGGCGGTGTTCGCGCTCGTCGACGCGCAGCCCGGGCTGCTGCGCACCTACTTCGAGCTCGACGATCAGTTCGCGCAGCCGCAGTACGAGATCGACGCGCCGCTCGGCGATCTCGGGAGCGTCGCCGCCGACGCGCAGGGGAGCGATCCGAAGGCGGCCGGCGCGGCGCAGCGCAAGGCGGCCGGCATGCTCGCCGCGATGCGCGACGGCGTCGCCGCGGGGGTCGCGCTCGGCAGCTGGCCGCTGGTGGTGACCGGCGCGAACGCGCTGATGCTGCCGTATTTCCAGGCGATCCATGACGCCAACCGCGCGGGCATGACGCTGCTCGCGCTCTCGACGAGGTCGGAGCTCGCCTCGCTCGGGTGCACGCCGCAGCAGTACTACTGCGACGCCAAGAGCACGTACTTCGGTCAGGCGTTCGTCGACCTGCTGACGGCGCGCACCGTGATGTACGACTTCTGGGGCAATCGCTACCACGTGCAGGGGCAGCCCTGGTCGAACGTGATCACCTTCACGAGCGACGGCCCCGACGAGCGCGCCGGCACCGGCGACGACGCGACCTTCAGCTACACGTTCGCGGACCTCGGCGTCGCCGACATCATGCAGTACGGCGGCACCGACACCGAGGGCCCGGGCGGCGTGCCGGGCGCGGCCGGCGGAGGCGGGGCAGACGCGGGCGCGGCCGCCGACACGGCCATCCCGCCCGTGGCGCCGGGCGACGGCGGCGGCACCAGCGCGACGCAGCCGCGCGTGCGCTCGTACTTCCCCGAGACGCTCTACGTGAACCCTTCGCTCATCACCGACCCGACCGGCCTCGCCTCGATCGACGTCGACATGGCCGACAGCATCACGCGCTGGCGCGTCTCGAGCCTCGCCAACGCGGCGAACGGCAAGCTCGGCGGCGGCCTCGACGGCATCACCGTGTTCCAGGACTTCTTCACCGACGTGAGCTTCCCCGCGTCGCTCACCCTCGGCGACACGGTGCAGTTCCCGATCACGGTCTACAACTACCTGACCGTGCCGCAGACGGTGACCCTCTCGCTCGCTGCCGGCGATTGGTACACGCCGCTCGGCGCGACCTCGACGACGGTGCCGCTCGCCGCCGGGCAGGTGCTCGGCGTCTCGTTCCCGGTGCGCGTCGACAAGGTCGGCGTGCACGCGCTCACCGTGAAGGCCATCGGCAGCGCGCTGAGCGACGCCGTCGCGCGCACGGTGCGCGTCGATCCGGGCGGCAAGGCCATCCCGACCAGCGTGTCGGGCTCGGTCGGCGCAGGGGCCGTCACGCAGACGTTCGACTTCCCCGCCAACGCCATCGCGGGCTCGCCGCGCCTCTTCGTCGACGTCTTCCCGGCCTACCTCGCGCAGGCCGTCCAGGGGATGGACAGCCTGCTGCGCGTGCCGACCGGCTGCTTCGAGCAGACGACCTCGACCACGTGGCCGAACGTCCTCGTCCTGAACTACATGACCTCGACGCACCAGATCACGCCGGATCTGCAGCTCAAGGCCGACTCGCTGATCTCGGCGGGCTACCAGCGCCTGCTCACCTTCGAGCACCCCGGCGGCGGCTTCTCGTGGTTCGGCACGCAGGACCCGAAGCCCTTCCTCTCGGTCACCGCGTTCGGCGTGATGGAGTTCGCCGACATGGCGAAGGTGCACACCGTCGACCCGGCGATGCTGCAGCGGACCATCACCTGGCTCGTGAGCCAGCAGCAGCCCGACGGCTCGTTCACCGGCGACACCTCGGAGTTCTTCAGCTTCCAGACGAGCACGATCCGCAACACGGCGTTCGTGCTCTGGGCGCTCGAGGCGGCGGGCTACACCGGCCCGGCCATCGACAGCGCGCTCGCGTACGTGAAGGCCAACGCCGCCGTCGCCACGCAGGACGCCTACACGCTCGGGATCCTGGCGAACGCGCTGCAGCTCGCGGCGCCCAACGCGCCGATCACGCAGACCGTCTTCGATCGCATCGACGCGACGCAGACGACCGGCACCAAGGGGATCTCGTGGTCGGCGGGCGCCACGCAGACGAACTTCTACGGCGCCGGCGCCGACGCGGACGTCTCCAGCACCGCGCTGATCGCGAGCGCGCTCATCACGCGCGGCGGCTACCCCAGCGCGGTGAAGGGGGCGCTCGAGTACCTGACGGCCTCGCGCGATCCGAACGGCAACTTCGGCTCGACGCAGGCGACCATCTGGACGCTCCGCGCGCTGCTGCTCGCGGCCACCAAGGGGACCGAGACGGCGGTCGGCTCGCTCGAGGTCGCGCTCGACGGCAAGGCGTTCAGCACGCTCGATCTGCGCGCCGATCAGGCGGACGTGATGAGCACGGTGGACCTCGGGAGCGCGCTCGGCCTCGCGTCCGGCGGCGGCTCGCACGCGGTCACGCTCACCTTCGTCGGCACCGGCAAGGCGAGCTACCACATGGTCTCGGGCTACAACGTCGCGTGGGCCGACGTCCCCGCGCCGCCGCTCGGCCCGCTCTCGGTCAGCGTCTCGTACGACAAGACGAGCCTCGCGGTGAACGACACCGTCAAGGAGACCGTGCACCTGGTGAACAACACCGCGAGCACGCAGAACATGGTGCTCGTCACGCTCGGCGTCGCCCCCGGCTTCACCGTCGAGATGGACGATCTGCAGCCGTACTTCGCCTCGGGCGTGCTCTCGAAGGCGGAGCCGACCGGCAAGCAGCTCACGCTGTACCTGACCAAGCTCGCGCCGTCGGCGACGCTCGACCTCGCCTATCGCCTGCGCGCGACGATGCCGGTCACCGCGTCCGACGGCGGCGGCGAGGCGCACCTCTACTACCAGCCGGAGAAGCAGAGCGCGGTCGCCTCGACGACGCTGACGGTGCACTGAGGAGCACGCTCGGGCTCGGGCCGCGCGAGGCACCTCGCTTCACGCCGGCCCGCGTCGCGAGCCCGGGCAGGGGTCGGCCGCTGGCCGTCAGCGGGCCGTCCCCGCCAGCGCCGGATCGACCGCTCGCAGGATCTGCAGCGGTCGCGCGTGGCGCGGGATCTCGCCGAGGAACGCCGCGCGCTCCTCGGGCGGCGCGCGCTCGAGCAGGTCGCGCGCCTCGCCCGGATCGGCGGTCGTGTCGAAGAGCCGCTCGCCCACCAGATCGTCGAAGACCCACTTCCAGCGGCCGCGGTACAGCGCGAAGCCGTCGGACGCGGCCTCGTAGATCGACGAGCAGCTCGTGCTCACCAAGACGCGATCCTTCGGCACCGCGCGCAGCAGGCTCACGCCCGCCAGCGCCGGGCGCGTCGAAGGCCCGGCGGGCCACTGCCCCCAGACGTCGAGCAGCGTGGCGTAGAGATCGAGGTTGCTCACCGTCGCGTCGCGGTTGGCCATGAGCTGCGCCGCGAGCGCGGGCTCGGCCGCGACCAGCTCCTGCGGCAGGTGGATCCACAGCGGGACGCTGAGCACGGTGTCGTAGTAGCTGACCGGCCGGAGCGGGCGCGCCGCGTCGAAGCTCTCGCCGTGATCGCTGGTGCCGAGGAGCAGCGTCTGCTCGAGCCGGCCGCGACGCGCGAGCGCCTCCCATAGGCGAGCTTGCTGCGCGTCGACGTAGCGGGTGGCCTCCGTGCACCGCAGCCTGCGCTCGACGTTCGGGGTGTCGCTCTGGTCGCCCGCGCGGTCGCGCAGCGCGGGGGCCCAGCACGGCCAGTGGGTCGCGTTGAACTGCACGACGAGGAACAGCGGCTGGTCGGCGGCCGTCTGCTCGATGAACGCGACCGCGCGGTCCACGACGAGCGCGTCCTCGACGCCGCGGTCGTTCACGCGCGGCGCGCCGACGAGCTCGGACGCGGTCGCGTACGCGTCGAGCCGCCCGTCGCTCAGGAAGAAGCCGCGGAAGAAGCTGAAGTCGTAGTCCTCCGCCGAGAAGAGCGCGGTGCGGTAGCCGCGCGCCTGCGCGTCCTCCCACAGGAGCGGCGCGCGCGCGTAGTCCTGCCGGGGCGCCTCCGCCGAGAGCCCCGTCAGGATCGCCGGCAGCGCGACGTTCGTCACCGGCGCGACGGTCGTCGCGTGCGCGAACCACACGGCGTGCGCGGCGTGCTCGGCGAGGAGCGCGGCGACCTTGGGCGTCACGTCGGTGCGCTCGGCGGTCCACGGCGCGACGAGCTCCTTGCTCAGGCTCTCGTGGATGACGAGCACGACGTCCGGACGCCGCTTCGCGTGCACTGCGGCCAGCGTCGCGCGGCGCGGGACCGGCAGCGTGGGCATCTGGTCGCTGGCGAGCCACCGCCCGGTGCCCATGATGAACGTATGCAGGCCGCGCACGTCGGGCGGCGCCGCTTGCCCCTTCATCCGCCGGACCGGCGCCCAGTAGCACGCGAGCACCAGCAGCGAGCCGGCCAGCGCCACCTGCGACGGGCGACGCGGGAGCGGCGAGGTGGCCCCGCGCGTCGCGTACGCGAGCGTCGCGAACAGGAGCAGCGGCGTGCCGAGCACGGCGACGCGGAGGAACCGATCGCTGCTCGCGATCAGGAGCGCGACCGCGTAGCGCGGGTTCTCGATCAGGTACGCCCACACGATCGGCCGCGGATCGAGGCCGAAGGCGGCGCGATAGCCGAGCACGTCGACCGTGAAGGTCGCGAGGAGCAGCGCGCTCAGCGCGATGAGCGGCCAGGCCGCGCGCGGCGCCCGCGCCCGCACCCGCGCGAGGCCCGCCGCCAGCGAGACCCACAGCCAGAGCGACGCGGCCAGCGCGAGGACGTAGAACGCCGTCGCGAAGCGGCCGTGCTCGAGGACGCCGTTCAGCGCGCGACCGCGCACGTACAGATCGGGCACGAGCACGGTCGCGAGCCACGCGACGACCAGCGCTTGCCAGCCCTTCATCGCGGTCGGCGGAGCGGGCCGATGTGCAGCACGGCGCGCGCGACGTCGACCCAGGTCCGAGGCCGACGGGGCAGCACGCGCAGCGAGCGGAGCAGCGCGCGCCGGGCCTCGGCCCACTCGCCGGTCGCGAGGAAGTGCCCCCCTGCCTGGTAGTCGAGCCGCGCCAGCGCCGCCCGGAGCGCCGGCGAGGTGCGCAGCGCCGGGTGGGTCTCCAGCAGCTCCTCGTACACCGCGCGCTCCTCGTGGATCCAGCTGCCGTCGTGCCTCGCGCGGTGCATGATGCTCGCCGCGTGCATGCGACGCTCGGTGAGCGGCCCCTCGACGTAGCCGACCGGACCGAGCAGCGCGAGCCGCAGCCAGAGGCCGTAGTCCTCACCGACGCGGCGGCGTGGATCCATCCCCCTCGTGCGGGCGAGGGCGTCGCGCCGCATCATCGTCGTCGAGCAGCAGATCGGGTTCTCCCAGAACACGCGCTCGAGCGCGATGAAGCCCGAGGCGGCGTCCGCGCGGACGCGCAGCGGCGGCGACGAGGGCACCGCGCCGTGCTCGTCGAAGGTCGCGCAGTCGGTGCAGCTCAGCACGCAGCCTGGGAACCTGCGGTGCAGCGCGACCTGCCGCTCGAGCTTGTCCGGACGCCAGCGATCGTCGCTGTCGAGCAGCGCGACCAGCTCCCCCCGAGCGAGCTGCATGCCCCGGTTCCTCGCGCGCGCCGCGCCGCCGTTCGGCGCGCGCACGAGCACGAGATCGTCGGTCCTGCGGGGCTCGAGCCGCGTGGGGGAGCCGTCGTCGACGACGACGATTTCGAAGTCGCGGAAGGTCTGCGCCCGCACGCTCTCGAGCGCCTCGTCGAGGTACGGGCACTGCCACGCGGGGATGACGACGCTGACCGCGGGGGCGCCGGGGACGAGCGGCCCGCGGCGCACCTCGATGGGCTCGGTCGTCGGAGCTTCGTCGATCAGGGCGGCGGTCGCCGACGGGCCACCGAGCGTGCTCCTCGACCAGCTATCCATCTTAGCCGCGCAAGCTGCCACGGCGCCGCGCGCCGCGCCATGGTCTCTGGCGCTCGCGCCGCGTGCGCGAGCGCACGGACGACGCGCGCTCGCCGCGTCGCGGGCGCGTCCGCCTCACTCGGCGTACTTCACGTGGCAGCCCCACGGCTTGGTCTGCGCGGGATCGGCCTTCTTGCCCGCGAGGGTCGCGTCGAGCGCGTTGGCGAGCCACGGCGTGACCTTGTCGCCCTTGTCGACCTCGCCGCCGCGGGTGTCGTCGAGGCCGCCCGTGTACGCGAGCGCGCCGTCCTTGCCGATCACGAACAGGTGCGGGGTGTTGCTCGCGCCGTACTTCTTGCCGACCTCGCCGCTCTCGTCGCGGAGGATCGGGTACGCGATCGCGAAGCTCTTCTTCGCGGTCTTGTTCTCCTCGAGCGCGTACCCCTGCTTGCCGGGGGCGCCCGAGTTGATCGCGAGGAAGACCACGCCCTTGGCCGCGTACTGCGCGGCGAGCTTCGAGAGCTGGCGCTTCTCGTGCGCGATCTTGATGAAGGGGCAGCCCGGGTTGAACCACTCGAGCACCACGATCTTCCCCTTGTAGTCGCCGAGCCGCACCGCCTTGCCGTCGAGATCCTTGAGCGTGAAGTCGGGGGCCGCCGTGCCGATCGCGGGGCTGACGAGCGCGGGGGCCGCGGCCACGGAGGCCGACGCGGAGGCCGAGGCGGGTGCGCTCGCGGAGGGGGACGGCGGACCGAGCACGGCGAGCGGCCCCATCGTGTCGCTGCCCGCCGCGGCCGCGCTCGACGAAGCCTCCGTGGAAGCGCTCGCAGAGGCGCCGCCGGCCGCGCCGTTCACGCCGCTCCCGGAGCCCTCGGGCGACTTGGCCGACGGGCAGCCGATCGCGGCCGCGGCGAGGAGCAGGCAGGGGAGGAGCTTCGTGTACGGCTTCATGCCGCGCAGTGTCGTCACCCGGGGCGCGCGCGCAAGCCTCGGTCGAGCGGCGCCGACGCTGGCGCCCGGCCGGCGCCGCGG
>CAIXWQ010000191.1 GCA_903923175.1 uncultured delta proteobacterium | reverse complement strand
GCGCTGCTCGCGACCACCAGCCCCGCGGCCGCGCAGGAGCGGATCGACGACGCCTCCTCGCGCGCGTCGCCGGAGTGGCCCGCGTCGCCCGGCGCGCGCGCCTTCTCCGTCGAGCTCGGTCTTCGGACCGCGTTCATCAAGAGCGCCGGCTTCGATCCGTACTCGACCAACGACGTGCTCGACCAGGGCTCGCTCGGCGCGTCGGCCACGGTCTTCCGGCGCGGACCGCTGTCGCTGGCGGTGGGGGGTCGCTGGGAGTGGGGCGCCGCCGCGGCCACGGCGCGCGCGGCGAAGTCGAAGCTCTGGACGCACCGCCTCTCGGTGCCGATCGAGCTCCGCTGGCAGCTCGAGCTGCCGCTGTACGTCTTCGCGCGGCTCGCGCCGGGGGCGCTCTACGAGGGCGCGACGCTCGACGACGCCTCGGCCACCGGAACGCTCGCCTCGAGCGGCTGGGTCGCCTCGGGCGACGCCTCGATCGGCTTCGCGGTGCTCGTCGGGCCGTGGCACGCGGCGCCGCGCACGCCGCGCTGGTGGCTCGTCGGCGACGGCGGCTACGGCTACGCGAACGCCCGCGACGTGCGGCTCTCGCCGGAGGGCTCCGCGAGCGATCCGCGCCGCTACGGCGTCGTCGAATTCCCGCGCCTCGGCCTCGGCGGCGGGTTCATGCGGTTCGCGGTGGCGACGACGTTCTAGCCGGGCGTCGTCGCGCCGCGCCCGCACGCCTGCGGCGCCTGCGAGCGGCTCACGCCGTCCAGCGCAGCGAGGTGTCGAGCGCCTCGACGTGGCCGAGATCGTCGTGCACCACGACGATCGCGCCGCTCTTGCGGCTGAGCAGCAGCGCGAGCGTCACCGCGTCGAGCTGGAGATCGTGCCGTGAGAGCGGGGCCTTGTCGCCGTCGGCGTGCACCTCCCACCCGCGCGGGGAGCGGAACACGTGCAGCGTCTGCGGCGGCGGGACGCTGTGCACCAGCCTCGGGGGACGAGTGGTGGCAGACACGTCCTGGGATCACAGCAACGCGCGTACCGCTCGCGCGCGCTCGATTTTCCGGAGGAACGCGGCACGCGCGGAGCGGCCGCGACCAGATCTTGCGCGGCCACGCCGCCTTCGCGTCGCTCACCCGATCGGCTCGGCCACGCCCCCCTCGCCCGCGGGACGGGGGCCCACGTAGCGCGACGAGGGGCGCAGCAGCCGACCGCCGGCGCGCTGCTCGGCGACGTGCGCGCACCAGCCGGCCACGCGCGAGACGGCGAAGGTCGGCGTGAACAGCGCGCGCGGGAGGCCGACCGCGTCGAGGAGCACGGCCGTGTAGAACTCGACGTTCGCCCGCAGCGGACGCTCCGGGTGGCGCGCGCGCAGGACCTCCTCGGCGACGCGCTCCACCGCGCGCGCGAGCCCGAGCCGGCCCGACGCGACGCCGGCCCGCTCGAGCGTCGCGAGCGCGCGCTCGAGCACGAACGCCCGCGGATCGCGCACGCGGTAGATCCTGTGCCCCATGCCCATGATCCGACGCCCGGCGGCGAGCTCGGCCTCGACCCAGGCCGTGACGCGCGCGGGCGAGGGCTCGCCGATGGCGTCGAGCATGTCGAGCACCGGGCCGGGCGCGCCGCCGTGCAGCGGCCCCTTGAGCGCGCCGAGGGCGCCGACGATCGCCGACACGAGATCCGAGCGCGTCGAGGCGATCACGCGCGCGGTGAAGGTCGACGCGTTCATGCCGTGATCGACGACCGTCACGAGGTAGGCGTCGAGGGCCGCGACGCGGGCCGGCGCGGGCGCGGCGCCGAGGACCATCCGCAGGTAGTCCTCCGCGTGGGTGCGGGCCGGGTCGGGGGCGATCGGCGCGAGCCCCTGGGCCCGGCGGTGCCACGCGGCCGCGAAGGTCGCG
>CAIXWQ010000190.1 GCA_903923175.1 uncultured delta proteobacterium | reverse complement strand
GGTCCCGGACTGCGCGGCGCGCGACGGCTGCGCGGCGAGCGACGCCCCCGCGTCCGCCGCGTCCGCCGCGTCCGCCTTGGCCGACTCTGCGCGCGGCGCGTCCGCCGACGAACAGCCGCTCGCCGAGACGACGCCCACGCATAGCCACGCCGCCCACGGCATCGTCGTTCGTCGCATCACGCCTCCGACCGCGATGATGTCGGAAGCGATGCGGCGAGCGACAGCCGAACGGCGGTCCTGCCCGCAAATAAGTGGATCGTCGTGCCAGCCGAACGGCGCGGCAGGCGCCGACGCCGGCGCCGCGCCTCAGCCCGCCGTCGGGAGCTCGAGCGGCTCCTTCGCGATCGCCTCCGCGATCGCCTGGAGCGTCGGCACCGCGTCGGCGCGCGTGCGCAGCCGGTCGACGTGCGCGTGAAGCGTGTGCAGCTGCTCCGCGAGCGCCTTCGGCCCGGTGCCGCCCTGGCTCTCCTTGGCGTGCACGGCGGTGAGCGGCGCGAGCGCGGCGAGCGCGCCTTCGTCGAGCCCCTCGTGGAAGCGCTGCGCCTCCTCGGGACCGACCGCCGAGAGCGGCTTCTTCGCCTCGACGGCGTGGCGCACGAGCGCGCCGACCGCCTTGTACGCCTCGCGGAACGGGATCCCCTTGCGCACCAGCGCCTCGGCGAGATCGGTCGCCTGGGTGAACCCCTCGGCGAGCCCCGCGGCGCAGCGCTCCTTCACGAAGTTCACCCGCGGCAGCGAGAGCGACACCGCGCGCAGCGCGCCCTGGACGAGCGGCCCCGTCTCGAGCGTCGCGCGGCGATCCTCCTGCAGATCGCGGTTGTAGCCGGTCGGCAGCCCCTTCACGAGCGTCAGCATCGTGACCACGTTGCCGATGCCGCGCGCCGACTCGCCGCGCACCAGCTCGAACATGTCGGGGTTGCGCTTCTGCGGCATCATGCTCGAGCCCGCGGCGATCTCGCCGTCGAGCGTGACGAAGCCGAACTCGCTGGTCGCGTAGTCGATCACGTCGGTCGACAGCCGCGAGAGCGCGAGCAGCACGCGCGCGCCGGCCCACGTCCAGTCGAGCGAGAAGTCGCGATCGCCGACGGTGTCGAGCGCGTTGAGCGTCGGCCGATGGAAGCCGAGCAGGCGCGCGGTCAGCGCGCGATCGATCGGCAGCGAGCTCCCCGAGCACGCCCCCGAGCCGATGGGCGAGCGGTCGCACGACTCGAGCGCGTACGCGACGAGATCGGCCGCGCGCGAGAGCGCCGCCCCCCACGCCGCGAAGAGGAAGCCGACCGAGATCGGCTGCGCGCGCTGGCGGTGCGTGTACGCCGGCAGCACGAGCTCGCGCTCGCTCTTGGCGCGATCGCACAGATACGCGACGAGATCGGCCGTCTGCCGGAGCGTGGTGGCCGCCTGCCCGCGCACGTACATGCGCAGATCGAGCGCCACCTGGTCGTTGCGCGAGCGCGCGGTGTGCAGGCGCCCCGCGACGGCGCCGAGCCGCCGACCGAGCTCCGACTCCACCGCCATGTGCACGTCTTCCTCGTTCGACGGCAGCGCGAGCGACCCGCGGTTCGCCTCGCCGTGCATCGCCAGCAGCGCGTCGCGCAGCGCTTTTGCGTCCTCGAGCCCGACGAGCTTCTGCCGCGCGAGCATGGTCACGTGGGCCGCGCTGCCGAGGAGATCCTCGTGCACGAACGAGCGGTCCCACTCGAACGACGACGACCACGTGACGAGCTCGGGGAGCATCCCCGCCCCGCCCGTGGCCCCGGTGCGCGCGATCGTACCCGGCGTCCCCGCCGTGTTCCCAGCGCTCGTCGAGCTCATGGCCGAATCACTCCTTGGGGGGCAGGGTCGGGAACGCGGCCGGGCCGTGCGCCAGGAAGCCGCCGAGATCGTCGCTCGCCGGCGGCAGCACGCCGATGCTCTGCAGGTGGTGGAGCAGGTGCGCGCGGTTGTCGAGCACCGAGAGGTTCTGCAGCTCGAGGGCGCCGATGCGGTCGTCGGGGCTGAATGGCGCCGACTCGACCTTCTCCATCGAGAGCTTCTCGGGCGCGTAGGCCGAGTGCACCGGCTTGGTCTCGACGATGGTGTAGTCCTCGCCGCGGCGCAGCTCGATCGTCACCGTGCCGGCGACCGGCGGCGCGATCCAGCGCGTGAGGGCGTCCTTCAGCATCATCGCCTCGGGATCGAACCAGCGCCCCTCGTACAGCAGCCGCCCGAGCTTCCGGCCGAGCGTCGCGTAGAGGTCCATCGTGTTCTCGTTGTGGATGGCGCTGAGCAGCCGCTCGTAGCCGATGCTCAACAGCGCCATGCCCGGCGCCTCGTAGATGCCGCGGCTCTTGGCCTCGATCACGCGGTTCTCGATCTGATCGCTCATCCCGAGGCCGTGCCGGCCGCCGATGGCGTTCGCGTCGCGCACGAGCGGGAAGAACGAGTCGTAGCGCTTGCCGTCGATCGCGACGGGGTAGCCGCGGTCGAAGGTGATCGTCACCCGCTCGCGCTCGATCTTCACGTCGTCGCGCCAGAACGCCGCGCCCATGATCGGCTCGACGATCATCATCGAGGCGTCGAGCCGCTCGAGATCCTTGGCCTCGTGGGTGGCGCCGAGCAGGTTCGAGTCGGTCGAGTACGCCTTCTCGGCGCTCATCGAGTACGGCAGCCCGAGGCTCTGCAGGTACGCGCTCATCTCGGCGCGGCCGCCGAGCTCGCCGACGAACTTCTCGTCGAGCCACGGCTTGTAGATCTTGAGGTCCGGATCGACGAGCACGCCGTAGCGGAAGAACCGCTGGATGTCGTTCCCCTTGTGGGTCGAGCCGTCGCTGAACACGTGCACGCCGTCCTCGCGCATCGCGCGGACGATCGCCGTCGTGGTCACCGCGCGGCCGAGCGGCGTGGTGTTGAAGTAGCGGCGGCCCGCGGTCGAGAGGTGGAAGGCGCCGCACTGGATGGCGACGATCCCTTCGCGCGCGATCCCCTCGCGGCAGTCGACCAGGCGCGCCTGCTTGCTGCCGTGGCGCGTGGCGATCGACGGGATCTCGTTGCAGTCCTTCTCGTCGGGCTGCGCGAGGTCGGCGGTGTACGCGTAGACGTCGACGCCGTGGAACGCCATCCAGGCGACGGCGGTGCGGGTGTCGAGGCCACCAGAGAAGGCGATGCCGATCTTGGAGCCCTTCGGCGGGAGCGAGCGGTAGATGCGACCCATTGCCGGCCGACCAAAGCACGACTCTGCCCATGCGCGAAGCGGCGCGTCATATTCATAACCTATGAAACCTTCGGCGGCTCGGCTTTGGGGCCGGGCTATGCTTGCGCCCCCCATGTCGGCCTCACTCCCCCCCCGCCGTCCGGAGACGATCTCCGCCTTCCATCGCTGGTTCCAAGGCGCCCGCCCCCGCCTCGCGATCGCCGTCGCCGCGCAGGATCTGGAGCCGCTCGTCCAGGAGATCTCCGATCACGTCCACTCGCTCTTCGAGGGCCTGGGCTGGGAGATCGGCCCCGGGACGCGCGGCGCGGCGCACGCGTTCGCGCTGTCGCCCGGCAAGGATCTCGCGGCCCGGCGCGTGGCGCAGCTGTGGCGCGCCGCCGGTCCGCGCGACGACGCGGAGTGGGAGCTCCACGCCGCCAAGCCGGGCGGCGGCGACCTCGACGCGCTGGCGCTGGAGGTCGAGGGCGAGACGTTCGCGTTCGGCGAGATGCGCATCGAGGCCGACCTCGACGAGCAGCGCGAGCGCCTCGACGTGCGCGTCTTCCACCCGGCGTTCGCCAAGCTCGGGCGCCCGCTGGCGCTGCAGCTGGCCGAGCTCGCGGTGATCGAGACGCTCGGCGAGGACGGCTGCGCGCGCTGGCTCGGCGACCTCGAGGCGGTGCGCGCCGCCCCCGCCGACCCGAGCGAGACGAGCCCGCTCGGCTCGCTGCGCGACGCCGCCGAGGAGCTCGCGAAGGCCGCGACGCGCGAGCGCTTCGCGGTGCTGCGCGGCGAGGCCGACGGCAAGCCGGCGTTCGCGCTGGTGAACCTCGCCTGCAAGCCGATCGACCACCTCGCCTACGACGTGCACCTGCGCGTCGAGATCGACGCGGCCGACGTGACCGACGACGCGCTGCCGAGCCAGGAGGAGATGGAGGCGCTCGACACCATCGAGCAGGACCTCCTCGGCGGTCTCGAGGGGCAGGCGGTGTTCTTCGCGCACGAGACCGGCGCCGGCAAGCGCGTGATCCACTTCTTCACCGACGGCGCGAGCGCGGCGCGCGTGGCCGTGGACGAGTGGCGCAAGGTGCACGGCGAGGATCGCGACATCGTCGCCAAGTGGCAGCCCGATCCGGAGTGGAAGGCGATCGCGCGGTTCGGGTGAGCGTGGCTCGGGTGCGCACCGCTCGGCGCGTGTTGCACGCGCCCGCGCACGCAACGCCGCTCGCAGCGGGCCATCCGAAATGCGGTCGTGCCCGCCCATGGCCGCCGAGTCCACCGTGAGCCCGCCCGCGGGCGGCTCCTGCCGCGCCGCCGCGGCTCGGTCCTTTGGGCCGCGCGGCTCGTCGGCGCGCTCGGCGCCCTCGGCGCGCTCGGCGCGATCCTGACGCTCACGGCGCCGCTCGGCGCCGAAGAGGTCGCCGTCCCCGTCGCCGTGCAGGCGAACCTCATCGCCAAGGTCTCCGCGTACGATCGCAACTTCGCGCAGCGCGCGGGGAGCCTCGTCGTCACGCTCGTGATCGTCCACCCGGACGACAGCGAGTCCGAGCGCAACGCGGCGCAGCTGCGCAAGGAGCTCGGTCGGCTCGACACCATCGTGGGGCTCCCGCACGCGGAGCAGAGCGTGACCTTCACGTCGGGGAGCCAGCTCGGCAAGCTCGTCAAGGCGCGCTCGGCCTCGATCGTCTACGTGACCACGGGGTTCACGCGCGCCGAGCTGCGCTCGATCGGCGACGCGCTCGCGGGGCTGAGCGTGCTCTCGGTCGGGGCGCTGCCGGGCTACGTGCCGAACGGGGTCGTGCTCGGCTTCGACCTCGTCTCGGGCAAGCCGAAGATGCTGATCGACCTCACGCAGGCGAAGCGGCAGAGCGTCGCGTTCAGCTCCGAGGCGCTCAAGCTCATGAAGGTGTTCGAGTGAGGCCCGCGGCGCGCCGCTGGAGCCACGCCGGCGAGGCGACTTCGGCGTGGCTCGCGGGCGTCACGTGCGTCGCGGGCGTCGCGGGCGTCGCGGGCGTCGCGTGGCCCGCGCTCGCCCACGCCGAGGACGCGCTGGATCTGGAGGCGAGCCTCGAGGAGCCGGTCGTGACGACCGCGTCGAAATCGGCCGAGTCGGCGGGGGCCGCCCCCGGGCGCTCGACGGTGCTGACCGCGGAGGACCTGCGCGTCTACGGCCTGCGCACGCTCGCCGACGCCATCGACTTCCTCTCGGTCGGCGCCGTCAGCGCCAACCCGCTCCACGCGGTCGATCTCGGCGCGCGCGGCGTGATGATCCCCGGCGACCAGGGCAACCACTTCCTGCTGCTGATCGACGGCCACGCGATGAACGATCCGCTCGTCGGCGCCGCGCGGTTCGACTTCGGGCTGGCCGTGCCGCTGGAGATGATCGATCACATCGAGGTCCTCACCGGCCCGGGCTCGGTGCTCTACGGCTCCAACGCGATGCTCGGCGTGATCAACGTGATCACGAAGCAGGCGAAGCACTGGAGCGGCGGGCACGTCGCCGCAGAGTGGGAGTCTCCGAAGAGCAGCCGAGTCGGCGCGGGGCTCGGCTGGGAGTTCGAGCTCTTCGGAGCGCCGGCGGCGCTCACGAGCGCGGTGGGCTACGAGCGCCTGCGCGGCGCGAGCTTCGATTTCCGACCGCAGGACTACGGCATCGACATCACGTCCCAGGCGCCGTTCCGCTTCAGCCGGAGCGGCCCCGCGACCGGCGTCTGGGGGGGCGTGGCGAGCCACTCGTACACGGCCGACGTCCCGACGGCGCTGGTGCGCTTCACCGCGGGCGGGCTCGAGGTCGGCCTCCACGCCTCGCTCTACCGGCGGAGCACGCCGTACAGCAACTTCGACGCGCTCTCCGACTTCGACGACCCCGACGGCTTCGAGCTCGATCGCGCGCTGCGCGTCGACGTGAAGTACACGCGCGTCGTCTCGCCGATCCTCAAGCTCTCCGCGCGGCTGTACGGCGACAGCTTCGACGACAAGACGGTGCGCAACGTCTCGACGTCGGGCGCCTGCCTCGCGGACGCGCCGCGCACGTGCAGCTACACGACCGTCGGCAGCGCGCGCTGGGCGGGGCTGGAGCTCCAAGGCGCGCTCGACTGGTTCCGCGACGCGCGGCTGGTGACGCTCGTGGGCGTCGAGCCGCGCGTGCTCTCGGTGGCGCACGTGAGCGACACCCGCGACTACGCGACCGGCCTCGTGCTGCTGTCGAGCACCGACGTCATCCACGCGCACGCGCAGACGATCGGCGCGTACCTCCAGCAGCAGTGGGAGCCGAGCGCTTACCTCAGCGCCAACGCCGGGGTCCGCCTCGACGCCGATCCGCGCTTCTCGCCGGTGCTGTCGCCGCGCGTCGCGGCCGCCCTCCGCGCGTGGAAGGAGGGGACGATCCGCCTGGTGTTCTCGAGCGCCTATCGCGCCCCGACGTATCTGGAGACCGACAGCGCGGCGCCCGATCAGCTCGCCGCGCGGTCGCTGCAGCCGGAGCGCGTCCGGTCGCTCGAGGCGACCGTCGAGCAGAAGATCGGGCCCCATCGGCTCTTCGTCGACGTCTTCCGGTCGTGGTGGACGAACCTGGTCGAGCTCCACGAGCTCAGCGCCGCGGAGGTCGCGGACGCGCGGGCCCGCGGGGAGATCGCGGCCTTCGGGACGGTGTCCGCGAGCCAGTTCCGGAACATCTCCTCGATCGACGGCTACGGCATCGACGGCGGCCTCGAGGGGGCGGGCTTCACGCGCCGGCTGCGCTACGGCCTGACCTACACGGCGGCGTACGCGCGCCGCGTCTTCGCCGACGGCACGACGCAGCTGCTGACCGTGACGCCGTCGGTGTTCGGCAACGCGCGGGCCTCGTGGGACTTCGGCGGCGCGTGGCCGACCGCGGGCCTCGCCCTGCACTGGATGGGGCCGCGCGTCGTCGACGGCGCGTACCAGGCGACCTACCCGACGCTGCAGACCGTCCCCTCGCAGCTCGAGGTGCGCGCGACGCTCAGCGGCCCCGTCCCGCACGCGCGCGGCCTGAGCTACCGGCTCAGCGTCAACTACGCCCTGAACGACCGCGCGCCCTACTTCGCCGGGCCGTTCCAGCGCTCGGTAGGGCTCACCGCCTTCGACCCGACCGCGCGCGTCGCGCCGGATTTCGCCCCCGTGGAGAGGCTCCGCGTCCTGGCCGGCCTGCAGTGGGACTTCCTCGGATCGGAGGGGCGATGACCACGCGACGCGCGCGCGGCGGCCGCGTCGGGCTCGGCGTGCTGCTGGCCGCCCTCGCGGCCTCGTCGCCGCTCTCGCCCTTCTCGCCCTTCTCGCCCTTCTCCGCGGCCGCGTGCCTCGACACCACGCCGACGCTCGTCCTCTCGGGCGACGCGGGCGACACGGGGGTGGATCGCGACGCAGCGGAGGCGTGCCGCGCGTGCTTCGATCGCGCCTGCCCGGCCGAGGCCGCCGCCTGCGACGCCAACCGGGACTGCCAGGTCATCCGCGCGTGCATCGCCGACCGCGGGTGCACGCTCCACGGCTCGCTCGGCGACCTCGCGGCCTGCGCGGCGGCGTGCGCGGCCGAGAACGACGCGGGCTCGGCGGAGGGGCGCGATCTCACCGTCTCGCTGAGCAGCTGCGGGAGCAAGCAATGCCAGGTCGAATGTCCGGTCTTCGCGAGCGTCGGTCCGTGAGCCGACGCGCGCGCGCGGGGCGCTCGGCGCGCTCGGCGATCGTGCTGGCCGGGCTCGGCGCGGCGCGGCTCGCCGGCTGCGGCGACGTCACGCCGTACGTGGTCGAGCGCCCGCAGTTCGACACGGGCGTGCTCGACGCCGCGCCGGTCGACTCTGCCTCGCTCGCGAGCGACGCGGACGCGGACGCGGCCAGCGACGCCGACGACGCCAGCGGCGCCAGCGGCGCCGAGGGCGCGAGCACCGACGGAGACGCGCGCGATCCGCAGGCGAACTGCGTCAAGCCGGGAGACCCGGGGAACGAGCTCGGGCTCGGGCGCTACTGCGAGCAGGCCGCCGACTGCGCGTTCGACGGGGCGCTGCGCCTCTGCACCGCGCAGTTCACGACCAACCCCTACGCGTGGTTCTGCACCACGCTCTGCGCCGACACGAGCCAGTGCGGCACCGGCGCGCTCTGCGTGCTCACGCCCGCGGGAATGCGCGTGTGCGTGCCGCCGGCCTGCCTCCCCGCCGACGCGGGGCTCGACGGCGGCTGACGGGCGAGCGCGCCGCGCGCCGCGCGCCGACCGTCACGGGAACCGGAGCGTCCGGCAGATCTGGACGGTCCGGCTCGGCAGCTGCCGGGCGAGCCGGTCGATGGTCGTCGAGCTCAGGCGCGTGCCGCTCGAGACGATGAGGGTCGCGGCGCCCGCGTACACGTTCTCGACCACGACCATCCCCTCCGCGAGCTGCGCGACGGCGACGGCGATGGCCTGCGTCTGGCGCACCGCCAGCACCACGCCGATCTCGGCGTCCGAGGAGCGGAAGGCGAGCGCGCTGCGCGCGGTGAACGCGTTGAGGAGCTCGGCGCGCACGCTGGTCGACATGGAGGTCGGCACGCCGAGGGTGAACGAGTGCCCCTCCTCTCGCATCGCCGTCTTCAGCGCGCCGAGGACGTTGTTGCACGCCTCGGCGAGCAGATCGCACACCAGCGCGTCGTCGGCGCGCGAGGCCCGCACGGCCTTCCCCGCCAGCGTCTGGCCGGAGGCGCGCGAGACGAACATCATGATCGCGAGCTCGATCAGGTGCTCGGCGTCGACCATCGAGAGCGCGGTGTGGAGCTCGCCCGCCTGGCCGTGCGCCGGCGAGGCCTTCAGCTCGACGCCGAGCGCGGAGCTGAGCACCTCGCCGATCGTGCTCCCCGCGTTGCGCCACGCGGGGGACTGCAGCAGCGGCGCCGCCGACGAGCTCGTCGCGCCCGCCGGCGGGGGCGACACGGCACGCCAGCGCCCCGAGGAGCGCGATGGCTCGGGCGTGGCCCGAGGGACGACCTCGAAGCCGCCGGACTCGACCTTGCGCAGCTCTTCCTGGAGCCGCTCCTCGTACGAGATCTCGCCGTCGACGGGGCGGCTCGGCGCGACGCCCACGTCCAGCTCCTCGGCGCGATCCGGGCGCATGGGTCGCTCGGTCCGTTCGGTCCGCTCGGCTCGCTCGGCCACCGGCGCTCCCTCCGCGCGCCGTGGCGACGGCGGCGGCGCGCGACGGCGGCGCTCCTCCGCGGCGCCGATCGCGGACAGCAGCGCCGTGACCACGATCGGCTTCCTCACCAGCTCGTCGACGCCGAGCTGCGCGGCCTTGCGCAGCGCGACCGGCCCCGACATCGACGAGAGCAGCACGAAGATCGCGCGCGGCAGCTCGGCCCGAAAGCGCCGGACGAGCTCGCAGCCCTCCTCGTCGTCCGGGAGGAGCCAGTCGACGAGCACGAGATCGTACGGATCGCGCTGCAGCTTGGCCGCCCCGGCGCGCGCGTCGCGCGCGACCTCGACACGGTACCCCGCTCGACCCAGCGCTCGAATCGCCGACTGCGTATCGAGCGAGTCGGCGGCCACGACGATGGCTGTGTTCGTTGCCATTCCTCCACACCCATTCTCTCTGCTCTGCAGTCGCTCGGCAGTCGCGCGGCGTGCGCGCATGGCGCGTACGTGGATAACTATAAGCTTGCAGATGTCGATTCGGCCCTCACCATCGTGACGTCGCGAGGTGGAGCGCCGAAGCGAACGAGCGAGCTCGACGACGGCGACGACGGGAGCGTGACGACCCACGCGCGAAGGGGGCGAGCGATGGATTCCAGCGAGTGGGACAAGCTCAACGAGATCGTCGTCGAGTGCTCACGCGCGCTGTTCGCGGCGTGCGGCGTGCACGTCGACTACGCCGGAGTCGCCACCAAGGACGACGCTCCCTTCGACACCACGCTCGCCGTGATCGGCTACGGCGGCGCCCACCTGCGCGGCTCGGTGCTGTTGAGCGCGCCGACCGAGGTCCTCCGGGCGACGCACCCCTCCGGGGGCGCCGCCAGCGACGACGATCTCCTCGACTGGGCCGGTGAGCTCTCGAACCTCCTGCTCGGCCGCATCAAGAACGCCATCCGCCGCTACGGGCTGGTGATCGAGATGAGCACGCCGCTCATGTTCTCCGGGCTCCATCTGCGCATCAGCTCGGTGCGGTCGTCCAACCACGCCGCGCACCGCTTCTCGTGCGGAGAGGCCCACAAGCTGGCCCTCGGCGAGCTGCTGCTCCAGGTCCGGTTCGAGGCGAACGTCGAGCCCGGGGCGCGGCTCACCGCCACGTCCGAGGAGCCCCCCGCCGGCTCGCCGCGTGGCGAGGGGGACGTGATCCTCTTCTGAGCCCGAGCGGCACGCACGACGATCGCGTGGAGTCGAGTGGAGTCGAGTGGAGTCGAGTAACGAGTGGAGCACTCATGTCCAAGAAGGTGATCATCGTCGACGACTCGCGGACCGCGCGTCTGCAGATCATCAACGCCATCTCGGTCGACGGCTACGAGCTCATCGAGGCCGTCGACGGCAAGGAGGGGCTCGAGAAGCTCCGGGCGCATCCGGACACCGCGCTGGTGGTGCTCGACCTCAACATGCCACGCATGAACGGCCTCGAGATGCTCTCGACCGCCAAGTCGCTCGGGCAGGGAGGCGTGCCGTTCCTCCTGCTCACGACCGAGGCCCAGCCCGAGCTCGTGCAGCAGGCGAGGGCGCTCGGCGCGAAGGCCTGGATCGTCAAGCCCTTCATCCCCGATCAGCTCCGCGCCGCGGTCGCGAAGCTGTCGGGCGCGGCGCGCTGACGGGGCCGTCCAACTTGCCGACGGGCCCCTCGCGCAAGCCGTACGTCTCGCTCGGCTTCAAGCTGACCATTCCGCTCGTGCTCGTCGTGGCGGCGGCGGCGATCGGCGCCTACCTCGGCCTCGTGCGCATGGCGCGCTCGAACCTGTTCGACTCGAAGGTCGCCGCGGCGACGATGGTCACGAAGCTCTTCGCGGCGTCGGTCTCGCCCGCCGTGGTGTTCGACGACGACACCGCGATGCAGCGCTCGGTCGACGACCTCGCGCGCAACGAAGAGGTCGCCGACGTCGAGGTGTGGGCGGCCCCCAAGCCCGACGCGGCGCGCTCGCCCGCGGAGCCCGCGGCGCCGCAGCTCGCGGGCTTCCACCGGGGCGGGGCCTCGGGTCCGCTCGCCGGCGGCACGCACGTCGAGCGCGCGGAGCGCACCGAACGCATCGAGCGCGACGACACGAAGGTCGACGTGATCGAGCCCATCCTCGATCCGCAGGGCGGCGTGGTCGCCGTCGCGCGCGTACGCTTCACGCTCGAGCGCGAGCGCGCCGCCCTCGCGAGGCTCGCCCGCCAGTCGCTGTTCGTCTCGATCGCGGTCGCGACCGCGTTCGCCCTCGCGATGCTGCTCATGCTCGCGCGGGTGGTCGTGATGCCGCTCGCGCGGCTCGAGCGCGCGGCGCGTTCCCTCGCGGGCGGCGGGAGCGCAGGGAGCGAGCGCACCGTCGCGCTCTTCGACGACGAGGTCGGGCGCCTCACGACCACCTTCGCGAGCATGGCCGAGGCGGTCGTCGACCGGGAGCGGCGGCTCGCCGATCGCAACGGCGAGCTGAAGCTCATCCTCGACAACGTCTCGCAGGGGTTCCTCATGGCCTTGCCGGACGGCACCCTCCGAGAAGAGCGCTCCGCCATCGTCGGCGCGTGGCTCGGCGCGCTCCCGACGCGAGCGACGTTCGGCGACGTGATCGGCCGCCTCGATCCGAACGCGCGCGCGCTCGCGGAGCTCGGCTTCCTGCAGCTCGTCGACGGCGCCCTGCCGCTCGACGTCGCCGTCGGTCAGCTCCCGCGCTCGATCCGCCGCGACGAACGGCACTTCGAGCTCGCCTATCACCCCGTCGTGCGCGGCGAGGAGCTCGAGCGCGTCGTGATCGTGCTGTCGGATGTGACCGCGGAGGTCGAGCGGCGGCGCGTCGAGGAGGACCAGCGAGAGTTCGCCGCGCTCGTGACCCACCTCGTCCACGATCGCCGCGGCTTCCTGGAGTTCTGGCGCGAGTCGACGGCGCTGGTCGCGAGCCTCGCGTGCCCGACGGCCGACGCCTCGCTGCGACGCGACCTGCACACGCTGAAGGGCAACGCGCGCTTCTTCGGGATGAGCCGCCTCTCCGCGCTCTGCCACGCCCTCGAGAGCGCGGTCGCGGAGGCCGAGCGCCCGACGCTGCGCGCGCCCGAGCGCGAGCGCCTGCAGGCCGAGTGGACCGCCACCGGCGATCGCCTCGCCACGCTGACCGAAGACGGGACGGCGTTCGTCGAGCTCACCGAGGCGGACCACGCCCGCCTGACCGCGGCGATCGTCGAGCACGCGCCCTACGACGCGCTCGCCCAGCTCGTCGCCGGGTACCGCTTCGAGCCGACCCGCCGCTCGCTCGAGCGGGCACGCCAGATCGTCGAGGCGACGTGCCGCAAGCTCGGCAAGCCGCTGCCGATCGTGCACGTCAGGGACGACGGCCTGCGGCTCCCTCCCGGGCGATGGAGCGCCTTCTGGTCGACGTTCTCGCACGTGCTCGTGAACGCGGCCGATCACGGCCTGGAGACCGAATCGGAGCGCGTCGACGCGGCCAAGCCGGGCCCGGGCAACCTCTGGCTGACGACCTCGCTCGAGGCCGACGAGCTCGTCGTGAGCGTCCGCGACGACGGTCGCGGCATCGACTGGGAGCGCGTCCGGGCCAAGGCGACGGAGCGGGGGGTCGCGCACGAGACGCAGGAGCAGCTCGAGGCGGCGCTCCTCGCGGAGGGGGTGTCGACCAAGAGCGCGGTCGCCGACGTCTCGGGGCGCGGCGTCGGCCTCGCGGCGGTGGCGGAGGCGGTGGCGGCCATGCACGGGCGGATCGAGCTCGAGTCGGCCTACGGCGTGGGCACGACCTGGCGCTTCCGCTTCCCGAGCGAGACGCTCCTCGAGGCGCACGCCCCGGTCAGCTGAGCGACCAGTCCATCGCCGGCTCGCCGAGCTCCGCGAGCGCGGCGTCGATCGCCGAGAACGGCCGGCTACCGAAGAACCCGCGGTGCGCCGAGAGCGGCGAGGGGTGCACGCCGAGCACGAGGCGGTGCGGCGGCGCGACGCGCCTCGCCTTCTTCTGCGCGTGCGCGCCGAGCAGCACGAACACCACCGGCCGCGCCCGCGCGACGAGCGCGTCGATGACGGCGTCGGTCACCGCCTCCCAGCCGTGCCCCGCGTGCGAGCCCGCCTCGCCTTCGCGCACGGTGAGCGAGGTGTTCAGCAGCAGCACGCCCCGCGCAGCCCACGCCTCGAGCGAGCCGTGCTCGGGCGCGCGCACCCCGCGATCGGCCTCGAGCTCCTTGAGCAGGT
>CAIXWQ010000189.1 GCA_903923175.1 uncultured delta proteobacterium | reverse complement strand
GCATGGCCAACTTCGTCGCCGATCGCCGAATTGTTGGCCAAGTTTTCGACGCTTAGGCAGCTATGTGCCCCGCCATGGTCGCCACAGGACGGCGTGACGAACGCTGCGCTCGGCGACGTTGTTGGTCGGCTCGACGCCCGGGAGGCGCACGAAGGTCCAGAGCGAGTCCGCGCTGCCGAGGAGCTTCTTGCAGGTCTCCTCGGTCTTGGGGTGATGGCAGACCGCGCCCTCCGCGAGCAGCGCTTCGACCCTTCGGCGAAGGTCGCGCATGTAGGCGGTGAAGGACGAACGCGCGAGCGTGTTGTTGCGGACTCGGTGCCACCAATCGAACATGCGCTTGGTCTCGCCGAGGAGCGCGTTTCCGATCCGCTCGGAGTCGCCGCCGCGCTCCGAGATCGCCGTGAAGTCTCGGATCAGGTGCGCCCAGCTGAACTGCCGCAGGTGACCCGGCCACCAGTTGTAGGCACCGTGGCGATCGGTGACGAGCACCCCGGCCGCCCTGACGAGGAGCGCGCGGGCCGCGTCGGTGTTGCGGCGAAGATGGACCATGAAGACGGTCACGCTCGCCGTGACGACGACCCAGAGCCAGGCTCGACCTCGTGCCTCGCGCCATCCGGTCTCGTCCGCGTGCTTCACCGGCTCGTCCAACGAGGCCTGGAGCGCGAGAGCGTAGGGCACGGCGAGCGCCTCACTGGCCTGCTTCTGACAGCCGATGACGGCGCCGACGGACATCGAGAGCCCGAACAGGTCGCGCAGGATCTCGGGCACTGCGCGCTTGCTCAATCGGTACACCCCGGTCAGCAATGCGACGAGCGCGGTCACGCTCGGGCCGAACGATCCGGTGGGCACGCCCTCGGGCAGCTCGGCGGCCGTAACGGCGCCGCAGGGGCATCTCAGCGCGTGCTGCTCGTACTCCGTGACGAAGGGCCGGACCTGCGGAACCTCGAAGACCTGATGGCGATGAGGCGAGGCGTCGGTACCGGCCAGTCGCTCGCCGCACTCGCCGCAGCAGATCGGCTTGAGCACTACGCGCTTGTTGACCTCGTCCGGAGAGACCAAGGGCCGCTCGTGTCGCGCGTGGCCTGGCTGGCCTCCGGGCCTCCGTCCGCTTGGAGGCTTCTTGGGCCGTGCAGCCGCCTGCGGTCCGTCGCTCGAAGGCGGCTTGGAAGAGTTGCGCGACGACTTGCGGACCTTGTCCTCCAGCGCCGCCACGCGAGCAGTCAGCTTCTCGACCTGCGCCATCAGAGCGGCATTCTGCGCGAGTAGTGCCTCAATCTGAACATCGCGCCAGTCGCGGGCCACGACTGACTGAATGCCTGAGCAGCCCTCTGACAAACAGCAAAATCGTCAGTCGTCATGACGATCGATCGGACAAAGTGCGAGGGCTGCGGAACAAACCTACGTCGGCGCTACCCGTGAACGGGTACGATCCATGACCGACCCGCTCAGGGGAAGTCGGCTCGTGGTACGTTGCTCACAGGCGTCGCGTGTTGATCGGAGCAGTGCTCGGGTCGGCCGGGCTCGCGCGCCGACCTCTGCGCCGAGCAGACTCGGGGCGACGGGACGAGCGACCACGGGCCGCGCAGCCGATCTAAGCTCCGCCACGCCGCATGCAGCCGCTCGATGCGCTCACCACCATCCACGCGCGCCTCGCGGCGGTCGCGATCGACGCAGACACCGTCCTCGACGCCGCGGCGACGGTCCGCGCGCCGGCCGGCGCCAAGCACGGCGCGAACGCTGCGGTCGCCGTCGACACCCAGGATCTACCGCGGATCTCGCTCGATCTTTCGGTCACGCCGCCGATCGCGCCGGAGCCGGCCGCGGACGCGCGGTCGAGCCGGCGTGATCTCGAGGTGATCGGGAAGCTCGGCGAGGGGGGCATGGGGCTCGTGCTCCTGGCGCGTCAGCGCTCGCTCGACCGCGAGGTCGCGGTGAAGACGCTGCGCCCCGGCGCGAGCGCCGCCGAGCGCGACGCGCTGATCGCGGAGGGGGCCGTGACCGGCTTCCTCGAGCACCCCGGCATCGTTCCGGTGCATGCGTTGGGTCTGCACGACGACGGCCGGCCCGTGCTCGTGATGAAGCGCGTCGACGGCGTGGCGTGGCGGGAGCTGCTGCTCGATCCGTCGCACCCCGCGTGGGACGGCTTCGGCGGCGACGCGAGCGATCGGCTCGATCGGCACCTCGAGATCCTCATGCAGGTGTGCAACGCGCTGGGCTACGCGCACGCGCGCGGGATCGTGCACCGCGACGTGAAGCCGCAGAACGTGCTGATCGGCCGATTCGGCGACGTGTACCTCGCCGACTTCGGGCTGGCGGTGCGCCGCGGCGCGCTCGCGTCGGCGATGGCGGGGACGCCGGGGTACATGGCGCCCGAGATGGCGCTCGGCGGCGAGGTCGACGAGCGCACGGACGTGTACCTCCTCGGCGCGACGCTGCACGAGATCCTCACCGGTCGCGTGCGTCACGAGGGGCGCCACGTGGCTGCGGTGATCGCGCGTTCGGCCGAGTCGGCTCCGTACGAGTATCCGCCGAGCGTGCCGGCCGATCTCGCCGCGCTCGCGAATCGCGCGACGGCGCGCGATCCGGCCGAGCGCCCACCGACCGCGGCCGAGATGCGGCGCGCGCTCGCGGATCATGGTCGACACAAGAGTTCGCGGGCGCTCTCGGCCTCGGCAGCCGCGCGCCTCCCGCGGCTGCGCGCGCTCTCCGAGGCGCCGAGCGGCGACGAGGCGGAGCGCCGCGAGGCCGACGCGCTCATCGCCGAGATCCGCTTCGCGCTCACGGTCGCGCGCGACGAGTGGCCCGACAACCCGGCCGCGCGGCAGGGGCTCGAGGCGCTCGACGCGCTCCTCGAGACGCGCCGCGCGCGGGCTGCGCGCCTCGAAGCGCTGGCGCGCGACCTCGATCCGGCGATCGCCGCGCGTCCACGCACCGTCGTCGCGGTAGCGATGGCGAGCGCCGCCGTGCTCGTCGGCGTCAGCGCCCTCTTCGTGAGCCGCGCCCCTCCGCCGCGCACGTTTCTGCTGCAGTCGCTCGTCCCCTTCTCCGCGGTCGCGATCGGAACGTTGGTCTTCCGCCGTCAGCTCGCGCGCAGCGCCTTCAACCGTCAGACGGCCGCCGGGCTCCTGATCGGCACCGGCGCGATGAGCCTCGGCGCGGCGCTCGCCATCCCGCTCGGCGTCGGCACGGCGGCGGTCATGTGCTTCGGCTCGCTCGTGTTCGCGGCGCTCGAAGGGTTCGTGTCGACGACGTTGTTTCCGTGGATGCGCTGGCTCGCGGCGATCATGCTGACGAGCGCGATCGCGTGCGCGCTCTGGCCGGCGCACGCCTTCACCAGCTTCTCGGTGCTCTCGAGCCTCGCGGCGCTGGCGGGGGTGGGGTTCGCGACGCGGGGGGTCGACGCGCGGGGGTGATGGCGAAGCGGCTCGGCCTGTCCATGGTCATCGCGCGGGGCCTCGGAGCGGCCCGTGCGCGCGCGGCGGCGCGTGTCAGCGCGAGAAGCCCGGGTAGCGGGCGTACGAGCCGACGTCGGCCGTCGACGGGGCGCACGACGCCCTGCCCACCTCCAGCCCGCTCACCAAGCCGCGCACCGAGAGCGCGCGATCGGGCGCGGCGGGATCGAGGACCATCCACTCGGCGTACCCCCCGGCCGGGAGCGCGACCGCGAAGGCTCCGACGCAGGCGTCCCCGGGCGCTGCGCGATCGACGAGCGCGATCACCGTGTCGGTGGCGAGGCGGCGCGGCGCGCCCGCGGACTCGACGAGGATCGGATGACGCGTGCCGGCGGCGAAGGGGAGCTCGACGCGCGCGCGCCCCTCGAGCTTGCCGGCGCAGGCGCGCGGGGCAGGCGAGAGCTCGCCCTGCGTCGGCAACGTCACCGGCTCGATCGGGTCGCCGTCGCGGAGCGAGAGCGCCCAGGCGCGTGGGCCGCGCGCTCCGTCGCCGGGGACGGCGAGGGCGAACGCCGCGTCGGCCCCGGCGCCGTAGGGCGACAGCCTCAGCCCCGGCGCGGGCGCCAACGGATCGAGCGACGCGGTGATCGATCGGCTCGTCCAGCTCGTCGCGCCGTCGGCGAGCGAAGAGACGACGACGAGCCCTTTGCTCCGGTCCACGCCGATCAGCTGCAACACGCCAGCGCCGCGCACGCCGAGCCGGTCGTGCAGCTGCGGCTGACGGAGCGCGGGCAGCCGCGTGACCTTCCCGGCTTCGCTCACCAGCCAGACCGGCTCGTCGAAGCGCGCGGCGTAGGGCCGCACCACGAGGCCGTACCCTGGGACGATCCACGCGCTCGCATGGGCCTCGTACCCGTCGGCAGCCGGGAGCTTGCGGGGCGCGAGCGCCTCCTTAGCCACGATCGTCGCGCGGAAGACCCGCCCGGTGGAGGCCACGTACCAGGCGACCTCGACGTCGACGAGCGGATCCGTCGGCTTGGAAGGCGCGACGGGCGGTGGCGTGGGGCCCGTCGGCTTGGCGCCGGCGCTCGGCGACGCCTTGCCCGCGGTCGGCTTGGCGCCCCCCGGCGCGGGCGCGGACGGCGGCGCGTACCGATAGCGCAGCGCGAAGACCCCCTGCGGGTCGGTCGAGAGCGTCGACACGAGATCGCCCCGCCCCTTCGCGGGCGAAGCGAACAGCGGCACGTCCTTCAGCGCGACCGCGCCGTCCTTGCCGAAGCTCGCTTCGACGACCTTCGCCTTGCCCGTCCCCCGTTCGATCGCCGTGCCGAGCCACGGGATCCCCACGCGCGGCAGCGCGAGCCCATTCGCGCCGCCGGGGATCTCCTTGGGCTTGCCCTCGACCGTGCACTGGAACGCCGACGCGGCCGCGAGCTTCTTCGCGGGCGCAGCCGGCTCGACGTAGACCGACGGAGGCTTCGCGTCGGCGGGCCCTGCGAGCTCGAACCCCTGGCGATAGGCCAGGTCTCCGATCAGGCAGCCTCGCTCCGTGCAGGCGAAATCGTCCCGCGCGGGCAGCTCGATCGCGCCCCACGTCACGCCGAGATCCGGGCTCTCGAACAGCTGGCCCTCGATCCCGGCGATCGCGTGACGGCCGCCGATCACCGGCACGTCGAGCCCGTCCGGCATCGGCAGCTTCGTGAAGTGCGCGCCGTCGTCCCGCGTGCTCCAGCGCTCCGTGCGCTCGATGCCGAAGTTGCGAACGAAGAGGTGCACGGTCGGCGCCGGCGTGCCCGTCTCTTCCACCACGAGCTGGCTGACGTTGGCTTGCCGAAGCGGGTTGTCGGGCGCGAACGACCTCGACGCGAAGGTGGCGCCTCCGTCCGTCGACGTGAGCAGCGCGTCGTAGTCGCCGTTGTACCCCGTGAGGGCGTACACGCGGTCGCCCGACGCGGTCGTCGCCACGCTGAGCACCGGGGAGTGCCCGACCGCCGGGCTCTCCAGCACGCGAAAGGCGCCGCCAGCGACGCGCACGAGCGAGTTGCGCTCGTCGGCGCCCGCGCCACGGAGGCGCGCGCCGCCGACCACGATCGTCCCCTTCGGGGTCACGTGGAGGCTTCCCCACCCGCCGAAGTACGTCTCGACCACCCCGACCGGTTGCCACGACTTGCCTGCGTCTTCGCTCACGTACACGGCGAGCGCGGAGGTCTGCTGCGGCGAGCTCGGGTCCTCGTGCCCGCACGCGATCGCCACGAAGCGCCCGGCGGCGGCGAGACGGCTGGCGTCGCACCCCTGCGCGGGCGTCTCGGTCGTCGACTCGGTGACCCCGGAGCCGAGCTCGACCCGCGCGAGCCGGTACGCGCCCCCCTCGACGAGCGGCGGCAGCAGCTCGAGGTACGTCGAGCCCACGAGCGCGGCGCGCTCCTCGCGGATCGCCTTCGCGAAGCCGTACTGCACGTCCGGGTAGGGGAAGCTCGGCGCCCAGGCCTGGAGCCCGCGTCGGCTCTCCAGCTTGGTCGCCTCGCCCACGCGCGCCAGCGCGTGCGTCGTCGACCCGAGGCTCGCGTTGTCTTCGTCGCAGCCCGTGCACGGCGGTGCGTACAGCTCGCTGCCGTCGACGAAGAAGCCCGCCGCGTCGCGCAGGCGGTGGACGGCCGTCGCGCCGACGGGCGGCGCCACCACGCGCGCGAAGGTCGCGCCGTCATCGTGCGTCGCGAAGAGCTGCTCGGGGGCCAGCAGCGCCAGCCCCTCGCCGCCGGCGTCGAGCGCGAGATCGACGACGAGCCCGCCGCTCTTCGCCGTCGCGACGGGGGCCCAGGTCTCACCCGCGTCGGCCGAGCGGAGCAGCGCGCCGGCCCTCGTGATCACGAAGAAGGCGTCCTTGCCGGCGACGGCGCGCGTCACGTCCGCGGGCGCCGCGCGCGGGCCCTTCAGCGCTCCGAGCGGCGTGTCGGAGAGGTACACCGCGCCGCTGCGCGCGAGGAACGCGAAGCCGCCCGACGCGACCTTCCGGACGCTCGTGAGCGCGACGGGCGCCGCGGAGTCCGCCGACCGCAAGAGCTCCGGCTTGCCCTTGCCGAGGAAGCGCAGCGTGTCGTCGACGACGTAGAGCGTCGAGCCGTCCTCGAGCGTCGAGGCGTCGTTGGCCCTTCGAAAGGGCGTTCGAAAGAAGGTGTAGCGCGAGGGCGCGACGATGAGGTCGCGCGCGCCGGTGAGCGTTGCCGAGGACGCGGAGGCGGCCGGCGCGCCG
>CAIXWQ010000188.1 GCA_903923175.1 uncultured delta proteobacterium | reverse complement strand
GGCTACGTCGCGAAGATCTGGCAGGTGCCGAGCAGCAACTCGAGCATCGACAGCGACTCGCACCCGTACAGCACCGGCAACTTCGTCTCGGACACGAGCCAGTGGTCGACCGTCGCGCGCGGCAGCCTCAAGCAGGGCGACGCGCTCGTCTACAACTCCGGCGGCGAGGGGCACATCTTCCTCTACGACTCGGGCGACGGCTGGGGCTCGATGTGGGCGTACGAGGCGAAGGGGTGCTCGTACGGCATCCAGCACGACCTGCGCACCGCGAGCAGCGCCTATCACGGGATCCGCCGCGCCGGCTGGTGAGCGAGGCGGTCGGGCGGCGGGTTGCGCGGGCATCCTGCGGCGCGGCCGCACTCTCGGCGCCGTATCGAATGCCACGCGGGTTGCGACCGCCGCGTCGACGCGACGGCGATTGTGCGACCCCGGTGGAGCGACCCCGGTCGACGGCGGAGATCAGGCGTGCGCGGGCTCGAGCGTCGCGGTCTTCGTTGCGTGTGCAGCAGCGGGTCGCGCGGTGCTGGAGGAGCACTCGCGAGACGCCGGGGGACCGGTCGAGTCGAACGGGGGAGCGCTCGCTCGAGGTTCGAACGGTGTTGGAGCGAGTCGGGGTGGCGCGGTCGGCGCGGACCGTGCCGGCGCGAATCACTTCCCGGATGCGCTGGCGCACGCTCGCCTTCGTTCGACCGCGGACGGCGGGGGCGCGCCGGCGAGAGACGTACTACGGAGCGCCGCGATGCCACGATCGATCTCGTGCTCGGAGGTCGCATTCGCTGCCGTGCTCGGCGCCGCGCTTTCGGCGTGCGGCGCGAGGACGGACCTGTTCTCGGCGGAGTCGCGGGCGACGGGCGACGGCGGCACGGACTCTGCGCCAGGCGATGTCACGCCGTTCTGCGACGGCTCCGCGGCGAAGCTGATCTACGGGCTGAACGGCGTCGCTGGCAGCTCGAACGCGCTCGTCGCGTTCGATCCGCGCACGGCGAGCTTGCGCACCCTCGGCGAGTTCGCCTGCCCGCTGAGCGATCCCTACGCTGCACCGTGGGGGATCGCGGTCGATCACCTCGGGATGGCCTACGTCGTCTTCCGCGACGGCGAGCTGTTCAAGGTCAGCGTGGCGGACGCGAGCTGCAGTCCGACGAAGCTCCGCTGGCCGACCGACTCGCTGCCGAGCAATGGGATGTCGTTCGTGCGCTCACGCAGCGACGACTCCGAGACGCTCTACTTCGCGACGGCCGCCTATCCGCCGAAGGCGATCACGCTCGCGACCTTCGACGTCTCCGATGGGAGCGTGCAGACCGTGGCCACGCTCGACCCCGTGTTGAACGGCGTCTTCGTGACCGGCGGCCACGCGGGCGAGCTCCTCGGCACCTTCCTGTACTTCAACTTCGCGACCGGGGCTTTCTCCGAGTCGATCGCGGAAATCGATCCGACCGACGGCGCGGTGCTGTCGCGCGCCGAAGGGACCCCGCGAACCTCGGCGTACGGGATCGGCCTGCACGCGCGACTCGGCGGCACGGACGCTGCTGAATCGGTGGGCGAGGCTCGTTCGGTCAGGGCTCGTCTGGTTCGTCGTTCCCTGGGCCTTCCTCGCGCTCGCGGGCTGCACGAGCGCGAGCCCGTGGTCGAGCGATCCGGCTCCGAGGGCGCGCGGCACCATCTCGTGCGACTGCCTGCACCCGGCGGCGGGGCTCGTGGCGTGGGCGCCAACGCGCCGCTGCGTTCCTGTTGCCTTCCAATCGGGTCCCGTTCGATGAGACTCCGCATTCCTGCAATCACGACTGTGTGAGGCTCCCCCGCTCTCGTAGACACCGGGGCTATGCAGCCATCTTCGTCGTAGCGGCTTCGCTCATGAACTTCAATTCAAACTCAATCGGACAGACGTAGTCGATCGCCGAGTGCCGACGCATCGGGTTGTAGAAGCCATCGATGTAGTCAGCGATCGCGGCGAGTGCGGCGCCCCTCGTGAGGTAATCCTCGTGGTCGATCATCTCGCCCTTGATGGTGGCGAAGAAGCTCTCTGCGACGGCGTTGACCCTGCAGTCGCCCCTGCGGCTCATGCTCTTCACCGCGCCGATCTTCGTCAGCGCG
>CAIXWQ010000187.1 GCA_903923175.1 uncultured delta proteobacterium | reverse complement strand
CGTTCGGCGCGCCGCCCGCGCAGCCGCAGCACGCGCCGCAGCACGCGCCGCAGCCTGCGCCGACGCACGCGCGTCTGAGCTCCGTCCCGACGGCCTCGTCGTCGAGCGGGCCTTCGAGCGCGCCCTCGGCCGCCCCGTCGATCGTGCCGAGCGGCGGCATCCTCACCGCCACGGCCGAGCGGTTCGTGCAGGCGCCAGCCATCCTCGAGTCGCCCACGATCGATCGGCTGCGCGAGGTGATCGCGAAGCTGCGCTCGATCCGCGGCACGTGGGGCTCGCTCCTCGAGCACGGCGTCGTGCTCCGCTGCGACGCGCAGCGGTTCGAGGTCGCCTACGAGCGCCGCTCGTTCCTGGCCGCGCAGGTGTCCGACGCGGCGGTCGCCGAGGCCATCGAGCGCGCCGCCCGCGAGACGCTCGGCGCCACCGCGACGCTCTGGCTCTGCGACAGCGCGCCGCGCGGCCTCACGCTGGCCCAGCTCGCCAACCAGGTGCGGACCGCCGCCCAGGCCGAGGCGCGCGACGCGGCGCTCGCGCATCCGAGCGTGCGCGACGCCATCGAGATCTTCTCGGCCGAAGTCCGGGACGTGAAGCTCCCCGGCGAGGATCGATAGGCGATAGGAGCCCTGACCATGTCGAACATGAACGAGCTGATGCGCCAGGCCGCGCGCATGCGGCGCAAGATCGAGCAGATCACCGAGGAGATGAAGAAGAAGTCGTGGACGGCGAAGGTCGCCGGCGACCGCGTCACCGTGACGGTGACCGGCGAGCGCAAGGTCACGCAGATCGTCGTCGACGACGAGTTCTGGAAGACCGAGGAGCGCGACATCGTGCTCGACTCCATCGCCGCCGCGGTGAACGCCGCCTCGGAGATGGCCGAGAAGGAGATGGAGACCGCGGTCAACGCGGCCACCGGCGGCATCAAGATCCCGGGGATGTGATCGGGCGCGATGCTGCCGCGTCACGCTCGCATCGTCGCGAGGCTCCTCGAGCGCCTGCCCGGCGTCGGGGAGCGGACCGCGACGCGCTACGTGCTGCACCTGCTCGCGGAGGATCCGGCGCTCTCGCAGGCGCTCGGTGACGCCCTCCGCGAGCTGCACGCGCGCGTGCGCGGCTGCGCGCGCTGCGGCAACCTCGCCGAGGTCGTGCCGGGGCTCGAGGCCTCGCCGATCTGCGAGATCTGCGCGGACGGCCGGCGTGACGCGAGCGTGCTGTGTGTGGTCGCGCGCGTGCAGGATCTCGCTGCGATCGAGCGCAGCGGCGCGATGCGCGGGCGCTACTTCGTGCTCGGCCGGCTCGTCTCGCCGCTCGAAGGGGTGGGCCCGGAGGACCTGCCGCTCGAGCGCCTGCGCGCCCGCATCGCCGAGGACGGCGTGAAGGAGGTCATCATCGCGACGCCGCCGTCGGTCGACGGCGAGGCGACCTCGCTCTTCCTCGCGCGCGAGCTGGCTGCGCTCGGGCTCTCGATCTCGCGCATCGCCAGCGGCGTCCCGCACGGCAGCGAGCTCGAATACGCCGATCAGGTCACGCTCGGCCGCGCCATCGCCGGGCGCAAATCGCTCGGCTGAGGAGCTGGACCGCGCTGGCGCCTGCGCCGCGTCGCGCGTAGATCTCTCTGCCGATGCGCACGCGATCATTGCTCCGCTGGCTCGCCGTCCCCGTCTCGGCGGCGCTGTCGCTGCTCGCCTGCAGCCACGGCCCGCAGGTCCAGGCGGCCGTCGCCCCCGGCTTCACGGCGTCCGGCCACGGCGTCTCGATCGTCGGCGTGATGAAGGACGGCCGGCTCCACCCCGAGGCGTGGAAGTGGATCGGCCCGGCGCTCTCGCGGCCGTTCGGCCCCGGGCTCTGCGAGGCGGCCTTCTCCGATCGGCTGCGCCGCGACGACTCCGAGCTGTTCGCGTTCGCCGATCGCGAGGCGAAGCTGAACGGCGTCACCGAGGAGCTGCTCACGCGCTTCGGCGCGCACGCCAAGGGCGATCTGCTACTGGTCGTCGAGCTGTGGGGCGAGCCGCCGCAGAAGCGCGACGGTGCACCGACCGGCGGCGCGCCCCCGCCGATGGGCAATGCCGGCCCGCCCCGCTACGGCGCGGGGAGCGGCGCCGGCGCGCAGGGGATGGGCGGGCGTGGGCTCACCGCGCCGCGCGGCCCGAACGCGCGGATGCGCCAGGTCGGCGAGGACGGCTCGTACGGCATCGCCGTGTCGGTCTACTCGCCGAGCACCAAGCAATGGGTGGCCGCGGCCAAGCTGACCGACTCGGGGAGCGCCTCCGAGGAAGGGGTCCAGAAGCTCGCCGAGGAGCTGTCGCGGCTGCTGCCGGGCGCGGGGTGCGCAGGGTGGTCGTTCGACGGCAGCGCGGCTTCGGCTTCGGCTTCGGCTTCGGCTCCGGCGCCCGCTCCGGCCTCGGCCGCTGCACCGGCGCCCGCTCCGGCTTCGGCGTCGATCGCGAACCCGTACTGAAGATGCTGCCATTGCTGCCATTGCTGCCATTGCCGTCATCGCTGCCGCGCCCCAGGCCGGGCGTGTCGAGCGGGCGGCGCGATCGATAGACTCCGCGTCCGGTGAGCTCCCTGCGGGTCCGCTTCGCGATCGCGCGCCACGTGCTCGCGCGGCTCCTGCCGCCGCTGCTCGGGGTGGTCGTCTACACCGTCGTCGCGGCGCTGCTCGTGCGCTGGGAGCAGCGGCGCGCGGGGCTCGCCGTGCCGGACTTCCAGCAGACCGCCTACGGCCTCTACACGCAGCTTTTCTTCCAGCCGACCGAGCCGTTCCCCGTCACCAGGCTCGCCCGCGTCGTCTACTGGCTCACCCCCGGCGTCGGCGCGATTCTGATCGCGCAGGGGCTCCTGAAGGTCGGCGCGTCGCTCTTCGACCTCGCCGCGCGGCGAGAGATGTGGGTCCGAATCGTGAGCGAGCAAATGCGCGAGCACATCGTCGTCTGCGGGCTCGGCCACGTCGGCTATCGCGTGGTCGAGGAGCTGCGGCGCCTCGGCGAGCCGATCGTCGCGATCGAGAAGCGCGAGCAGGACTCGTTCGTCGAGACCGTGCGCGATCTCGGCATCGCGGTGCACGTCGGCGACGCGCGCCGTGACGAGCTGCTGCTGGCGACCGGGATCGCGCGCGCCAAGGCCGTCGTCTGCGCGACCGACGACGACATGGCGAACCTCGAGATCGCCCTCGACGCCAAGCGCATGAACCCCGCGATCCGCGTGGTGCTGCGCATGTTCGACCAGCGCCTGGCGGCCAAGGTCGGTGGCGCGCTCGAGCTCGATCAGTGCTTCTCGACGAGCGCCGTGGCCGCGCCGCTCATCGCCATCCAGGCGAAGGAGCGCGGCGTGCTCTCGGCGTACAGGCTCGGCGACGCCATCCGGGTGACGGCGCAGCTCGACGTCGGCCGGGCGGCCGGCCAGCGCGTCTCGGAGCTCGAGGACGCCGCGCCCTGCCGGGTGCTCGGACGCGTCGTTTCGGGGGCGCACGTCGCGCTGCGCGCCCGCGACGCGCTGGCGCGCGGCGAGCGGATCGTCGTCGACGTCGACGCCGCCGATCTGCGCGCCGTGCGCGCCGTGATCGAGTGATCGAGTTCGCGAGTGACCGAGTGACGCGCGCGAAATGACGAAGGGCCCGGCGTCCTCGCCGAGCCCTCCGCGTCACGCGCGCTCTCGCTGTCGCTACTTCTTCTTCTCGATCTTCGCGACGTCGTCGCAGGCCCAGCGGATGTGGCCCCACGCGCAGCCCTCCTTGAGCTTGGCGAGGCCGTCCTTCTCGTCCTTCGCCGTGCCGCGCCCGTAGTACTCGTGCTCGCCGAGCTCCGCGCACCCGAGCTCGTCGTGGGCCGCGCACGCCTCCTTGAAGAAGGCGACGCCGACGCTCTCGTCCTTCTTGAGGCCCCCCTTGCCGAACGCGTGCATGCGCCCGAGCTCCGCGCAGCCGTGCATGTTCTTGTGCTCGCAGGCCTCCTTGTAGAACGCGACCGCCTTGGCCTCGTCCTTCACGAGGCCGCCCTTGGCGTTCTCGTGCATGAGGCCGAGGTCGATGCAGCCGAGCCACTCCTTGGCGTCGCAGGCGGCCTTGTAATAGCCGAGCGCCTTGGCCTCGTCCTTCGTCACGCCGCCGATGCCCCACTCGTAGACGAGGCCGAGCCGGATGCAGCCGAGGTGGCCGTGGTCCTTGCAGGCCTGCGTGTAGTACGTGACGGCCTTCGCCTCGTCCTTCGCGAGGCCGCCGCGGCCGTTCTCGTACATGAAGCCGAGCTCGGCGCACGCCTGCGCGCTCTTCTTGGTGCAGGCGTCGTTGAAGTAGCCGAGGGCCTTGATCTCGTCCTTCGCGACGTTGCCGCGGCCGTACTCGTAGACCGTGCCGAGGTGCGTGCAGGCGTCGGGGTCGTTCTCGTCACACCCCTGCTTGTAGAACTTGACCGCGTCGGCCTCGTTCTTGGTCACGCCGAGCCCCACCTCGTGCATGTAGCCGTAGTGGGCGCACGCGAAGCCGTTCTTCTTCTCGCACCCCTCCTTGAAGAACTTGGCGGCGCGCGGGAGGTCCTGCTCGACGCCCTGCCCGCGCTCGTAGAGATCGCCGAGCATCACGCAGCCCTGCGTGTCGCCGTCGTCGCAGGCGGCCTTCAGGTGGCGCACGGCGCGCGGGATGTCCTGCTTCACGTCGCCGAGGCCGTGCAGGTAGGCGTAGCCCGCCTGCGCGCAGCCGAACGCGTTCTTCTCGGCGCAGGCCTTGTCGTAGGCCTTCACGGCCCTCGCCTCGTCCTTCGCGACGCCGATGCCGCGCTCGTAGGCGAGCCCCTCGAGCACGCAGCCGCGCGGCGCGCCCCCCTTGCAGGCGCCGGCGAAGAGCTCGAACGCCTTCTTGTGATCGCTCGAGACCCCCTTGCCGTAGACGTACATCTCGCCGAGCGTCACGCAGGACGACTGCTTCTTCGCGTCGCACTTCGCCTGGCAGTCCTTGGCGTCGCCGTAGGTGCACGCGTTCGCGTCGCCCGCCTCGGCCGCGCCGCCGTGGAAGAGGACCATGACGCCCGCGAGCGCCGACGCGACCAGCGCCGACGAGAAGAACTTCGTTCGCATCTCTTCCTGCCTTTCGACCCGCGGCACCCCCCTCAGGGCGACGCGAAAACCGTTGCGATCCGCCTACGAAAGCGACCCCAGTGGGATCGGAGCAGAGCGCAGCCTATTCAAGGGCGGCGTGTCCAAATGGATCAGGAACACGTAAAGGTTCGATTCGCCAAACAATTGGGCCTCGGGTCCAGGCGCGCGGCGCCGAGACGAGCCTCCGGCGGGTCGTGCCGGCCGGCTCGGCGCCGTGGCGACTGCCGAGCCAGCACCCCTCGCCGCGCCGGCCGAGGTCCCTCGCGATCGCGCCCGCGCGCCCGCGCCGGAGCGCGTCGCGCGGGGCACTGTCCGCCTCGAACCGCGCGCTCGGGGGCTGGTCGTGCCATAGTCCGAGCGCCCCGTGGCCCCCGCGCCCGACCCCCCGCATTCGCCGTCGAACCCCGGTCCGAGCGCGCACCGCCTCGGGCGCTACGTGCTGTTCGGCGAGATCGCCCGCGGCGGCATGGCGACCGTGCACTTCGGTCGGCTCCTCGGCTCGGTCGGCTTCTCGCGCACCGTCGCCATCAAGCGGCTGCACCCGCAGTTCTCGGCCGACCACGATTTCGTGTCGATGTTCGTCGACGAGGCGCGGCTCGCGGCGCGCATCCAGCACCCGAACGTGATCTCGACGCTCGACGTCGTCGTCGACGGCAACGAGCTCGCGCTGGTGATGGACTACGTGCAGGGGGCCTCGCTCGCGCGGCTGATCCACACCTCCAAGCAGCTCAAGAGCCGCGTGCCGCTGCGCGTGGTGTCAGCGGTCATGCTCGGCGTGCTGGCCGGCTTGCACGCCGCGCACGAGGCGAAGAACGAGCGCGGCGAGCCGCTCGGCATCGTGCACCGCGACATGTCGCCGCAGAACGTGCTCGTCGGCTCCGACGGCGTGGCGCGCGTCTTCGACTTCGGCGTGGCGAAGGCGGCCGGGCGCCTGCAGACCACGCGCGAGGGGCAGTTCAAGGGGAAGCTCTCGTACGCGGCGCCGGAGCAGCTCTCCTTGGGCGAGAGCGATCGCCGCACCGACGTCTACTCGGCCGCCGTGATCTTCTGGGAGCTGCTCACGCTCCGGCGCGCGTTCCGCAGCGACAACCAGCTGCACGTGATGAAGCAGGTGATCGCCGGCGAGATCTCGCGCCCGTCCGAGCACGCCGACGGCATCCCCGAGGAGGTCGAGGCGATCGTGATGCGCGGGCTCTCGAAGGAGCCGGCCGATCGCTTCGCGACCGCGGAGGAGATGGCGCGCACGCTCGAGCGGGTGCAGCCCTACGCCTCGGCGCGCGAGGTGGCCGAGTGGGTCGCGGCGATCGCGGGCGAGGAGCTGCGCACGCGCGCCAAGATCGTCGAGGAGCTCGAGATCAGCTCGCAGACGCTCATCTCCTCGCAGGACGTGCCCACGCTCGTGCGGCAGCTCGAGAAGCACGAGGAGGTCGACGCGAGCGATCTGCTCGAGGTCACCAGCGCGCAGGGGATCCCGAACACCCGTCGCGCGAGCGCGGCGCCGAGCTCGGCCCCGTCGGCCGGGTCGGCGCCTCCGCCGCGGGCGGGCAAGGGGGCGGCGACCTGGCTCGGGCTCTCGGTGCTCGCGCTCGCCGTCGCGGCGGGGTTCGCGTTCGCCTGGGTGCAGACACGGCCGCAGCTCTCGGCCGACACGTTCACGCGCAAGGCGCCCCCTCAGATCCTGTCGTCCGCGGTGCCGGCGAAGGTCGAGGACGTGAGGCCGGCGTCCTCGGCGGGCGATCCTTCGTCGAGCGCACGGCCCGCCCCCTCGTCGACCGCAGGGGTGCCCGCGCTCCCGAACGAGCGGCCGACCGCGCTCCCGCTCGT
>CAIXWQ010000186.1 GCA_903923175.1 uncultured delta proteobacterium | reverse complement strand
TGGTCGCGCCGACGCCCGCGCCGACGGCCCCGACGCCCCCGCCCGCCGACGCGCCCTCCCCGCACGGCGCGACGCGCCCGCTGCACAGCCTCTCCGACAGCACGCCCCGCGGCCGCCTCGTCCGCATCGCGAAGGACGGCTCCGAGGGGGGGCAGCACCCGCTCTTCGGCGATCAGACCGACATCGGCCGCAGCGAGGGGAACATCATCCTCCCGGACGACCCCTACCTCTCGCCGCGCCACGCCCGCATCGTCGCGAGGCCGGCGCCGCCGGGGTCGCCGAACCCCGTCCAGCTGCGCATCGTGGACCTCGGCTCGGTCAACGGAGTCTTCGTCCGCTTGCGCGCGCCGCACCCGGTCGCACACGGAGACTTGATTCTCCTTGGGCAGCAGGTGCTAAGATTCGAAACCGTGTCGGAAATCGAGGGGGCCCGTGGTCCGGCCATGCAGCACGGGGTTCTCTTGTTCGGCTCGCCGGCACCCGTCGCGCACGCGCGGCTCGCGCAACGCACGGTCGAAGGGTTGACTCGCGACGTGTTCTATCTGGTCCGCGACGAGTTCGTGCTGGGCCGTGAGATCGGGGACCGGACCTTCTCCGACGACGTCTTCATGTCGCGCCGCCACGCCGCCGTCCGGCGTGATCCAACCCGCGATGGCGGCAACGCATACGTAGTTCACGACCTCGGCTCTTCGAACGGGACCTTCGTGCAGATCCACTCGGAACACCCGCTCGAAGACGGCGACCAATTCCGCATCGGACACCACCTTTTCCGCGTCGATCTACCGGCGCCGGGCGCGTCCTCATGAACGCAAAGATGGGGCCCCCGGGCGGCGAATCCCCCACGCACACGCCGACATCGCCGATGCCCACCATGGCCGACGCGCCGCAGCCTCCCCACCACGCCGGACCGTATCCGCCCAACCAGGGGCACGTCCGCGTGCGCCTGTTCGGACGCACCGACGTCGGCCGCATCCGCGAGCACAACGAGGACAACTTCCTCATCGCGGATCTCTCGCAAGCCCAACGTGGGCTGATGGAGAACATCCGCACCCACGTCGTCGGCCCGGCCGGAACGCTCTTCGCGGTCTGCGACGGGATGGGCGGCGCGGCGGCAGGTGAGGTCGCCTCCAAGCTCGCCGTCGACATCATCTACGAGCAGATGCAGGCGGGCGGTCCGCCCCGCCACCGCGAAGAGCTCGCGCGGCGCCTCGTGCGCGCCGTCGAGGTCGCGGGGATGCGCATCTTCGCGGAAGCGAAGCTCGATCGGAACCGTCGCGGCATGGGCACCACGGCCACCGCCGCCGCGCTCGTCGACGAGTATCTCTTCCTCGCGCAGGTCGGCGACTCTCGCGGCTATCTGCTCCGCGGCGACAAGCTGGAGCTGGTGACGCGCGATCAGTCGCTGGTGAACCAGCTGATCGAGGCCGGCCAGCTCACCGAGGAAGAGGCGGAGAACTTCGAGCACTCGAACATCATCCTGCAGGCGCTCGGCACCGCCGACACGGTGCAGGTCGACCTGACGGTCGTGAAGCTCCGCCAGGGCGACACGCTGATGATGTGCAGCGATGGGCTCTCGGGCATGGTGCGGCTCGAAGAGCTCCGCCAGGCGCTGCTGCAGAACCCGGAGCCGATCGACGTCTGCAAGGTGCTCACCGACAAGGCCAACGAGGCCGGCGGGCACGACAACATCACGGTCATCGTCGCGAAGTTCGAGGGGTTGCCCGTCGTGGCGCCCGACGACGAGCCCGCGAAGTACCGCAAGTACGTCTTCACCACCGAAGAGACGACCGCCGAGCAAGCCGCCGCGGAGCACGCCGCCGCGGCCGCGCGTGCGATCGCGCTCACGGCGCCCACGCCGCTCAGCTCTCCGGTGGTCGGCGGCGACGCGCGCGTGCCGACGGGGGGCAAGCTCGGCGCCACTGCGGTCGGGCTGAACGCCGCCGACTTCCTCAACCAGGCGCAGCTCCAGCAAGCCGCCGGCGGCGCGCCCTCCTCACGCCCGCCCCCGGCGAGCGCGCCGGGCCCAGTGGCCGCGATGGCGGTGCCCGCAGGGAGCGCCAGCGGCCCGTCCGCGGCCGACGCGGAGCTCCGTTCCGCAGGCATCCCCTCGAGCGGCCCCTCCTGGATCTGGATCGCCGCGATCCTCGCGCTCGGGCTCGTCGGCGTCGGCGTCTACCTGCTGCTCGGCAGCAAGGGCTGAGCCGACCGCCGGCGTCACGGCGCGCACGCGCCGTACGAGGCATCCTCACGGAGTCGCCGCGCGGGTAAGCTCGGCGCCATGCTGCGCCTCACCGTGCTGTCGGGTGCGCGCACCGGTCTCCGCGTCGATCTCGCGAAACCGGTCGTGCGCATCGGCCGCGCGCCCGACAACGACCTCGCGCTCGACCCGAACGCCGATCTCGATGCGTCGGGCTACCACTGCGAGATCCGCGGCGAAGGGGGGCAGTGGAAGCTCGTCGACTGCAACAGTCGAAACGGCTGCTTCCTGCCGATGATGGGCATGACGCGCGTGCGCGAGCACTTCCTCGCCGCGCAGGACCAGTTCCAGCTGGGGCCGCAGGGGCCGCGGGTGCAGGTCGAGATCTACGGTCCGCCGGTGCCGCTGGCGCAGACCGGCTACGCCCCGCCCGCCCCGATCGCCGGCACCATCCCCACGGGCTACTCGCCGACGACGCAGCAGCCGGTCGTCGCCGCCGCGTACGCGTCGCCCGCGCTGCCGCCGCCCATGCTGCCGCCGCCGATCATGCCGCCGCCGCCCCAGCCGGGAGGCACGCTCCCCAACGGCGCGTCGCCGCCGCCCGCGCCGCCAGGGGCCAAGAAGCCGATGGGGCAGCAGACGCTGCTCGCGCACGTCGGCGTGATGCTCGCGCAGCAGCAGAAGCGCGGGAAGTCGACGATGGAGATCAAGGCCCTCGTCGACCAGAACGTGAAGCAGGCGACCGGGCGCATGCGCCTGGTGATCGGACTGCTCGTGGTGATGGTGCTCGCCGCCGGGGGCGCGATCGCCTTCCTCGCGACGCGACAGCCCGATCCCGCCGAGCTCGAGAAGGAGCTCGAGAAGCTCGCGATGAACGACCCCAAGCGCAAGGAGCTCGAGAAGAAGCTCGGCGCGCTGAAGGCGTCGGACAAGGACTTCGGCCGCAAGATCTATGACGCGAACAAGTCCGCGCTGTTCATGCTCGTCGCGCACGACGGCGACTCCTACGAGCACGGCGGCTTCTGCACCGCGTTCGCGATCAAGCCCGACGTGCTCGCGTCCAACGCCCACTGCGTGAAGGCCGCCGAGGAGTACGAGAACAAGGGGGCCGACATCTGGGCCCACCTCAACGACTCCTCGAAGAACGGCAAGCCGAAGATGTTCCCGATCGCGCGCCACCGCGGGCACCCGAAGTACCGCCACGAGGCCGATCAGATCACGCCCGACGTCGGGCTCTTCCAGCTCGCCGAGGGCGAGGCCCCCGCGATCGTGGAGCTGGCCGACAAGAACGAGCTGAAGCAGCTCGGCACCGGCGACGCGCTCTTCGCGATCGGCTTCCCCGGCCGCACGATGAACGAGTCGTCGCCCGTCGCCACGTTCATGCCCACGCACGTCGGGCGCGTGACCGACGCGAACGGCGAGAAGGCCGACTCCTACGCCGACGGCTGGCTGATCCAGCACGAAGGGCAGACCACGCCCGGCACGAGCGGCTCACCGATCTTCGACGAGCAGGGGCACGTCGTCGCGATCAACGCGGGCGGCCTGCTCGAGGCGAACAAGCAGGCCGTCTACAAGTACGCAATGCGGATCGATCTGCTCAAAGACGTCGATCTGAGCGGCGCGAAGAAGAAGTAGCCGCGAGGGCGCGCGCGCCGACGCCGCCAGCTGCCAAGAAGCACTACGGTCGCGTTTGACCATATGCGTAGGGTCATGTATCGTACCTGCCCGTGTCGAGTCGCCCTCGCGACCGGCTCGGCGGCGGCCCGTGAGGCCGGGAGCACGCATGGCCCGCAGGAAGCTGTCGACGACCATCTACATCACGCCCGAGCAGAGCGAGCGCCTGCGGGTCCTCCACGATCGCACCAAGGTGCCGGTCTCGGTGTTCATCCGCGAGGGGATCGATCTGGTGCTCGCGAAGTACGACCACATGGTGCCGGGGCAAGCGCCGCTGCTCCCCGACATGAAAGAGCCCAAGGGCTGACGAACGAATCCGCTGCGGATGACGCAGAGCGACGAAAGCGCTAGGAGATCGCCTCGCCCATGAGCCTCGTCGTCATGAAGTTCGGCGGGACGTCGGTCGCCAACGTCGACCGCATCCGCAACGTCGCCAAGCGCTGCCTCGAAACCGCCCAGCGGGGTCACGACGTCGTCGTCATCGTCAGCGCGATGTCCGGCGAGACCAACCGCCTGCTCGGGCTCGCCCACCAGTTCGGCGAGATCCCCGCCGCGCGCGAGATGGACGCGCTCGCGGCGACCGGAGAGCAGGTCACCGCGGCGCTCACCGCGCTCGCGATCCACCAGCAAGGCGGCCGCGCGGTGAGCCTGCTCGGCCACCAGGTGCGCGTGCTCACCGACAGCGCGTTCACCAAGGCGCGCATCAAGACCATCGACGACACCGCGATCCGCCTCGTGCTCAAAGAGGGCTCGATCGCCGTCGTGGCTGGCTTCCAGGGGGTCGACGACAAGGGGAACATCACCACCCTCGGTCGCGGCGGCTCCGACACCAGCGCGGTGGCGATCGCGGCCGCCATCGGCGCCGACGTCTGCGAGATCTTCACCGACGTCGACGGCGTCTACACCACCGATCCGAACATCTGTCCGGCGGCGCGGAAGATCCACAAGATCAGCTACGAGGAGATGCTGGAGCTCGCGTCGCTCGGCGCCAAGGTGCTCCAGATCCGCAGCGTCGAGATCGCCATGAAGTACGGCGTTCCGGTGCACGTCCGGTCGTCGTTCGACCACAGCGAGGGGACCATCGTGACCAGCGAAGCAGGGATGAACGACCTCGAGCAGCTCACCGTCGCAGGCGTGGCGTACGACAAGAACGAGGCCAAGCTCACGATGCGCGGCGTCGAGGATCAGCCCGGCGTCGTCGCCAAGATCTTCGGCGCGCTCGCGGACGCGAACATCGGCGTCGACATGATCATCCAGAACATCGGCGCGACGGCCGAGGGCGCCGCGAGCGGCGTCACCGACGTCACGTTCACCGTCGGCAAGGCCGATCTCGCCCAGGCCAAGGCCGTCATCACGCAGATCGGCAACACCGTCGCGATGCGAGAGCTCCGCGTCGACGACGACGTCGTGAAGGTCTCGATCGTCGGCATGGGCATGCGCTCGCACGCCGGCATCGCGGCCAAGATGTTCCAGCTCCTCGCCAAGGAGGGGATCAACATCCAGGCGATCTCCACCAGCGAGATCAAGGTGAGCTGCCTCATCGCCGCGAAGTACACGGAGCTCGCCGTCCGCGCGCTGCACACGGGCTTCGGGCTCGATCGCACCGACGCCGCGAAGTAGTCGCGCGCGCCACGCGCACGAGCGCCACCGCGAGCCGCGGCCGCCAGAGACCGGGGATTGCCGTCACGGAATCGCCGCTCGCTCGTGCTCGGGGCGCGAAGCCCCCGGCGGCTCAGCCCTTCGTTTCCTGGACCTTCGGCGCGCCGCCCGCGGCCCGGTTCTTCAGGAAGATCATGAGCCCGTAGGCGACGGCGAGCACGACGATCCCGACGACGATCATGCCCAGCTTCGCCTTGACCGCCTTGATCAGGGCCTCGGGATCGTTGGCGGCCATGAGCTCCGGCGTGATGACCTTCGCGCCGTAGACCGAGAGGATCGTGCACCAGAGGCCCGCGCCGACGGTCGTCGCCACGCTGAAGCGAGCGAACGGCATCTCGAGGATCCCCGCGGGAATGGAGACGAGGTGCCGCACGACGGGCAGCAGGCGCGCGAAGAAGATGCCGCCCGCGCCGAAGCGGTGCACCCACGCGTGCGCGGCGTCGACCTTCGCCGGCTTGAGGAAGACGTACTTCCCGAAGCGGTGAACGACCGGCAAGCCGACCCACTTGCTGATCCAGTAGCTCACGGCCGAGCCGACGTAGCTGCCGATGGTGCCCGCCAGGATCACGCCCGTCATGTCGAGCTTGCCCTGCGAGGCGAGGTACGCCGCAGGCGGCATGACGACCTCGCTCGGCACGGGGACGATCGAGCTCTCGAGCGCCATCAGCAGGAACACGCCGAGGTAGCCCCAGTTCTCGACCCACGAGAACCAGACGTGAAGCAGGTTGTGCATCGGGCCGCGACGTGTATCCCCGATGGGGCCGCTGGTCCAGCTCTCGACGAGCGCGTCGCCTGCGTGTGCAGGGAGGTCCAGGCGCGCCTGTCGGAGGTGGGCAGGAGACGCCTCTCGGAGGGAGGCGCCGCCGCGCGTGCGTCGGTCCGCCGCGAGGTCAGGCCGTCCCGGGGATCCCGAGGAGCGCGGGGAGCGCGGCGAAGTCCTCGAAGGTCGCCTCGGGGGCGGCCGCGGCGATCGCCTCGCGAGCACCGTAGCCGCGCAGGTAGATCGCCGCGCGGACCGAGGCGGCGCGGGCAGCGATCGCGTCGGGCGGGCCGTCGCCTACCATCCACGCTTCGCTCGCGCTGACGCCGGCGAGGGCGAGCGCGGCCATGACCGGCGCGGGGTGCGGCTTCAGCTGCGGCACGTCGCCCGCCGCGACGACGCCCGCGAAGCGCGCGCGCCCGAGGAAGCCTTCGACCACCGCGTCGGCGATCGCCCGCGGCTTGTTCGTGCAGAGCACGGCCGCGACGCCTCGCCCCCGCAGCACCTCGAGGAAGGCCTCGGCCCCGGGCATCCAGCGCGTGGCGGGCATCGGATCGCGCGCGTACCCGGCGAGGTAGCGCGCGAGCACCGGCGCGACGCGCGCGTCGTCGACCGCCATCGCGAGCGCCCGCGCCACGAGGCTACGCGCGCCGTGTCCGACCCAGCCGAGGACGTCGGCGCGCGAGGGGCGCGGATGGCCTTCCTCTTCGAGCGCGCGCCCGAGGGCGAGCGCGATGTCGTCGAGCGAGTCGACGAGGGTCCCGTCCAGATCGAGCAAGACCGCGCGCGTGGGGGGCACGGCGGCTTCATGGCCGATCGGGGTCGCTTCGTCGAGGGGATCGTGGCATCGATTCGCCGATGCGCGCAGGCCCCCTCGACCGCCGGAGCTTCGGCGCCACCGCGCTCGCCCTGCTCGGAGGGGTCGTGGTCGGATGTCACCCGCACGAGGGGCCGCCGACGCGCAGCGCGGGGGGCGAGGCGGGCGACGCGACCTCGGGGCGCGAGTGGCTGAAGACCGCGGACGGCGAGGTGTCGATCGACGCGCAGGATCCGCAGCTCGGGCCGAGGCGCGCGCGCTGCGTGATCGTCGCGTTCAGCGATTTCCAGTGCCCCTTCTGTCGCGACGCCGCGTTCGTCGTTCGCAGGTTGCAGCAAGAGCACGAGGCCGAGGTACGGCTCGTGTTCAAGCACCTGCCGACGGGCATGCACCGCTACGCACGGGCTTCGTCGATCGCCGCGCAGATCGTCTTCCTCGAGGCCGGCGGCCCGGCGTTCTTTCGTTTCCACGACCGCCTCTTCGAGCGCCAGCACGAGATCGACGACGACCGCCTGCGCGAGTGGGCCGCGGCCGAGGGCGTGCGCGCGGACGCGCTCGTGCGACGCGCGCCCGAGGCCGAGCGCCGCGTGCGCGACGACGCGGAGGAGGCGGGGCGCCTCGGCATCCGCGGCACGCCGCACCTCTACGTCAACGACCGCGTCGTCGACGGGTACTACCCCTACGAGACGATGAAGCCGCTGATCGAAAGCGCGCTCTGAACGCTCGTCGAGCCCGCATTCCGAGCGCCGTTCGCGCGGTCATTCCGAGCAGTGCAGCCCCTTCGGCCCCCGCGCGACCACGAACTTCGGCGAAGGGCACGCGAGCGTGCAGACCGGGCTCGTGCACCCCTCGGCCCCCTTCGGCATGACGTACAGGCAGCCGCCCGAAGCGCACTGGTACTTCACGGCGCTGTTGGGCACGAGACCGCTCTTCGTCGGCGCGGCGACCACGCAGAAGCCGAAGAAGTCGACGTAGCCCTTGGGGCAAGCGTTCTGGGTCGCGCACTTCCCCTTGGTCGGCGCGCTGCCGTCGGCGCAGGGCGCGACGCAGGCGCCGGTCGAGGCGTCGGGGACCTGCCCCTTCGCGCAGCCGATCGGCTTGGGCTGCGGCAGCCCAGGGAACGGCAACCCGGGGAGCCCGAGCCCGGAGAGCCACGGCGGAGCGCCCGGCACCGAGGTCGCCGTGGGCGCCGCCGTCGGCTTCGCGGTCGGCGGCGTGCTCGGCGACGCGGTGGGGAGCGCCGTCGGGATCGTGGGAACGGTGGGGACCGTCGGGACGGTGGGCGTCGAGGGCGCGGCCGCGGCGGGGGTCACGTCGAGCACGTACGCGTAGGGATCGACGATGTTGCGCGTGAGCGTCGTCTCGTGGATCCAGGCGTAGCCCTGGTCGCCCCACGACTTGCCCCAGCTGTTCTTGAGCAGGAAGTAGGTGCCGTTCGCCTGCACGCGGTAGCCGACGATCGACATCGCGTGGCCGACGTCCGTGTCACGCGCGTCGAAGTCCGGGACGATCGCGTCCTTGCCCGACACGCGCTCGAAGAGCGCCTGGTCGACGTTCATCCCGAACCAGATGTCCTGCCCCTTCGCGATGACCGCGACGAAGGACGCGGTGGTCGGCTGGATCTTGGTCACCGTAGCCAGCGTCGCGTGCGGCAGCGCGTCGGCCTTCGCGCGCCGCGCCTCGTCGGGCGCGCCGCAGGTCGCGTTCGGCACGTCGCAGTAGCTGCCGCAGTCGGAGGCCGTGATCCACTTGCACGCCGAGGCCGCGTCGTAGCTCCACAGCGACTCGGCGGTGAGCGGGTGGCCGAGGTTGTTGGCCGACGCGTCCTCCTTGAAGCCGTTCGCGTAGCGCGACCAGATGTGCATCACGCTGACGTAGCCGGGCTTGCCGCCGGAGTGCGCGTAGGCGTGATCGATCGTCGAGGCGAGCGAGAACGCCGTGCAGGCGCCGACCTCGCGCTGATCGCGGATCGGCCCCTCGGTGCCGTCGAGGCGATGATCCACGAGCGTCGGCGGCTCGGCGTCGCCGACGAAGCCCTCTCGCGAGGAGAGCGTGCGGGCGTCGAGCAGCGGCACCGACGCGCCGAGGATCTTCAGGTAGCCGCTCGAGCGGCACATGAGCGGGATGGTCGCGCCGCCCACGTGCACGGCCCCGCACCCCTTCGCCTTCGGCGACTTCTGCGCGACCTTCGCGGGTGCGGGGAGCTCGTCCCCCTTGGCCGCGCTGCGGATGGCGAAAGGCGTGGCCGGCGCAGGGGCGGGCTCGGTGGTCAGGGCTACCTCGCTCGGGCTCGCGGCGGGCGAGAGCGTCGCGCCGGTCACGCTGGTCGCCGCGGTCGGGCCCGTCGACGCCGTCGACGCGGCAGACACGCTGGCGGCGCTCGAGTCGGCGGCGGGCGGCGCGGTCGTCGGGTGGCGCGGCTCGGTGCACGCGAACACGATCAGCGGGACGAGGGGGAGGAGGACGGCGACGCTGCGACGCATGGCGGCGATCCTACAGCCTCCCGCGCGCGCTGCACCTGCTCGTGAGCGTCGCGGGGCTCACCCGAGCGCGCGCCCGTCGGGGCGCGACGAGCGCGGCGCCGACTCCGGCGGGACAATCTCGCGCGAGCTCGGCGGTGCGGCGTTGGCAGGCAGGACGATGGTGAACGTCGTGCCGACCCCCGCGCTGGTCTGCACATCGATCATCCCCCCGGCGCTCTGGACGATCCGCTGGCTGATGGCGAGGCCGAGGCCGGTGCCGGTGCTCTTGGTGGTGAAGAACGGCACGAACAGGTTCTTGAGCACCTTCGCCGAGATCCCGGGCCCGGTGTCGGCGACGCGCACCTCGACGACGCCGTGATCGGCGACGATGGCGCCGGTCGGCCGGGCGCGCGGTCGATAGCCGGTCGACACCGCGAGCCGCCCGCGCCCGCCCATGGCCTGCACCGCGTTGGTCACGAGGTTCATGAGCACCTGCCGGAGCTGCTCCGGATCGATGCACACCGGCGGCAGGTCGTCGTCGAGATCGATCTGCAAATCGAGCGCCTCGTCGTGCGCGGGGGCAAGGATCTGCATCGTGCGGCGGAGCGCGCCGTTGACGTCGATCGGGGGGACCTCGGTGGAGCGGGGGCGCGCGTAGTCGAGGATCGAGCTCACGACGCGATCGAGCCGATCGACCTCCTCGAGGATGATCCCGAGGAACTCGTCGTCGGCGGGCGAGCGCGCCTGCACCTCCTCGGCGAGCAGCTGCGCCGCCCCCTTGATCGCGCCGAGCGGGTTCTTCACCTCGTGCGCGAGGCCCGCGGCCATGGCGCCGAGCGCGGCCAGGCGATCGCGCTCCTTCACCCGCGCGTACGCGCGGCTGTTCTCGATCACGGTCGAGAGCTGCCCCGCGAGGCTCTCGAAGAGCGTGATCTCCTCGGGCGAGAACGCGTCGCGCACGCGATCGTCGTTCACCACGAAGATCCCGACCAGCTCCTTGTCGTCCCCCTCGATCGCGAACGCCGCGCCCGCGCCGACGCCGTCGAGGCGCATGTACAGCTCCCGCGCCTGCGCGACGGCGTGCGCCTCGCCCGCGTCGAGCGCGTCCGACAGCTCGCGCTCGACCTCGTCGCGGATGGCGACGTGCTTCTGCGCGAGCCGATCGAGCAGCGTGCGGCTCGACCCCTCCTCGACCCGCTCGACCGCGGGCGCCTCGCCGAGGTGCGCGTCGAGCACGAAGGCCGTGCCGCCAGGCTGCACCGCGCCCCCCTCGCGCAGGTAGAGCGCCGCGGAGGTGATCCGGCGCGACTGCTCGAGCCCCGCGACCACGATCGCGCTCATCTCGCGCACCTCGAGGACGTGCGCGAGCCGCTTGCGGAGCGAGCCGACGGCGCTCTCGAGATCGAAGCGCTCGCGGAAGAAGATCTGGTGCGTGTACTCCTCGACCTTCGCCTGCAGCGGGTTGAAGAGCACCAGGATGGCGATCGAGGCGAGCACCGCGTTCAGGTACATCGTGTTGAACGCGCCGACCCAGGAGACGAAGAGCCAGAAGATGCCGGCGATGGCGAACGCGAGCGCCGTCGCGACCAGCAACCGTCCGGCGAGATCGTAGAGGTCGAGCAGCCGGGCGCTCTGCAGCGACTGCGAGAGCACGAACAAGAAGACGATCGACAGCACCGCGCCGACCGGCGGCAACCGGGCGCCGAGCAGCGAGAGGAAGTCTGCGAGCGTGAACACCGCGGCGAGCGCGCCGACCGCAGCGAGGAAGCGCGTGCGGGCGCGTACGGCGCGGCTCCCCGACGCGCGCCCCTCGGCGGCGAGGTGCCAGAGCGCGACCCCCGTGAGCCCCGCGGTGTAGACGAACAGCAGGACGCGAACCGCGTCGTGCGCGTGGTACGGCGAGAGGACGAGCGCCACGAGCGGCAGCGCGGCGAGCGTCGAGCCACGGTGGAGCCGCGAGCGCGGCGGCGTGTCGGGGCGCGCCTCGCCGGAGGGGAGCAGCGGCGAGTGGCTCGGCACGATCGCCGAGAAGAGCCGGACGGCCAGCTGCGGCATGAGCACCGCGAGCAGCTCGCTCGCGCGCACCAGCAGCGATCTGCCGTGCACCATGCCGAAGAGCGCCTGCGTGAGGTACCAGAGCCCCACGTCCGCAGCGAACGCCGCGAAGAGCACCTGGAGCTGCCGCACGCGCGCCCGCAGGAGCACGCTCATCGCGATCGCCAGCGCCAGCGCCGCGCAGAACAGCGCGGTGCGCGATCTCAGATCCATCGCCGACCCCGACGCCGAAGGACCGCCGCCTCGCGGCGATCGCTCACGTCACTTCGAAGAGCCGGTGCTGGTCGAGCCCTGGCTGCTGCCCTGCTGCGCGTTGTCGGCCGGCGTCGGCTCCCACGGGTGCGGGCGGGGATCGTCGCTGGTGTCGCCGCCGGCGCTCGGGAGCCCGGGGGACTCGAGCGGCACCAGCGTCACGGCGTTCGCGGCGACCGGCGGGGCGTGCACGGCGGCGCCCGTCGCGGGGCTCGCGGCGTGCGGAAGCGCCACGGGGACCGCGTGCGTGGCGGCCCCCTGCAGCTGGGCCGCGTTGGAAGCCGTCGCCTCGGCCGTCGAGTCCGCGCCTTCGAGGGCACAGCCGGCCGTGGCGGCCGCGAGAATCGCAGCTGCGAACCAGACGCTGGGTGCTTTGCGCTCGAAGCTCACGACCCCTCCGTAAACACAGCAGACAGCCCGTAGTGCTTCACCAACTGGGAAAGCCTGGGCCGCTTCATCCCCAAGAGTGCCGCAGCCTTGGTGATATTGCCACGGGTTTCCGCCAGGGCCCGAGCGATACAGTCCCGTTCGATCATTCTCTTCATTTCGAACAGCGAAACGGCTCCACCGCGGATTTGCCCGTAGGCGACCGCGGTCGCGCTGGCCTCGGCGGACGGGAGGGTGCCGTCGCCTTCCTCGTCGACGAGCTCGTCCTCCGAGACGGGGCCGGGCGGCGGCAGAACGCTCCGGACGGAAGGGGTGGGCAGCTCGACGTTCCGCAGGACGTCGACGTTCTCCAGGAGGTCGCGCGCGCCGATCTCGGGACCGTCGGTGAGCAGCGCGACGGCCCGCAGGACGTTCTCGAGCTCACGCACGTTGCCCGGCCACTTGTGACCGCCGAGCAGATCGAGCGCGTCGCGGGCGATGCCCTTCACGGGCTGGTCGTGCTCGGCGGCGATCCGCTTGAGCACGTGCACGCACAGCTCGCCGAGATCGGCGAGGCGGGCGCGCAGCGGCGGGACCTCCAGCTGCACGCCGCGCAGGCGGTAGTAGAGATCCTCGCGGAACTCGCCGCGCGAGACCATCGTCGAGAGATCGCGGTGCGTCGCGCAGACGATGCGGACGTCGACGCGGATCGGCGTGGTGCCGCCCACGCGCTCGAAGGTCTTCTCCTGGAGCACCCGCAGCAGCGCGACCTGGGTGCGGGCGGAGATGTCGCCGATCTCGTCGAGGAAGAGCGTTCCGCCGTCGGCGAGCTCGAAGCGACCGCGCCGACGCGCCACGGCGCCGGTGAACGCGCCCTTCTCGTGGCCGAACAGCTCGGAGAGGAGCAGCGTCTCGACGAGCGCGGCGCAGTTGACCTTCACGAGCGGGCCGGTCGCGCGATCGCTGGCGAAATGGAGCTGCTCGGCGACGAGCTCCTTGCCGGTGCCCGACTCGCCGTGCACGAGCACGGTCGTGTCGCTCGCGGCGACGCGGCGGATGGCTGCCTGCAGCGACCGGAGCGCAGGATCGCTGCCGATCATGCGCCGCGGGCCCTCGGCCGTGGTCGTGATGCGCACGCGAGCGCCCGCGCTCTCGCTGGTGACCGCCGGCGGCAACGCGGGGATCGGCTCGCTCTCGAGGAAACGCTCGAGCTTCGCGAGCCGCACCATGTCCGGCCGCGAGACGAACATCGCGTGGTAGCTCTCGGGGATCGAGCGGAGCATCGCCTCTCGCACGCCGACCCCCGCCTCGACGTGCCGTTGCAGCAGCTCGCGGTCGCCGGTCACGCGCGCGATCTCCGCGATCAGCAGGTGCGCCTCGACGATGACGTCCTCGTCCGTCGAGGCCCGACAGAGCGCCAGCGCCTCGCGCGCCGCCACCAGCATCTCGGCCGCGCTGCCGCCGTTGGCGCGCACCCACTCGGCCTCGAGCAGCATGTGATCGGCCTTGCCGCGCGGCGAGTCCGCGAGCCCTCGGGCGCGATCGAGGGCGAGGCGCGCGCCGCGCACGTCGCCGTCGTCGAGCGCGAGCCGGGCCTCGAGCCGGTCGCAGTCGGCCGCGCGCGCCGTCTCTCCGCCGGCGCGCAGGATCTCGCGCGCGTGGGAGATGGCGTCGAGCGCCTCCTCGCTGCGCCCCATGCGCGCGGCGATGCGCGCGCGCAGATCGTCGCCCTCGGCCACCACCGGCGCGGCGAGCCCGCGGCGGAAGAGCGTCGCGGCGTAGCGCACCATCGACGACGCCTGCGCGACGTCGCCGAGGCGCAGGTACAGGTAGCCGAGGTTGTGCGCCGCGCCGGCGAGCATGGCCGCCTGCCCGAGCTGCTTCAGGCCGGCGATCGCCGCGCGGAAGCGCTCGAGGGCGAGGCCGTACTCGCGACGCATGCTGGCGATGACGGCGAGGTTCTCGAGCGCGAGCGCCATCGCGCGCGGCTCGTTCGCCCCCGCCTCGAGGACCGTCTGGAACAGCCCCTCCGCCTGGTGGAGGCGCTCGCTCGAGAGGAGCGCGATGGCGCGATTCAGCTGCGCGCGCAGCTCGGCCGTCTTGTCGCCGATGCGCGAGGCGTCGGTCGCGTCGGCGGCGAAGTGCGCGTCGGCGTGCTCCCACTCGCCGCGCGCGAGCAGGATCTTGCCGAGCACGTTGCGCGCGCGCAGCCGGGTGACGGGGCTGGTCTGCTCGGCGACCGCGCGGCGCGCCTCGGACTCGCTGCTCGCGAGATCGCCCGCGAGGTACGCGGCCTCGGCCGTCTCGACGGCGATCGAAGCGAGGACGTGCGGGCCGACGCCGGCGGCGAGCGCGCGCTCCCTCGCGCGCGACAGCACCGCGCGCGCCATCACCACGTCGCCCTTGGCGACGAGGGCGCGTCCGTGCGCCTCGAGCAGCTCGGCCATCGCTGCCTCGCTCGCCGACGCGAGCTCACCGGCGCGAACCGCGTGCTTCGCCCAGGTGACCGCCTCCTCGGCGTCCGCCCCCGCGAGGGCGCGGCGGGTCGCTTCGCGCGCGTGCCGCAGCCGCTCGAGGGCCGGCCTCGGCTCGAGGACCTCCGCCCAGCGGCGACCGACGTCGCGACGCGCGTCCGCGTCGTCGGCGTGATCCTCCGCCCGCGCGATCGCCGACTCGGCCGCGTCGCCGTCGCCGTGCGCGATGGCCTGGTTGGCGCGCCGCAGCCAGACCCACGGGGAGTCGTCGTCTTCGCTGGCGCCCGCGTCGATCTCTCCGGCCCCCTCCCCGGCGGCCTCGACGACGCCCACCGCGCGCAGCGCGCCGCGCAGGTCGTCGCGACCGAGCGCTCCTTCGAGCGTGGGGAGCGAGGGCCCTCCACCGGCAACCGTGCGGCCGAACGTGCGTGCGATCGCCTCGATCCACGCCCAGACCTCGCCAGGCTCGAGGCGGTTTCCGAGCGTGACGGCGGGGAGCCCCAGGGCGGCCGTCGTCGCGCACGAAGGCGGCGCCACGAACACCAGTCGCGCGATCGGCGTCGGCGCGCGCTCGTCGAGCGGCGCCAGCGCCGCCGCGAGCTCGCGAAGCACGAGCGCGACCCAGCCCGTACCGGCGGCCGCGGGCTCGTCGACGAGCACGATGACCGAAGTGCGACCGCGGCGCAGGGCGTCGGAGAGGACCTCGGCGACGCGACCGACGCGCTGGCCGATCGAGGAGAGATCGAGCGCGCGCGCGAGCGCCTCGACGAGCTCGCCCCGGTCGGCCCGGCCGACGCGAACCAGCCGCACCGGATCGGCCGACGACGAGCCGCGCTCGGCGGCGCGGGGCACCAGCGTGTCGATCGTGGCGGTGCGCAGGCGGAGCAGCCGCGCAGCGTAGGCCGCTGCGCCGGCCCGCGTTTCGGCGTCCGCGGAGGTGGCGACGACGATCGTCTCGCGCCCCTCGATCAGCCGGGCCTGCAGCTCGACGAGCGGCGGTGAGGGCTCGATCCGCGCGGCGGGCGCGGCGGGCGGCGGAGGGGGCGCGGGCTCCGGCTTGCGCTGCGACATCGGCGGCGGGGGCACCGAAGCGCGCCCGGAACGCGGGGCCGAGTCGTCGCGGGCGCCCTCGCTCATCGCGCGCAGGGTAGCCCCGCGGCCCGGGCGTCGCCAACTCGCTGCGAGCGCGGCGTCGCTTTCGACGGGCGCAGCGCGGCCTCGCCGCTATGCGCAGACCTTGTTGCGACCGCTGCGCTTGGCGACGTACAGCTTCTCGTCGGCGGACTTGACCAGCGACTGGCCGTCCTTGTCGCCCGCGCCGAGGACCGCGACGCCGCAGCTGATCGTGCAGGAGATGCGCTCGCCCTGGAACACGAACTCGGCCTCGGCGACGCGACGCCGGATGTCCTCGGCGAGCACGCGCATCCCCTCGAGCGGGGTCTCCGGCGCGACGATGCAGAATTCCTCGCCGCCGTAGCGCGCGAAGATCTCCTCGCCGCGCAGCCGCTCGCGCACCACACGCGCGAGCTCCTTGAGCACGTAGTCGCCCGCGAGGTGCCCGTGCACGTCGTTGATCTTCTTGAAGTGATCGACGTCGAACATGATGCACGAGAGATCGCGGGCATACCGGCGGGCGCGCGTGATCTCCTTCTCGAGCGCCTCCTCGAGGTGGCGCTTGTTGTGCGCCCCCGTGAGGCCGTCGATGATCGTGATTCGGTAGATCTCCTCGTGGTAGAGCGCCTCGACGTCGCTCCCCGAGAGGTACTTGAAGATGGTGGGGCCGATCTTGATGCGATCGCCGCTGAACAGCCGCTTGGGCGACGAGATCTGCTCGTCGTTCACGTACGTGCCGTTGGTGGAGCGGTTGTCGGCCGCGACCCAGGTCGCCCCCTGACGCTCGATCTGGCAGTGGCGTCGGGAGACCGAATCGCTGTCGAGCACCACGTGGTTGTCGTGGCCGCGCCCGATCATCGTGGGCGTGACCTCGAGGACGTAGCGCTTGCCGAGCTGCGAGCTCTCCTTGGCGTAGATGGTCACCAAGCAGTCGCCCCGCCCCCCGACGGGCTCCTGCTTCGTCGCGAGGATGGACGTGACGCGTGTCTTTTCGTCGACGTCGCTCACGCTGCTCCTCGTCGCTCAACCATGGCCCGCACGGATCGATTCCGACGAGGGCGCGCCCCGCTGACCTATCTAACGATGCGGCCGGGATAGCGTCAATGCCGTGCGCGCCGAGCCGTGCGCGCGCACAGGGTGCGAGCGCGCGCATCGCACGACCCGCCGCCGACGCTCAGCCGTCGCCGGCCTCTTCGTCCCGCCGGCGCCCCGCCTTGAGCGCGTAGGTCGCGGCCCCCTTCTGCCCGCGCATCAGCAGGACGCCTTCGTCCTTCAGCCGCTTGAGCACGAGGCCGACGCGCTGGGCTTCGCCCTCGTCGAGGCGGGCGGCGGCCATGATCTGCGACTTCTTCCACGCCTCGCCCGCCGGGATCGCGCCGAGCACCCTCTCGCGCAGCGTCGACATGTGGTCGCTCGGGACGCGCGCGCGCGAGGCGCTCGCGGCGGCCTTGGCCGAGGCCTTGGCAGGCGGCCTACCGACGGGCTTCGCTGCGCGACGAGGCGCGGCGACGCTGGCTGGCCCCGAGGCGTCGCCCATGAGCTCGGCGAGCTTGCGCTGGACGATCGCCGCGAACTCTTCTTGGGCTTCGATGAGCGCCCGCTCGATGAGCTCACGGATGTTCGACGGCATGTTCCGGACGGTAGTCGCCCGCGACGACGGCTGTAAAGTAGCGCCGGCGGCGCTATTCTCTAGGCGCGTGGACGGGCCTCGGAAGGCCGCGCCCGCACGGTGGAGCCCCCCATGCGCATCACGATCAAGTACTGCGTAGCCTGAAACTACCTCCCGAGGGCCGCCGGTCTGGCGGCCGAGATCGAGCGTTCGGTGGGCCTGAAGCCGGCGCTGGAGAAGGGCGGCAGCGGCGTGTTCGACGTCACGGTCGACGGCGAGCTGATCTTCTCCAAGCACGCCGTCGGTCGCTTCCCGACGCACGACGAGGTGCTCGACAAGCTCCCGCGCGCGTACTGAGGGAGCGCGGCGCGCCTCAGCGGAACAGCGGCCCGGCCTCGATGCCCGCGCGCGCCGCCGCGCGTCGAGCCTCCTTGCGCGCCCGCGCGAGGACCTCGTCGACGTGGAAGCGCGTCGGCTCGCGATCGCGCAGCAGCAGCTCGCCGGCGACCACGACGTGCCGGACGTCGCTCGACTTGCAGGCGTAGACGAGGCGACCGAAGACGTCGCCGCCGGGCTCGGCGTGCGGCGCGCCGAGATCGACCACCGCGAGGTCGGCCTCCTTGCCGAGCTCGAGGGAGCCGACCTGATCGTCGATCCCGAGCACCTTCGCTCCTTCGATGGTCGCGACGCGGAGCGCCTCGCGCGCCGGCAGCGTCGACGTCCCCGAGCGCACCTTGGCGAGCAGCGCCATGTGGCGCATCTCGGCGAAGGCATCGAGGTTGTTGTTGCAGGGGGCGCCGTCGGCGCCGAGCCCGACGACCACGCCCGCGCGGCGCAGCGCGTGGACCTGCGCGATGCCGGAGCCGAGCTTCAGGTTCGCGCTCGGGCAGTGCACGACGCGCGTGCCCGCCGCGGCGACCTCGCGCGCCTCGGCCTCGTCGAGCTGGACGCCGTGCGCGAGCACCGCGCGCGGGCCGGAGACCCCCCAGCGGGCGAGCACCTTGACGTCCGTGTCGCCGAGCAGCCGGATCACCGCGTCACGCTCCTCGGCATGCTCCGCCGCGTGCGTGTGCACCAGCAGCTGCAGCTCGGCGGCCATCGCGGCCGTCTCGCGCACGAGCGCCTCGCTGCACGAGAGGACGAAGCGCGGCGCGAAGGCCACGCGGACCCGCGGGTTTTCGCGGTAGGCCTTCGCGTGCGCCGCGGCCTCGCGCAGGCTGTCGCGCGTGGTCTCGAGCAACCGCGTCGGCACCCCCTCGCCGAGGTCCATCATCGCCTTGCCGCTGCGGGCGCGCAGGCCGGAGGCGTCGATCGCGTCGAGCACGACCTCGTGGCCGTGGGTCGTCCCCATGTCGAGGATGGACGTCGTCCCTCCGCGCACCAGCTCGAGCAACCCGAGCTCGGCGGACGCGCGCAGGCTCTTCTCGTCGTGAGCCGCCTCGAGCGGCCAGATGCGCTCGCGCAGCCACTGGAGCAGCGGCAGATCGTCGGCCATGCCGCGGAACAGCACCTGCACGAGGTGGACGTGCGCCTGCACGAAGCCCGGGATGACCGCCGCACCGCGGGCGTCCAGCACGCGACAGGGGGGCCTCGCGGCCGCCGCCGCCCCGTCACCCATCGCGACGATGCGGCGGTCGCGAACGAGGAGATCGCCCTCGAGGACGCGATCGGCCGCGTCGCACGTCACCAGCGTCCCCCCACGAACGAGCAAATCCATCGCGTGCGCCTCTTGGGAACCGGCCGCCTGCGACGGCGGGCGCCCGTGGTAGCTTCGTACCGTGCCGGTCCGTCGCTCGAAAGACAAGCACGCTCGCGCGCTTCCCCCCCTGGTCGCCCCCGCTCGCGCCTCTGCGATTGCGCGCGGGCTCGGCGTGGCCGGGCTCGCCTTCGCGCTCGCCTCGGTCGGCTCGACCGCGCGCGCGGCGCTGTGGCCCGACGTCCCCGATCGGCTCGCGGCCGACATCGCGTCGCCCGACGTGGCGCGTCGCCGCGCCGCCGCGGCGGAGATCGCGATGGTGCCCCCGGCCGACGCGCTCAGGTTCCTCAAGATCGTCTTGGTGGACCCCGACCTCGACGTTCGCCTCGCCGGCGCGGGCGCGGCGGAGAAGCGCGGCGTGATCGAGGTCGCCGACCTCGTCGTGCCGTGGCTCACCGACCCCGACGCGCGCCTGCGCGAGGGCGCTTGCAGCTACTTCGCGGAGGTGCCGCAGGCACGTTACGTGAAGGTCATCGCGCGCGCGCTCGGCGACGCCGACTCCAAAGTGCGCCTGGCCGCGGTGCGCGCGCTCGGCGCTTCCAGCTCGACCGAGGCCGTCGCGCCGCTGCTGGCGCGGCTCGACGACTCGAACTCGAAGGTGCGCCTCGCGGTCGCGCGCGCGCTCGGCAAGCTCGGCGACAAGCGCGCGGTGACGCCGCTCGTTTCGAAGGTGCAGGACGAAGCGGCCGAGGTGCGCCAGGCGGTCGTCCGCGCCCTCGGCGATCTCGGCGACGCGCGCGCCGCGCCCGCGCTGGTGATCGCGCTGCGCGATCCGGCGATCGAGGTCGAGATCGAGACGCTCGCCGCCCTCGGGCGCCTGCGCGCGGGCGACGCGGTGCCTTCGATCGCGCCGCTCGCCACCGAGACGAGCAAGAAGGGCGCGAGCGAGAGCGTGCGCAGAGCGGCGCTCGGCGCGCTCGGCCGCATCGCCACCCCCGGTGCGATCGACGCGATCGTGAAGACGTTCGGCCTCTTCGAGGACGCGGGCGCCGGCGTGCGCGCCTCGCCCGCGCGTGACGCTGCGATCTCCGCGGGCGCGAGCGCGACGCCGGTCCTCCTCGCGGTGCTCCGCGAAGGGAGCGGCGCGAGCACTTCGGCCGCGGCGAGCGCCGCGTACGCGCTCGGTCAGCTCCGCGCGCCCGGCGCCGGCGATGCCATCGCGCGCGCGATCCGGCGCGGCGACGTCCCGCTGACCGTCGGCCTCTTCGCGCTCGGCGCCGCGGGCGACGCGACGCAGCTCCCGATCTGCCTCGAGCAGGTCGCGGCCCCCGATCGGACGATCCGCGAGCAGGCGCTCAAGGCCGCCGCGCGCCTGCTCGACCCAGAGCACCCCGACGGCCGCGCGGTCGAGCCGCTGCTCGCGTCGCTCGAGCTCGCGCAGACGCCCGAAGACCGCGCCGAGATCGCCGCCTTGCTCGGCCGCACGGGCGCCGAGCGGGTCTCCAAGGTGCTGGAGGGGCTCACGGCGTCGAAGGACGAGCGCCTGCGCATCGCGGCGGTCGAGGCGCTCGGCACCCTGCGCGCGAAGAGCGGGGGCCCCACCCTCGCCAAGCTCCTCGACGACCCGTCGGCCGCCGTGCGATTCCGCGCCGCCGTCGCGTTGGCCCGCGCGGGCGGCCCCGACGTCACCCCGGTGGTGCTCGGCAAGCTGGCGTCGTCGGTCGAGGCCGATCGGCTGGCGATCGCGATCGCCATCGGCGGGCTGCTCGAGCGCAACGCGACCCCCGCCATGATCGAGACGGCGAAGAAGCTCGCCATCTCCGGGGTCGGGCCCGAGCGCGATCTGATCGTGGTGGCGATCGGTCGCGCCAAGGGGGAAGCCTCGATCACCGCGCTCAAGGAGATCGCCGCCGGCGCGGGCGCCGATCCCGACACGCGCCGCGCGGTGGCGATCGCGCTCGGCGCGCACGGGCTCGACCCGACGGCGACGCCGCTGCTCGCGACGCTCGCGACCGACGCCGACCCGTCAGTACGTGCGCAGGCCGCCTGGTCGCTCGGCGCCGCCGGCGCAGCGGGCGACGCCAAGACGGTCGAGAAGCTGGTCGACGACGGCGCGATGAGCGTCTCCGCGAACGCGCTCGGCGCGCTGGCACGCCTGACGTTGCGCGCCCCCGCCGCGCCGGCGCCCGCGGCGATCTGCAAGGCGCTGACGGACGATCGCCCCTACGTCCGCGCGAACGCGCTCGGCGGGCTCGCGCTGCTGGCGCGCGGCGGCCGCCCCGCGACGTGCGGGGACGGCGCCCTGGCCCGGCGCTCGCTGGGCGAGGACACGAACGAAGCCGTGCGCGCCGCGG
>CAIXWQ010000185.1 GCA_903923175.1 uncultured delta proteobacterium | reverse complement strand
TCATGTCGATCTCGCGAACCGCCGCCCAACCGTTGGCGATCTGCTGCGGGAGCGTCTCGTCGCTGACGAGTCGCTCGCGCGCTTCCTCGTCGAGTTGAAGCGCTTGTACGAGCTCGTCGGGCGTGCGCTCGTGCGCCGTGTCGATGTCGAGCCCGAGTCGATGGAACAGATACGCCGGAATGCGGTTGCACTTCGGGCAGTAGACGTTGGTGTAGGGGAGGTCGGCGCGGAACAGCACGCCCTCGATCCCTCGATGCAGCTCGCCGAGCGCGTCGGTGCGGAGGGCGCGGTAGTCCTCGAGGACGCTTCCGAGATCGGACTGCATCGCACGGAGCTGATCGCCGAGGTCGCGCCCAAGGCGCCGCATGCGCGCCGAGACGTCGCCGATCCGCGTGACCGCCTTCTGCACCGCCGCGTCTTCCCCGCTGGTGAGGACCGAGCCGGCCACGTCCAGCGGCCGGACGGACGCTCGGTTCGCCTCGACGTAACGCACGAGCGGCGAGCCCTTCTCCACGAGCGGCACGTGCTCGTCGAAGGTCGGGATCCGCTCGATCATCTCGCCGAAACGCTCGACCGCGGTGCTCAGGCCGCGCTCTTCACCGTGCACGCCGGCCAGCTCGGAGGGGCCCTCCGTGCTCGGGCGCAGCAGCACCGGCAGGCGCTTCGCCTCGTCGATCCGCGCGCGGATCTCGTTCATCACATCGGCCTCGACGGCGAGGTCGGCGAGCCTCACCGGGACGAGTGGCGCGCCGCCCGACCGGTCGACGATCACCGGATAGCCGGCGACCTCGAGCGAGCTGAGCGGGTAGTAGGCGCGCGCCACCGCGCGCAGCGTGCGCTGAGGAACGGTCGCGGCGATCTCGCGCCTTGCCCACACGATCTCCTGCTGCGCCTTCTCGTGGCTCGCCTGAGCCTCCTGCGCTGCCTGCTGCGCCGCGACGCACTCGGCGCGGAGCTGCTGGTCTCGCGTGGCGCGCGCTTGCTGCTCGGCCTTGCCGCGAACGCTCGCGAGGGCGAGCACCCCCATCGCCGAGAGGAAGCCGACACCGGCGAGCGCGATCCCGAGACCGTGCAACGAGGACGATAGGACGAGCCCGAGCACGCCGGCACCGACGAGCAGGATCCCGACGAGGTTCGCCTTCGTGGACCAGAAGGACAGGGGCGTTCGAGCGAGCTCGGCCAGCTGCTGATTCGCTGCCACGACTTCCGCCTTCGCGCTCTCTCCTGCGCTGAGCAGCTCCGGAAGGCTCGCCTCCGCACGCTCGAGCGCCCGGGTGAGACGCCGACGTTTGACGTATTTCTCGGCCTCTCCGCGCGTGGCGTCCGCGAACAGTACCGCGAGCTCCGACGCCCAACCATCGACCCCGGAGACCGGGGCTCCGATCACACGCATCGGCATCCTCCCTTTGAGTTCACGTCACCCCTGCGGCGCTCGACCAGACAGGTCGATTGCGCCGCCGAGCGTTCGCCGAACGAATTCGACTCACGAGCGCCATGAAGGAACGTACTGGGTAATTATCCGCTTGGGTTACATTGCATTTTCGCAACTACACCAGGATTGGGTATCGGGAGCTTCGCCGACCGCGCCTACTTGTCAGTCGCCGTGTGCTCGGCGTCGATTCACCTGCGAATTCTCGTATTGGCGATCCGGACCGACGCCACGCGCTCTGCTTCGCGGCGGTACGGCAGCGGCGTATGCACCGACGCTCCGCAGGAACATCCTGGGTTCCCGCCGTGCGCCTGAAGTCCGGCGGCGGAAAGGGCGGCGCCAGCGCGGAAGCGTGCTGTTCGTCGCGGGCTCGTCCCAGAGACGCGCCCGCAGGTCGCGATCGGACAGCGCAGCTTCGACGGCGACGCGCGCGGAATCGCCGACAACCCATCGAAGCCGTTCAGACTCGATCGGCTTCGGCGTAGGCGGCGATGATCCAGTCCTCCACCGCGCTCCTCGTCGCGGGGCTCACCTCGGCGTTTCGCCACCCGCGGAGATCCTCGATCTCGAGGGGATGGCGGTGGATGACGAGCGTCGCCCGTTCGGGCGCGAGCACTCGATACGCGGAGAATGCGCCTTCGCGGCACGCCTCGTCGTAGGTGAGCAGGCAGTTGCGACGCTCGCGCCCCTCACGGCACAGCTCCGCCGAGTTCCGAATCGGGACGATGACGTCGGTTCCGGCGATCGCGGGGGACGGGTAGCGGTGCACCTCGGGATCGAGCGCACCTTCGGCGCACAGCGCGCGCTCCCGCCAGCGATCGAACGGCAGTCTGGCGCAGCCGCGATGGAGTTGCTTCTCCGGGTTGGGGATGCCGAGCCGATGGCCGAGGGCGATGGTCCGCAGGTACACGTCCACCCTGCGATCGGCCTCGCAGGGGTCCCATCGGTAGCGGAGGAAGCTCCGGAAGAAGCGCTGCGTGCAGTGCTCCTCGTGCTTGCAGGCAGCCCAGAGGAATTCGTGGACGACCTCTGGCTGGTGGCGGAGCGCACGCACCACGCGGGGGGAGCGGAGCGCGGCGAAGAGCGCCTCGCCCGCCTGCTGGCGCTCCTCGGGCAGGACGCGCGCGAGGAGCCCGACCGCGCCGTCCGCGATCGGCGCGCCGACGCACGCGGCGAGCACCTCGCTCGGCGTTCCATCGAGCACGGCGACGGCCGCAGCGAGCCCACGCTCATCGGCGAAGCGCGCGACCAGCCAGAGCAAGTTGGGCGTCCGAGCCATCGACCGCGCGCGCGGATGCCGCCGGAGGAGGCGCAGGGCGGCGACCGCGTGCTCGCCGCAGCGCCGCGCGTGGATGCGAGCCCATGGGGGGATCGAGCAGACGAAGCGCCCGAGGGGCGTCCAGACCGGCTCCTCGAGGTCGAGCGCGATCTGGAGGTCGGCGGTGCGTTCGAGCGTGCGCCACTCGCCGCGGTCGTGCCGCGCGACCTCGAGACCGGCATTCCAGGGCTGGATTCGCAGCGGCGGCGCGAGGGGCGACAGGTCGATCACGAGCGCCCCCTGGTCGAGCGCGCAGACCTCCGTCGCCGTGCTCATCGAGGCGGGCGGAGGCTCGCCGCGGCGGAGCGCGTGATGTGGCTGGAGCAGCGGATTGACTCGGCGATCGCACCGGCCTGCGCAGGGATCGACTTCGCGTGCGCGGCATCGTCGGGGAAGCCCATGGCCCGGGCGACCGCGGCGGCGTCGATGCCGATTCCGAAGGTGAGGAGTGTCCACCCCACGCGCTGCGCCTCGGCCGCGACCGCGACGAGCGCGAGCCGGCGCTGCTCGCTGGAGCGGTTGTCCTCGCCGTCGGTGAAGACCGCGACAACGGCGCTAGTGAACGAACTGCGGCGCAGCAAGAGCGACGCGAGGACGTCGTACGTGGCGCCGTAGAGCCGCGTGCCCCCCTCGGGCTGCCACGGCACGAACCGCGGCGTGGCGCGCACCGGACAGAGGGGGATGCGCACGCGCGGCGCGCTCGAGAAGGTCACGATGGTGGCCGCCGTGGTGGCGGCGTCGGGCCCCTCGCGAAGGTCGGCCAGATAGGCCTCGAGCGCGCGGGGCGGCGCGTCGCCGTAGCGGCCCATCGAGCCCGATTCGTCGACCACGAGGACACCGAGGGTCTGGACGTCGCCGAGCGGCATTTCCGGGACGAGGAGGTCGGCCATACCCAAAGAGACGCGCGAGCGGGCGCGGATCGGACGCCCTGCGCGTCGCAAACGGGGTGCGACAGGATTTGTCGCAGTGCCGGCGCATGGTGACGCTGCTGGTGATCGTCGCGCGCAGGTCGCGCGTCGCGTCGCGCGTCCCTGTCCGTGGGCGCGCGCTCCATCGGCGCGGCCTGCACATGCCCCCAGGTACCGCGACGCCCCCTGCTCCGCGCGGGGGGCGTCGAGCGGCCTCGCCGACGGGCGACGTCAGGTCCCGCTGGCGCAGGCGTCTCGCGCTCCCCCCTCACCCCCCAAGGACGGTGCATGCAATCGACCACGAACCTCGATCCCCTCGCGACCGCCATCTGGGCGCTCGTCGACGCCTTCGCCGTCCACGACGAGGAGACGATCGATCGCGCCTTCCGCGACCTCTCGCGCGCGGTCCGCTCGCTCGACGGCATGGTCGTGAACCTCGGGGTGCGCGGGGCCGATCTCGACGATCTGCGCCAAGAGCTCCTCACGCGCCTCCACCAGCAGCTTCGCGCCAGTCCGGAGATCGCTTTCCCGCGCGCCTGGGTGCGCACCATCGCGCGCAACCTCGCGCTCGATTTCCTCCGGCGGCGCACGCGCCAGGCGACGACGCCGATGGCCCCCGAGATCCTGGTCGAGCGCTCTGGCGTGTACCTGTTCGAGGATCTCTACGCCGTCGAGCGCGAGGAGCGCGAGCGCGACGGGCACCGCGCGCAGCTCGCGGGGTGGGTCGAGGGCTACGTCGAGGAGGCCGACGCGCTGCGGGTGCCGCGCGGGCACCACGTGCGCGCCTGGTACGCCCGACGCGTCGAGGGGCGATCGATCACCGCGATCGCCAACGAGTTCTCGACCGAGGGCCAGAAGCCGAGCGCGGATCTGGTGTCGAAGTGGGTCGATCGCGGCGCCGAGCTGGTCCGCGGGCTCGCCGAGCGTGACCGCGAGCGCGAGCGCGCGGCGGCGATGCGCCGGGCCTGCGGGAGCTGAGCGGACGTTGACCCGAAAGGCGTGAGGACGCGACCTCACCCCCATCGGGCCGACGCGGCCCCCCCGCGTCACACGCGTGTCCGCGCCACCTTCACGGTCGAGCGCCCCGAACCGACCGGCGCGACCACGATCTGCGCGGGGATCGTCTCCCGGAGCGCCTCGACGTGGCTGATGACGCCGATGCGGACGCCGAGCGCGCTCTGCAGCGACGACAGCGCCGCGAGCGCCTGCGCGAGGGTGGCCGGATCCAGCGAGCCGAAGCCCTCGTCGATCAGCAGCGTCTCGATGCGCAGGCTCGACGCGCGGGTCGCGGCGAGGCCGAGGGCGAGGGCGAGCGACACGATGAACGATTCGCCCCCCGAGAGGCTGCGGATCGTGCGCGCGCCGTCCTGCTGGAACCGATCGACCACGCGAAAATCGAGCAGCGGCCCGTCGGCCTTGTGCACGATCTGCTGGAGGCTGTAGCGCGGCATGAAGCGCGCGAGCTGATCGTTGGCCCGGCCGAGGACGCTCCCGAGGTTGAGCGACTGCACCACCTTCACGAAGGCGTCGCCGTCCCGGACCCCGATGAGCTCGTGGATCTCGGTCCAGCGATCGAGATCCTCGCGGGCCGCGTCGAGCGAGGCCTGCCGGCCCAGGCGCTGCAGCCTCGCCGCGTCGTCGCTCTCCAGCACGCGCGTGAGCTCACCGACGCGCTGCTCGCCTTGCGTGCGCGCACTCTCGGCCTCGCCGCGGAGCGTGGCGATCGCCTGCGCGCGATCGGCGGGAACGGCGTCGGCCGGCTCGCTCGCGGGCCGCTGCGTGACGTGCTCGGCGAACGAGCGCCGCGCCTCGTCGATGCGCGCCTTGGCGGCCGTCTCGGCGCTCTCTAGCTCGCCGCGCAACTGGCGG
>CAIXWQ010000184.1 GCA_903923175.1 uncultured delta proteobacterium | reverse complement strand
GCGCGGCGCGCCGGCGCTCCCGCCCGGCGTGACGGGCTCGATCAGCCACAAGGAGGACTTCGTCGTCGCGCTCGCGGCGACCGACGCGCTCGGGCCGGTGGGCGTCGACGTCGAGTGGGATCGCCCGCCCAGCCACGACGTCCGACGCCACGTGCTGCGCGCGGATGAAGGGGTCGACCTCGACGCGCCGTGGCCCACGACGGCGAGCGAGACGATGCTGCGCTTCTCGGCCAAGGAGGCCATCTACAAGGCGCTCGATCGCCACGTCGGGCGCTACGTCGGGTTCCACGAGGTGGCGGTGGTGCCGCGCGCGGACGCGACGGCAGGCGTGCAGCTCCACCTGCGCGACGGCGAAGGGCCTTTCCTCGTGGAGGTCCATTGGCAGCGGCGCGACGGGCTGCTGCTCACCTCGGCCCGCGTGGCCCGCGCGCCGAGCGAGAGGCGCGAGCCGAGCGACACGCCGCTCGCACGGTAGCGGTACCTCGCCGCGCAGGCTCGGTCTATGCTCCCGCGGCGAATGGCCGCCTCAACTCCGCGCCGTGCCCAGCCCTCCCGCGCGCCCAGGGGCTCGAGCTTCATGCGCGCCCTCACGGTCCGCCGGAAGCTCCAGCTCGGCGTCTTCGCGATCGTGCTCGGGATCCTGGCGTCGTCGCTCTTCGCGATGTCGTCGTCGGTGAACCGGCAGGAGGCCGATCCCTCGGAATCGCTGCGCGAGTACGCCGCCCAGTTCGATCACTTCCGGCGCACCGAGGCCGAGGCGATGTACACCGGCATCGCGGTCGCGAGCGACGACGCGGAGGTCGAGGGCGCGATCTCGAAGGGCGACTACGCCGCCGCGCAGCGCGCGTTCTACCGACTGTCCGACGACCTCCACAGCGCGCTCGAGAACGATCTCGCGGTGCTGATCGCCGCCGACGGCAAGGTGATCGCCGAGCGCGCGCCGCCGGGGATCGCGGGCACGGTGAAGGACTCGCGCTCGTTCCACGACGCGCTGCAGGACATCTCGGTCAAGGACGCCATCGAGTACCTCGGCGGCGAGCCGTACCAGGTGAGCGCCGAGCCGTACTACGCGACCGGCGGGCAGCAGAGCGCCAAGACGACGACGGCCGTCATCATGATCGGTCGCAAGCTGTCGCAGCTCGTGCGCGAGTTCGGCGAAGAGCACAACTCCTCCGGACTCGTGCTCGCCATCGCGCGCGACGGGCGCGTGTCGTCCGCGACGCTCCCCAATTCGCAGTACCGCGATCTCGAGTCGCTGATCGCCAACAAAGGCGGCAGCTACTTCGTCTCGAGCTGGGCGGGCGTGCCGCAGGACGTCGTGCTGCGGACGGTCGACGCGTGCGGCGGCGCCTGCGCGCGCGTCGCGACGATCGTCGTGGTGCGCTCGCGGGGAGCGATCGAGTCCGAGAAGCGCAAGCGGATGCTCGAGACCACGGCGTGGCTCGTCGGCATCGCGCTCGCGGCGCTCGGGGGCGGCTGGCTGCTCGCGCGCTGGATCACGAAGCCGATCGAGGGGTACGTCGAGGCGACCGAGGCGCTCGCGAAGGGCGGCGGCGATCTCACCCAGCGGCTCGACGCCGACTCCGACGACGAGCTCGGCCGGCTCGCGCACAACCTGAACGACGTGTTCGAGCAGATCGGCAACCTGGCGAGCCAGGTGAAGGAGCGCGCGTCGGAGGTGGCCTCTTCGAGCGAGGAGATCCGCGGCGCGTCGCGCGCGGTGCTCGACGGAGCCGCGGAGCAGGCGAGCCGGCTGCAGTCGACGGGCGCGGCGACGACCGAGATGTCGGCGTCGATCCAGCAGGTCGCGAGCTCCGCCGCCGACGCGAACTCGATCGCGCAGCGCTCGGGGCAGGCGATCGAGGACGCGGTCGCGCGCATGGAGCAGATCCGCGAGGCGGTCGAGGGCGCCGCGCAGCGCATGGCGCTCCTCGGCGAGACCAACAAGCGCATCGGCACCATCGTCGACACCATCCACCAGATCGCCGATCAGACCTCGCTGCTCGCGCTCAACGCCGCGATCGAGGCCGCGCACGCGGGCGAGCACGGGCGCGGCTTCACGGTGGTGGCCGACGCGGTCGGGCAGCTCGCGACGCGCGTCGATCGCAGCGCCAAGGAGATCGACGAGCTGATCGGCCACTCGCGCGCGCAGACCGAGGAGGCGCTGGAGGCGATGAGCGCGGGCAAGCGCGAGGTCGAGCTCGGCACCAAGCTGATCGGCGACTCGATCGCGGGGATCCAGAAGGTGCTGCACGTCTTCGAGGACACGACCTCGGCGGTGAAGGAGCAGGCGATCGCCTCCGACGAGATCGCGCGCAACATGGAGGCCGTCGGCCGCATCGCGCAGGACGTGCTGGTCGCGAGCCGACAGGCGGTCGCGCAGGGGGAGCGCCTGACCGAGATCGCGAACTCGCTCGAGGACGCCGTCTCCGGCTTCCGCACCGACGGCGAGGCGCCGACGTCGCGTCGCATCACCGGCCGCGAGCCGCCCAAGCTGCTCGGCAACTGATAGGCTGACCGCGCCGCCGATGCCCGTCCCGCAATCCGGCACGACGATCCCGCTGCCGCGGGGCGAGTCCTTCGTGGTCGGGCGCGTGCTCGGCCGCGGCGGGATGGGGACCGTCGTCGAGGCGACGCACACGCCGAGCGGGCGGCGCATGGCGCTGAAGTTCCTGCACGACGAGCTGAAGGATCACCCGACGATCCCCAAGCGTTTCCAGCGCGAGGTGGAGCTCGCGACGGCGCTCACCTCCGCGCACGTCGCGCGCACGTTCGGCTGCGAGCGCACGCCCGACGGCACGACGTTCATGATCATGGAGCTGCTCGACGGCCGCGATCTCTGCTCGCTGATCCGCAAGGAGCGGCTCACGCCGGCGCGCGCGGCGCGCATCGTGGCCCAGGCGTGCGAGGCGCTCGAGGAGGCGCACGCGCGCGGGATCGTCCACCGCGATCTCAAGCCCGAGAACCTCTTCGTCGGCAAGGCGCCCGACGGCAGCGACTGGGTGAAGGTGCTCGACTTCGGCATCTCGAAGTCGCTCAACGACGACGCCCGCGTGCCGGCGCTGACGCGCGTGGGGACCACGGTGGGGACACCCGAGTACATGGCGCCGGAGCAGCTGCGCGGCGCCAAGGACCTCGACGGCACGGCCGACGTCTACTCGCTCGGCGTCGTGCTCTACGAGACCCTCGCCGGGCGACGCCCCTTCGACTCGAACGACTACGAGGCGCTCGTCCGCAAGATCTGCTCGGAGAGCCCCGCGCCCCTCGGGCAGCTTCGCCCCGACTGCCCGCCCGCGCTCACGGCGATCGTGGAGCGCGCGATGGCGCGCGATCGGCGCGGCCGCTTCGGCACCGCGCGCCTGCTCCGCGAGGCGCTCGAGCCGCTCGCGACCGGCCGGCGCACCGAGGGGACGCTCGTGATGGATGCCCTCGAAGGGGCGCCGAGCCAGCCGCTCCCGCGCTCCTCGCCCACCGCGCCGATCGCGCCGCCGCCCGCGTCGGCCGTCGCGCCTCCGCCGATCGTCCCCGCGCCGCCGCGCGCCGGTGCGTCGCGGACCGAGGAGCACGAGTCCGAAGGCTCGCGGTGGGGGCTCGTCGTCGCGCTCACGCTGGTGGTCGTGCTGCTCGCCGTCGGCGCAGTGATCCTGCTGCTGCCGATGGTCCGGCAGATGTGAGGCGGGGGCTCGGCGTGGAGATCGACTTCTTCGCCCTCTTCCTCGCGCTCGGCGAGGCGCGCCTCGCGGAGGCGCGCGCCGCGCTCGCCCTCGACGGCCCCACGGGCGGCGCGACGCCCGATCACGACCGCGCCGCCGCCGCGCTCGTGCCGATGGCGATCGATGCGGCGCTGCTCGGGGCCGAGG
>CAIXWQ010000183.1 GCA_903923175.1 uncultured delta proteobacterium | reverse complement strand
CCGGCGGGGATGGTCGCGCGCTTCGAGCTCGCCGGCCACGGAGGCCTTCGCCCGGTCGTGCCCGAGGCGGTCCGGCGCGCGGCCCGCGCCACCGCGAGCGTGGTGCTCCCCACGAGCGCGTCGCGAAAGGTCGAGGTCGTCGACGACGCGAGCCGGCTCGCCCTCGCGTTCTCGCTCGACGACGCGGCAGACGCCCCCGTCGAGCTCGCGATGGGCCTCGCGCTCTATCGCGGTGCCTTCGACGGCGCCGACCTCGTGCACCGCGTCCGCGCGGAGGGGACCGAGGACTTCGTGGCGTTCGAGCGGCGGCCCGCACGCGAGCAGCTCGTCTACCGCGTCGACGTCTCGCGTGTCGCCGGCCTCCGGCTCGTGAGCGACACGCTCGAGTTCCTCGACCTCACCGGCACGCCGCGCCTGCGCGTCGCTCCGCCCTACGTGGTCGACGCAGCCGGTCGGTCGCACGCGGCGACGCTCGCCGTCGACGGCTGCGCGTACGACACGAGCGCGGCCGGGCCGTGGGGGCGCGCGGTCACCCGCCCGGGCGCGCACAGCTGCGGCGTCCGCGTCTCGTGGGGCGAGGCCCACGTCGCGTATCCCGCCATCGTCGATCCGAGCTGGACCACCACCGGCGGGCTGGCGCACGGGCGCGTCTACCACTCCGCGACGGTGCTCCTCTCCGGCAAGGTGCTCGTCGCGGCCGGCGACGTCGAGGGGCTGAGGCTCTCGACCGCCGAGCTCTACGATCCGACCGGCGCCGGGACCTTCGCGGCCACCGGCTCGACCTCGGTCCCGCGCCTCCGGCACGGCGCGACGCTCCTCGCGTCAGGCAAGGTGCTCGTGCTCGGCGGCGGCTACTACACCACCAGCGCCTTCGTGACGCTTTCGACCGCGGAGCTGTACGATCCGGCGACCGGGCTCTTCGCCCCGACCGGCGCGATGGGGCACGCGCGCCTGTACGCGAGCGTGACGACGCTGGCCGCGGGCAAGGTCCTCGTCGCCGGCGGCAACGACGGCGTCGCGGAGCTGTCGAGCGCCGAGCTCTACGATCCGACCGGCGCCGGGACCTTCGCCGCGACCGGGGCGATGACCGCGAAGCGCTCCGATCACACGGCGACGCTGCTCGGTTCGGGCAAGGTGCTGCTCACGGGCGGCGGCGCCACGGTGAGCCTCTCCACCGCCGAGGTCTTCGATCCGACCGGCAGCGGGACCTTCGTCGCCACCGGCCCGATGGGCATCCCGCGATTCGGACATACGGCGACGCTGCTCGGCACTGGCAAGGTCCTGATCACCGGCGGCCGCGGCACGAGCCAGGGCCTCACCAACGCGGAGCTCTTCGACCCGACCGGCGCGGGGAGCTTCGCCACCACCGGCCCGATGGGCACCGCGCGCAACGAGCACACGGCGACGCTGCTCGGCTCGGGCAAGGTGCTCGTCGCGGGCGGCACCGGCACCGCCGCGAGCTACGCTTCGACGGAGAGCTTCGACCCCGCGACTGGCAAGTTCGTGGCCGCGAGCGCGCTGCTCGAGGCGCGCAATGGGCACACGGCGTCGCTCCTCCTGTCGGGCAAGGCGCTCGTCGTCGGGGGCTACATCGGCTCCGACTACCTGTCCTCCGCCGAGCTGCTGGCGATCCGCGCGCCCGGGTCTGCCTGCGCGCTCGGCGACGACTGCTCCTCGGGGGTTTGCGAAGACGGTGTCTGCTGCGCAGGCGCGTGCAGCGGGGCGTGCCGGACGTGCACCGCCGCGACCGGCGCGTGCGTGGCGGTGACGGGCGCCGACGACGCGGACACCTGCACGGGCGCGCAGACCTGCGACGCGTCGGGCGCGTGCAAGCTCAGGGTCGGCCAGGCGTGCCCGGGCGGGAGCTCCACCTGCGCGAGCGGCAGCTGCGCCGACGGCTTCTGTTGCGACACCGCCTGCGCGGGCGCGTGCGACGTCTGCGCCGCGGCGCTCGGCGCGACGGCCAACGGCACCTGCACGCTCGCGCCGCTCGGCTACCCGGGGAATCCCGCCTGCGGCGGCGGCTTCGTCTGCAACGCCACGGCGCCGGGCTGCCCGGGGCCGTGCGTGTCGGACGCGGACTGCATCACCGGCGACCACTGCAACGCCGCCGGCGCGTGCGTCGCGCGCAAGGCGAAGGGGGCCGCGTGCGACGACTCCGCCGGCGCCGACTGCAAGGCGAGCGGCTGCCGCACCTGCGCGAGCGGCAATTGCGTCGAAGGCGTCTGCTGCGACGCCCCGTGCAAGGGGACGTGTCAGGCGTGCCGGCTCTCGGCGACGGGCTCGCCCGACGGCACGTGCGCGCCGACGCTCAATGGCAAAGATCTCCGCGGCGACTGTCCAGGCGGCTCCTGCAGCGGCACCACGCTCACCGACAACGTCTGCGACGGCACCGGGAAGTGCCGCGCGAACTCGGTCGACTGCGCCCCTGCCAACTGCGTCAGCGCAGGCGGCGGCAGCACGTGCGCGACGACCTGCGCGACCGACGGCGACTGCGGCGCTGGCGGGTACTGCAAGGGCACGACCTGCGCGGTGAAGGCCGATCGCGGCGTCGCCTGCGCCGCGAACCTCGGCTGCAGGTCGGGGTTCTGCGTCGACGGCGTGTGCTGCGACACCAAGTGCGACGGGCAGTGCCAGGCGTGCGACGAGCCGGGCGAGGTCGGCACCTGCATCGCCGTCAAGGGGACGCCGCGCCTCCCCCGCGCCGGCTGCGTCGGCGTCGATGCGCTCTGCGCGGGGCAGTGCGACGGCACCAACTTCGCGGCGTGCGCGTACCCCTCGGTCACCAAGGCGTGCGGCGGCGGCTGCGTCGATGGCAAGCTCGCGACGTGCGACGGCGCCGGCGGCTGTCGCGCCCCCTCGGCGTGCCCCGGCAACCTCACGTGCAGCAGCGCGGGCGAGTGTCGACCGGGCTGCGTCGTCGACGCCGACTGCGTGAACGGCTTCCTCTGCCAGTTCGGCAAGTGCGCCGCGACGCCCGGCCCCACGTGCACGGCCGACGGCCTCTCGTCGACGCCGTACGGCGGCGCGCCGATGTCGTGCGCGCCGCTCCGCTGCGACAGCACCGGCAAGTGCAAGCTGCAGTGCGCGAGCACCGACGACTGCGCCCCGGGCTACGAGTGCGACACGGGCGCGCAGCGGTGCGCGCAGGCGCCCACTTCGACCGGCAGCTCCGGCGGCTGCGCGGCGAGCCCGCGCGCGGGCGGGCGCGGCGTCGGCTGGGTGGGGCTCGCAGCGCTCGTCGGGCTGCTGCTGCGGCGACGGCGCGAGGCCGGGCGCGGGCGGGCGCGTGGGTAGTGCGCGGGTCGCGGATCGTCCGCACGCCCGGCCACGGGTGTCACGCGTGGCGCGCGGCGTTCGACGAGCGCTCCGGCGGCAGCCGCCCGAGGTGCGGCTTCGCGCAGCGTGTATCCTCCCGAGCGCCCGTCACCCCAAGGAGGAAATCATGCGTCTGCTCGCCCGTTCGCTCGCTCTCGCCTCGCTCGCCTCGCTCGCGCTCGTCGCCGGTTGCGCGGTCTCCGAGACGCGCTCGCTGCTGCCGCTCTCGGCCGCCGACGCGCCCAGGTCGTTCACCCCGATCGCGCAGTGCGCGTCGAACATGGGCCTCCGCTCGCAGGTGACCGAGCAGAAGGACCAGATCCAGATCTTCAGGGATCAGGGGGCGACCATCGTCTATCGGATCGACGGCGGGAAGTACTACCAGGAGATCTCCATCGTCTCGACGACCGACTTCTCGGAGGCCGATCGCCAGAAGAAGCTCCAGGAGGCGAGGCCGATCGCGGATCAGATCTGGGCGTGCGCCGACTCGGCGATGCGCAACGGCGCGCCTCCGGTGGCGGTCGCGGCGCCGGACTCGAAGTGAACGCCACGCGCGTGGCGGCGCGGTAAGCGACGTCGCCATTGCGCGAGGCCTCGCGACCCCGTACGCCAGTCGTGGTGAGGTCGCGCTCGCAGGTCGCCGTGCTCGCCGTGCTCGCCTGCCTCGGCGCCTGCAAGCGAGACGGCGACGCGTCGACCATCGCGCCCGACCGTCAGGCCGACGCGGCGGCGCGATCGTCGCCGCTCCCCTCGCTCGCCCCGCCGCCAGCTCCCTCGAGCGCGGAGCTCGCGGAGGACGAGCCCGGTTGCCTCGGCGGCCCGCCGCTCGCGCGCGAGGGCGTGGGCGCCGCGACCGACAAGGAGCGCGCGATCCGCGCCGCCCTCGCGAAGGGAGGCCTGAAGCTGGTCGAGCCCACGTGGTCGCAGCGGTTGCTCTCGCCGGGCGCGCCGAAGGCAGGGCCGGCCTTCGTGGGCTACGCGGACACCGCCGGGATCGTGCACGTCGACGGCGAGGAGCGGGCCGTCGCGTGCGCCAGCGCTCCGAGCGAGTCACGCGAGCTCTTCGCGCGCGACGCGAAGGGCGACGTCGTCCGGGTGCGGCTCGATCCGGCCGCCGTGCGGCACTGGCGGCCAGTGGCCTGCGGCTGCCATCCGGAGGCCGCCCGCTGCGCCGGCCAGAGCCCGGCGAAGGTGCAGGACGTGTGGACGCTCCCCGCGGGCGCGGCCTTCGCCGGCACGGTGACGATCCGCGCCGAGGTGACCGAATTCGAGCCGATCTACCGGACGAAGGGGTGTGCTGCGGGCGCGCCGACGCCGTGACGCGCAGCGCGGGCGCGGCGCTGCGTGCCTCGGGAATCCCCTCCGGGCGCGGAGCTGCCAGACCCGCGCGGCGTTCCCTGTCAAGGCGTCGAGGGATAAGGTGGCGAGATGGGAAACCGAACTCGCGCCCTGCTCCTGGCTTGCTCGACCGCGGCGATCCTCGTGGCTGGCGACGCGGCGGCGCTGCCGGGCGACGTGGATTCCGGGGTCGGCGCGCGCGGCACGTTCACGATCGAGGTCGAGCGGCTCGCCGGGATCTCCTACGTGACCCATACGATGTCCGACGGCGCTCAGTCTTCCACGGAGCACTCCACCGTCACGCACTTCCTGCTGAACACCTATGGCTT
>CAIXWQ010000182.1 GCA_903923175.1 uncultured delta proteobacterium | reverse complement strand
GATCCCGTGCTCCGCGGCGCCCGAGAGGCCGCCGAGCGCTGGACCGCCGCGCCGCGTTCGAGCCGGCAGGGGCCGGCCGAGCGGGGCGGGCTCCTCGAAGCCGCTCCTCGTGCTCGCGGCGATCGCGCGCCCATTGCATCGCTACGCGCTCTCTGGGCATGAACGCGAGTGGCCTCCTTCCCCGGTCGCGATGGGGCGGGCGCGCGTCCCCGCGCCGAACGCGGCTGCTCTGCGACGCGTCGGCGCGTGGACGTGCTTCAGGCGCTCACGGCGCGGTCGGGCGAGGCGGGTCCAGCACGAAGGGCTGCGACAGATAGAGCTGAACACCGGCGCCGGCGTCGAGCTCCAGCGGGAGCTGCGTGGGCGGCGGGCCGCCGCCGACCTCGGGCGCCGCGACCGGGCGCGGAAGAATCGGATACACGTCCGCCGAGAGCGAGCTCGCGTCGTCGGCGTGCGAGGCCACGACCCGCGTCGTGTCGATGCGGGTCACCTGCGCGGAGATCCGGCGCTCGGTGCCGCCGAACTCGAGCGTGTCGAACTGCAGGACGAGGCGGTTCACGCCTTCGCGGCCGACCTCGAGGATGTGGCCGTGGAGCTTCGCCCCCTTGGGGACGAGCCCGGCGCCGTCGAGCCCGCGCAGCGGCTCGTCGAGCGTCGCCGTGATCCGATCCCCGACGCTCGCGTGCTGCGACGACAGCGGTCCGTCGAGCGTCGCGTGGAACGAGACGCCCGAGGGCACCGCCGGGCTCGGCGGCGGGGTATTGGCGGCCACCGGCGCGGGCTGCGCTCCGCCGCAGCCGGTGGGGGCGAGCGCGAGGGCCAGCGCGGCGAAGGCCGTCGACGCGAGGCGGGTACGTGATCCGATCGATCGCATGAGCGTTCTCTTTCTCTCTCCGGCCGACCGGAGCTGCGTCGCGCACCAGGCTCGGGGCGCGACGCTCGAGCGTGCAGGGGGCAGAGCGAGCGGCGTGCCATTCGCTGCGCGGGGGTTTCCGCGGAAGCAGCCTCTTCCGCCGCGTCGCGACGGTGCGGCGAAATGGTCAGACCGCGGCGTGCGTGCGCGCCGCACCCTGCGCCGGTCGCGCGTCGACCTTGAAGTACTGCTTCACGTACGCGATCAGCTGCTTGTCGGTCGGGTGATCGACGGTCTCCACGGCGAGCACCTTCGCCTCGATGAGCGGCTCGCGCTCGTGCAGGAAGCGGAGCAATTGCAGCTTCGCCGTCGACGGGCCGAGGACGAGGACCTGCTCGGCGTCGCGGAGCGATCCTGCGATCTCGGCCAGGTAGCGCTGCAGATCGTCCGGGTGGTGGCGCTCCTCGGCGGCCCCGGGCGGGTGGCGATGGACGTGGCGACTCGGCGCGCCGATCAGCGCCTCGTCGAACCCGGCCGCGTCGACGTGGAGAATGCGGGCTTCGCGATGGTCTAGCCAGACGGCTGCGTGGAGATGTGAGCTCATCCCCCGGAAAGGAGCATCCGCCGCGCCAACGCTCCGGCTCCGCGCGCGAGAGCGTCCGCGAGATGGGAGCCCGTCTTGCAGAGGGGTCGAGCATGAGCACCAACCCGAGCGAGCACGCGGTCGTCGCCATCTACGAGACGCACGAGGCGGCGGAGGCGGCCGTGAAGGCGCTCGAGAAGGCCGGGCTCGACATGAAGCACCTGTCGATCGTCGGTACGGAGTACCGCACCGAGGAGCAGGCGATCGGCTTCTACACCGCGGGCGATCGCATGAAGGTCTGGGGCACTCGAGGCGCGTTCTGGGGGGGGCTGTACGGCGTGCTCTTCGGCGGCGCCCTCTTCCTCATTCCGGCGCTCGGGCCGCTCGTCGTGATGGGGCCCCTCGTCGGCTGGATCGTCGGCGCCCTCGAGGGGGCCGTGCTCGGCGGAACCGTCGGCATCTTCGGGGCGGCGCTGACGAGCATCGGCCTCCCGGAGGACGCCGTCGTGCGCTACGAGCTCGCCGTGAAGGCCGGGAAGTTCCTCGTCCTGGTGCGCGGCAACGGCGACATGATCGAGCACGCGCACGGCGTGCTGAAGCTGACCGGCGCGGCCGAGCTGGTCGCGCATCCCGCGTGAGCTCGGGCGGCGAGCGATCCGGCCGCACGCGCGCGACCCGAAAGCGCGCGCGAGGCGACGGTGGGCGCGCGGCAGCTCTCTGGCAATGACGTTGGAGATCCTCAAATCATGGCAAAGATCATCGGAATCGATCTCGGCACCACGAACAGCGTGGTGGCGATCATGGTCGGGCGCGAGCCCAAGGTCATCGTCAACGAGGAGGGGGGGCTCATCACCCCCAGCGTCGTCGCGTGGGACGAGAAGGGCGGCGTGCTGGTCGGTCAGATCGCGAAGCGCCAGGCCGTCACGAACGCCGCGAACACCATCTTCAGCGCGAAGCGGTTCATCGGTCGCAAGTTCGAGGAGGTCGCCGAGGAGAGCAAGCGCGTCCCCTACGAGGTCACGCGCGCAGGCAATGGCGACAGCGCCTTCACGGTCCGGGGCAAGCAGCTCAGCCCGCAGGAGGTGAGCGCGCAGGTGCTGCTGAAGCTGAAGCGGGCCGCAGAGGACTACCTGGGCGAGAAGGTCACCGAGGCCGTCGTCACCGTCCCGGCGTACTTCAACGACGCCCAGCGCCAGGCGACCAAGGACGCCGGGCGGATCGCGGGCCTCGACGTGAAGCGCATCGTCAACGAGCCCACCGCCGCGGCGCTCGCGTACGGGCTCGACAAGAAGAAGGACGAGCTGATCGCGGTCTACGACTTCGGCGGCGGGACCTTCGACATCTCCATCCTCGAGGTCGGCGACAACATCGTGCAGGTCATCTCCACCAACGGAGACACGCACCTCGGGGGCGACGACATCGACAACGTCGTCATCGACTGGATCGTCGCCGAGTTCCGCAAGACGAGCGGCATCGACGTCGGCAAGGACAAGATGGCCATCCAGCGCCTGCGCGAGGCCGCGGAGAAGGCGAAGATCGAGCTGTCGAGCACCCAGGAGACGTCGATCAACCTGCCGTTCCTGACGGTCGGCGCCGGCGGCCCCGTGCACCTCGATCTGCGCCTCTCGCGCGCGAAGCTCGAGCAGATGATCCAGCCGCTCATCGAGCGGACGATGGAGCCGGTCAAGAAGGCGCTCGCCGACAGCAAGAAGTCGGTGAAGGAGATCGTCGAGGTCGTGCTCGTCGGCGGCTCGACGCGCATCCCGGCGGTCAAGGAGAGCGTCAAAGCCTTCTTCGGGAGAGAGCCGCACCAGGGGGTCAATCCCGACGAGGTCGTCGCGGTCGGGGCGGCGATCCAGGCGGGCGTGCTCTCGGGCGACGTGAAGGACATGGTGCTGCTCGACGTCACGCCGCTCTCGCTCGGCATCGAGACGATGGGGAGCGTCATGACGGTGATGATCCGGCGCAACACGACCCTGCCGACCGGGAAGAAGGAGACCTTCACCACCGGCGCCGACGGTCAGTCGAGCGTCGAGGTGCACGTGCTCCAGGGGGAGCGCACCGAGTCGAAGGCCAACCGCACGCTCGGCAAGTTCAGCCTCGACGGCATCCTGCCGGCGCCGCGCGGCGTGCCGAAGATCGAGGTCTCGTTCGACATCGACGCGAACGGCATCCTCTCGGTGCACGCGAAGGACCTCGCCACCGGCAAGGACCAGACGATCACCATCACCGCGAGCTCCGGGCTGAGCGAGGCGGACATCCAGAAGATGGTGAGCGAGGCCGCCGAGCACGAGGCGGACGACAAAGTGCGTCGCGAGGAGATCGAGCGGCGCAACAAGCTCGACAACCTCTGCTACGCCGTCGAGAAGACGCTGCGAGAGAGCAAGGACAAGCTCGCCGTCGCGGACGTGACCTCGCTCGAAGCGCTGCTTCACGAGGCGCGTGGGGCCGTGGAGCGGCAGGACGACGCGCAGATCGCCTCGCTCACGGAGCGGCTGGAGCAGGAGTCGCACCGCGTGGCGGCGGCGATGTACGCAGAGGCCGCGGCGGGCGCGGCAGGCGCGGCGGGAACGGCGGACGCGCCCCCCGAGCGGCCCTCGGCGGCCGGTCGCAAGCAAGCCCGCAGCGACGTCGTGGACGCGGAGTTCGAGGAGCCGCAGCAGCACGGACATCCGTGAGCGAGGGCGGCGTGCGACGTGTGGACGGCCGGACTCGAGCGCGAGCGGCCAGCACCAGGAAGGGAGCGCATCATGAAGAGCGATCACAAGCGAGCCGAGTACATCACGCGCGATCACGTGCTGAAGCTGCTCTCGGACGAGGAGAACGCCCGCGTGAGCATGGCCGAGACCGCGTTGGCGCTCGCGGACGGCGACGAGTACCTGGATCTCGAGAACCTCGAGCAGGGGGTTCGACGCGCGCACGGCACCGCGACGCCGATGGGGCGCGCGCTGCCTCGCAAGGCCGTGGCGGAGGCGACGTGGAGCAAGATCCTCCTCGAGCTCCAGCGGCGCGGCGGCGCTGCGCCGCACGCGGGCGTGGCTCGCTGAGGGCTCCGACGGGTTGGCACCTTCGTTGCGTGGTGACCGTTCACGACGCGACGGAGCGGCCGACTCGCCCCACGAGTCGCCGCGGCTCCTGGCAGGCTGCTGAAAGGCGGCCCGCGAAGGCTGTGACCGTCGGCAGGTTGCGCGAGGAGCTCACGCGATTGCGAGGTCGTATGGCGATGGATTGGCAAATAGCGGTCATCTTCAGCAGCTTGGCATAGACGGGTTCGAGCGAGCCGCGCCGCTCGCGGTGGTTTCACGCAATTGGCAGAGTCCGGAGGACACCATGTTCAAGGCCGTAGTCGGAACGAGTTCCAGTCAGCAGCAGGCCGCGCAGATCGTCGCCGAGCTCGGCGCGGCGGGGTTCGCTCCGGGCGAGATCTCCGTGCTCTTCCCGCAGGCGAACGACAGCGCGGGCTTCGCGGCCGAGATGGCGACGAGGCTTCCGGAGGGCGCGGTCATCGGTGCGGCCTCGGTCGGCTCGGCGGGGATGTGGCTCGGCGGCGGGCTCGGGCTCCTCGCCGGCCTCGGCGCCATCGCCATCCCGGGCCTCGGCGCCTTCCTGGTGGCCGGGCCACTGCTGAGCATGCTCAGCGGCGCGGCGGTCGGCGGGGCCGTGGGCGCGACGGTGGGCAGCCTGACGGGCGTCCTGGTCACGCTCGGGATCCCCGAGCTCCAGGCGCAGCACTACGAGGGGCGCGTCACCGGCGGGCGCATCCTGCTCACCGTGCACGCGGAAGCGCGCGCGAGGCAGGCGCTCGCGGCGGGCATCATGGCGCGGCTCGGCGCCGAGGACGTGAGCTCGGCGGAGGAGTCCATCGTCCCGATCCCGACCTCCCCGACCTCCGCGACCTGCGCGAAGCAGGCCGCCTCGTAGGCGCACGCGAGCGCGGTCGCGACGAGCCGCGCGGCCGGCTCCCGGCGCGCGGAGTGCTACGCTCGCCGCCTGTCCAGCCCCACGCTCATCGTCCTCGTCGTCGACAGGGACGCCATCCACCGACGGGCCGTCGTGCAGGCCCTGCGCGAGGCCGAGGTCGTCGCCGAGGTGCACGAGGCCAGCGACGGCCGCGCGGCCATCGAGCTGCTCGGCAAGCTCGCGGTCGACTGCGTGGTGATCGACTACGAGCTGGCCGGCGACGCCCTCGAGGTGATCGCCGCCGTACGCGCGAGCGGCGTCGACGCGCCGTTCATCGTGCTCACCGAGCAGGTCGACGAGGTGCTCACCAGCGAGCTGCTGCGTCGCGGCGCCGCCGATTGGCTCCCCAAGAATCGCGTCTCGCCCGAGCACCTCGCGCTGAGCATCCGGCACGCGCTGCGCCTGCGTGGCTCCGAGCGTCGCGAGCGTGACGCCCAGGCCGCGCTCGCTCGGCAGCGCGCGCAGCGGGCCCGCCTCGCGCTCGCCGGACCGCGCATCCACCGGGCCCTCTCGCTGGAAGAGACGATCGACACCGTGGGGCGCGAGGCGCGCGAGCTGCTGTGCGCCGCGCTGACCATCACGCGGGTCGACTTCGGCGGGCTCGTCCGGCTCACGATGGCGCCCGAGCTCGAGGCCGGCCTCGACGGGCGCGCGCGGCAGGAGCTGCTGGAGCTCGCGCGTCGCCTCGGCACGCCCTCGACGCTGCTGCAGCTCTCGCGCGCGGAGCTGTCCGCCGCGCCCGACGTCGCGAACATCTGGGGCGCGCTCGCGCGGATGCGGCTGCACATCGACGGCTGGATCGCCGCGCCGATGATCACGCGCGAGGGGCGGCCGGTCGGCAGCCTCCACCTCGCGGCGCCGCCCGGCGGCTTCAGCGACGAGGACGTCCACCTCCTGGTCGATCTCGCGACCACCGCGTCGATCGCGCTCGAGAACGCGCGGCTCTACCGCGCGGCGCAGCAGGCCACGGAGGCGCGCGACGACGTGCTCGCCATCGTGTCGCACGACCTGCGCAACCCGCTCAACAACATCGCGCTCTCGGCCTCCCTGCTCGAGTCGCAGCTCGCCGACCGTCGCGACGACGCCTCCTCGGAGCAGAAGCTGGTCGCGCGCATCCACCTCAGCGTCGCCCGCATGAATCGGCTCATCGAGGACCTGCTCGAGGCCTCGCGGATCGAGTCGGGAAAGCTCGCCGTCGCCGTGCGGGCGGAGCGCGCTGGGGCGCTGCTCGGCGAGGCGATGGAGCTCGCGCTCGGCGCCGCCGAGGCCAAGGGGGCGAGCCTCGTGCGCGGGGCCTGGGACGACGGCGCGTTCGTGCTCGCCGATCGTGATCGCGTGCTGCAGCTGATGGGGAACCTGCTCGGCAACGCGATCAAGTTCACTCCGGCGGGCGGGACGATCACCGTCTCGCTCGCGCGCCTCGCCGACGCGGTCGTCGTGAGCGTCGGCGACTCGGGCCCGGGCATCGAGGCGGCGCACCTGCCGCGCTTGTTCGAGCGCTACTGGAAGGGGCCGGACGCGACGCGCCAAGGGGCCGGGCTCGGGCTCTTCATCGCGCGGGGCATCGTGGTCGCGCACGGCGGCTCGATCGAGATCGAGAGCCCGCCCGGCCAGGGGACGACGGTCCGCTTCACGCTGCCGCTCGCCGCGGCCCCCGCGCGCGAGCCCCAACCAGGCGCCGGCTGAGCGACGCCGCGTGCTCGCTC
>CAIXWQ010000181.1 GCA_903923175.1 uncultured delta proteobacterium | reverse complement strand
CGGCGGCGGCGACCGGCCTCTGGCTGCGGCCGCACAAGATGCTGCAGGCGCCGGCCGCGCTCGCGCAGCGGGCGTACCACGGCACGCTGGAGCTCGCCGTCGGCGGCGCTTCGAACGACGCGGTGTCCGTCGTCGACGCCGGCGGCGTCGCGCGCCCGCTGCCGACCGGCGGGACGATCTCGCCCGGCGCCCGCGTGCGCACCGACGTCCGCACCCGCGCGCGCCTGCTGCTCGACGACGGCACGCGCGTCGTGATCGATCGCGGCTCCGAGGTCGTCCTCGAGGCGGCCGTCGACCGCACGCTGCGCGTGGTCGCGGGCAACGCCGTCGTCGACGTGCCTGGCGGCGCGTCCGCGGCCGAGCTCGTGTTCCCCGGCGGCTCCGCGCGCGCAGCTTCGGCCAAGATCGCCATCGACGTGCTCGACGCGAAGGCCGGGCGCAGCGCGCTCGCGGTCGCGCGCGGTCAACTCGTCGCCAAGCGCGGCGCGGTCGAGACGACGCTCGAGCGCGGTGAGGGGGCGGTCGTCGAGGGGAGCGCCAACGAGCTGCGCGTCACCGAGGGGGCGGGGCTCGGGCGCACCTTCGGCTGGTCGGAGCTCTCGGAGGGCGAGCTCGGCGTGAACGGCGCGCCTGGCGAGGCCGCCTCGGTGCAGGGGCTCGGCGAGCTGTACGCGCGCGCGCCGGGCGGCGCCGAGACGTCTGGCAAGCCGCTGCGCATCGCCAAGGAGCACGTCTCGATCAAGATCGCGGGCGAGCTCGCGCGCACCGAGGTCGAGGAGACGTTCGCGAGCGACGATCCCGCGATCCTCGAGGGCGTCTTCCGCTTCCCGCTCCCGCCCGACGCGCAGATCGAGCGGCTCGCGCTCGACGTCGACGGCCGCTGGGAAGAAGGGGCGTTCGTCGATCGCGAGCGCGCCGCCGCGATCTGGCGCGGCGTGATGTACAAGGCGACGCCGCAGCAGAGCCCGATCCCGCAGCCGCGCGAGCAGTGGGTGTGGGTCGCCGGGCCGTGGCACGACCCCGCGCTCCTCGAGTGGAAGCAGGGCGGGCGGATGGAGCTCAAGATCTACCCGATCCCCGCGAAGGGCTCGCGGCGCGTGTCGATCGCGTACACGCAGCGCATCGCCCCCTCCAGCGGCGTGCGCCGCTACGTCTACCCGCTGCCGCGCTTCGGCGAGGGGAAGATCGCGGCCGACGACTTCTCGGTCGAGCTGCAGGTCCTCGGGCACGAGCCGTCGCGCGGCGTGCGCGTGCGCGGCTACGTGCCGGACGTGCCGCTCGGCGGCGAGCCCGCGGTCGCGCGCACGTCGATCGCGCGCAAGGCGTTCTCGCCGGCCGGCGATCTCGTCGTGGAGTACGAGCGCAAGGACGAAGGCGCGCTCGCGAAGGCGTACGCGTGGACGCCGCCCACCGGCGGGGGCGACGCGTTCGTGGCGCTGTCGCTCGCGCCCAAGATCGCGAGGGTCGCCGACGGCCAGGCGCGCACGCACGTGATCGTCGTCGACGCGAGCCGCTCGATGTACGGCGAGCGCTGGGCGCGCGCGTCGGCGCTGGCGGCGCGCGTGATCGAGGAGCTCGACGGGCGCGATCGCGTCGCCGTGCTGGCGTGCGACGTCGCCTGCGCGCCGATGGAGCTCGCGCCGGTCGCGGCGTCGAAGGCCACCGCGGAGCGCGCGACCAAGTTCCTGGCCGGCCTGACCCCGGACGGCGCGAGCGATCTCGGCGCGGCGGTGCGCACGGCGAGCGCGTACGCGAAGGGGGCCGGCGGCGGCCTGCGCCTCGTGTACGTGGGCGACGGCGCGCCGACGATCGGCGCGCGGAGCAAGGCGGAGCTCGAGGCGATCGCGAAGGACGCGCTCCCCGAGGGGGCCTCGCTGACGGCCGTCGCGGTCGGCATCGACGCCGACGCGCCGACGCTCGAGGCGCTCGCGCGCGGTGGCGGCGGCGTGGTGGTGCCGTACGTCCCCGGCGCGTCGCTGACGGCGTCGGCGCTCGACGTGGTCGAAGCGACGTCGGGCGCGACGGTGCGCGACGCCGAGCTCGTGCTCCCCGCGGGGCTCACCGAGATCGCCCCGGCGAAGCTCGGCTCGCTGCGCGCGGGCGAGGAGAAGCTGGTGGTCGCGCGCATGCACGGCGCCGACGTCACCGGCAACGCGACGCTCAAGGGGACGCTCGCCGGCAAGCCGTGGTCGACCGAGATCGCGCTCTCGGTGCACGCCTCGTCGGAGGCGGCCAACGCGTTCGTCCCGAGGCTCTTCGCCTCGACGACGATCGCGGATCTCGAGGCGCGGCCGGGCCCGCTCGATCGCGCGAAGCTCGTCGAGCTCTCCAGGACGTACGCCGTGCCGAGCCGCGCGACGTCGCTGCTGGTGCTCGAGAGCCCCGCGATGGCGCGCGCGTTCGGCGTCACGCGCGCCGCGCCGCTGGCGAGCTGGAGCGGCGACGAGGCCGCGCACGGCACCACTACCGCCGATCCCTCCGCCGAGGCCGATCGCCTCGCGCTCGGCTCGCTCGGCGGCATGGGCAGGGGCAGCGGCAGCCTCAGCGGTGCGATGGGAAAGGCCGACTCGGCCGGCGGCTTCGATCGCGTCGCGGGCGGGAACAAGGCCGCGCCGGCGGCCACCAGGGCGCTGCCCGACTCGTCGCCTCCGCCCCCCGCGCCGCCTGCGAAGCCGGCCGCAAAGCGCGCGATGGACGTCGACGACCTCGCCATGGGCGGTGGCGGCGGTCACTGGCAGCAGATGCGCGAGGAGTGGTACCGCACCGCGACGTGGCAGGGCGTGACCGAACTCCCGGCCTCGCTCGAGGACGCGATCGGCAAGGCGCGCACCGCCGCGCTCGCGAGCCCCGACTCGCGCGATCGGCTCGTCGAGCTCTTCGGCCTCGTGGCCCGTCGCGACGACCTGCACGACGCCCAAGCGCTCATGGCGACGTGGATCGGGCGCGATCCGCTCGATCCGGAGGCGCTGCTGCGCCGCTCGGAGCTCGCCGCGCGCGAGGGCGATCGCGCCCGGGCGATGCGCGTGGAGCTCGGCGCGCTCGACGTGCGCCCCGACGACTTCGAGCTCGCCGACTCGCTGGCGACGGTCGCGCTCCGCGCCGGCGACGCCAAGCTCGCGTGCGCGCTGCGCGCCGTTCGCGCCGAGGTGCGACCGGAGGACGTCGAGGGGCTCGCGCGGCGCATCGTCTGCCTGCGCGAGAGCGGCGACGGCGCGGGCGCGACCCGCCTGCTCGCCGCGCTCCCCGCCGAGCGGGCCCGCGCCGTCGAGGCCGGGCTCCCGATCGCGGCGGTGACCGTCGCGGGGCCCTCGGGGACGTCGAAGGCGAGCGGCGATCTCGCCGTCGAGACGACGTGGAACGCGCCCGCGGGATCGAAGCCGATCGACCTCGACCTCGCGCTGATCGACGACAAGGGGGCGCGCTGGTCGTGGACCGCGCCGCGCAAGCTCGAGGTCGAAGGGGCGACGAGCACCACGCGCGAGTCGATGGCGCTCGCGTGGGTCGGCGGCGGCGACTGGACGGTCGAGGTCGCGAGGGCGGACGCGAGCGATGCGACGCCCCTCTCGGGGACCGCGACCGTGCGCTTCCTGGGCGAGACCAAGACGTTCGCCTACGCGATGGCCGGCCCGCGCGTGACGGTCGCGCGCGTGCACGTCGGCTGGGCCACGCGTTGGGTCGCCGTGCCGTGAGTTCCCGTTCCTCGGGCGAGCCGGGAGTCGACGCGCAATCTGCGTAAGGGGTTTCCACGATCGGACGTCGCGCGCCCGGGTGATACTTGTCCTGGGACATGTCGGAACCAGGCTACGTCATCGCGACCGATCGGGCGCCCGCGCAGGGTGGCCGACCGTGAGCGTGCCCGGGCTCGCCATCGTCGATCTCGACGGCCCGATCCTCGACGTCGCGCCCCGCTACTTCGCCGCGCACACGCGCGCCCTCGCGCTCGCGGCGGCCGTCGGCGTGCACCCCACGCTCGAGACGTTCTGGGCGGCGAGGCGACGGCGGCTCCCGCCCGCGCAGATGGTCGCCGACGCGGCGCGCGCGAACGCGTACGCGGAGGCGCTCCGCAAGGTCCTCGAGGACGACGCGCTGCTCGAGCTCGACCGGCTGCACCCCCGCGCGTACGACTCGCTCGCGCGCCTCTCGCGCGCCCGGGACACGATCGTCCTCTCGCTGCGCAGCAACGTCGCGGGCGCCCGCGCGCAGGTCGCGCGCCTCGGGCTCGACGCGCTCTGCCCGATCCACTTCGTGATCCACACGCCCGCCGGCAAGGGCGCGCGCGCGCGCCAGATCGTCTCGGGCAGGCTGGTTTCCGCGGTGATCGGCGACACCGAGGCCGACGCGGCGGTCGCGCGTGTGGTCCACGCGCCGTTCGTCGCCGTCTCGGTCGGGATCCGCGATCCTTCGGCGCTCGCGGAGGAGGCTCCGGCCGCGATCGTCGACGACCTTGCGGCCGCGGTGGGTTGGATCGAAAAGAACGCATGATCGGTCCGACGCCGTCTCCCGCCTCGGAAGCCTTGCTCGACGCGCTGGTCGAGATCGCCCGCGGCAAGCGGCTCCCCTCGCTCGCCGAGCCTGCGCGCCTCGCCCCGCTCGTGGCGGAGCTGGCGCAGTCCTACAACGATCCGGCGCTGCGCGGCCTCGGGCCCGGCAAGCACCTCGCCGCGCGGCTCGGCTTCTTCTTCGTGCGCGACCTGCCCAAGGTCGCGGGCGCGGCCCGAGAGGCCATCGCGCTCGGGCGCCTCGCCCTGACGCGCGGCAAGCCGCTGCGCGTGCTGGATCTCGGCGCCGGGCTCGGCGCGTCGCACCGCGGCCTCGCCCGCGCGCTCGACGCCGCGGGGCACTCCGGCACGCTCGACGTGCTCGCGCTCGACACCGACGAGGCGGCCCTCGAGCTCTCGCGCGACATCGCGCGCCGCGTCCCCCGCGAGGGGAACGTCGCGATCGATCTGCGCGCCGACGTGCGCCCCATGGACCGCGTCGCCGGCCACAAGGCGCGCGCGCGCTTCGACGTCATCCTGCTCGGCCAGGTGCTCACCGAGCTCGATCTCGAGCTCCAGCCCGAGGCCCGCGTCGCCAAGCACGCCGAGCTGATCCGCGCGCTCGTCGGCGATCTGCTCGCGCCCGACGGCACCCTCCTCGTCGTGGAGCCCGCGCTCAAGCCGCGCTCGCGGCATCTGCAGCGCGTCCGCGGAGCGCTCCTCGATCCGAGCACGCCGCCCCCGGCCCCGAAGCTCGCGCTCGTCGCGCCGTGCCTCCACCGCGGCGCGTGCCCGCTGCTCGCGCGCGACGGCGACTGGTGCCACGAGGATCTCGCCGTCGATCTCCCGCCGCGCCTGCACCCGGTGGCGAAGGCCGCGGGCCTGCGCTGGCAGGGGCTCACGTTCTCGTATCTCGTGATCGGCACCGCCGCCTCGGCCGAAGCCACGCTCGAGGCGCGCGCGCGTGCGCGGGGACCGGGGCTGCTCGAGCGCGCGGTGAGCGAGCCGCTCGTCAGCAAGGGGAAGCGCGAGCTCGTCCTCTGCGGCGATCCGCTGCGCGACGACGCCGATCCGAGCTACGGGCCGCACGGCCGCCGCGTCGGTCGGCTCGATCGCGAGGCGAGCCCCACGAACGAGCCGTTCGCCGAGGCCGCGCGCGGCGACGTGCTCGCGCTCCACGACCCGCTCGACGACAAGGGGAGGGTGCACCGCGAGCACCGCGTGGAGCTCGTGGCGCGGCTGCCCGAGGCGCTCCCGCCTACTCCCGAGTCCCCTTGAGGATGCGCGCGCCGGGGATCTTGTCGAACGGCAGGTTCGCCGCGTCCTTGGTGTAGAGCTCGGTGAAGCCGCACTTGCGGCAGACGTACGCCGAGAGCTTCCCCATCTCGACGTCGTCCTTCCAGTCGAAATGCACCACGTGCACGACCAGCGGCCGCACGACGTCGTCGTCGTCGCGGTCGGCGATCTGCGGCAGATACAGGATCTCGTCGTGGTCGCACTTTGGGCAGATGGCTCGCTTGCGCATGCTCACGGCTCCTCGGGTTCCGAGTACATCGCCGGCACGGCGCCGGACGGCGGGGGCATCGTACCGATGTCCTGGTTGCGACCGAAGAGCCGATGCGCGAGCACGAGCAGGGCGGGCTGCAGCACGCGCGTGATGGTCGCGAGCACGAGCGAGCCGCCGATCACCACCAGGGCCAGCGGCTTCTGGGTCTCCGACCCGATGCCGTGCGAGACCGCCGCGGGCAGCAGCCCGAGCGTGGCGACCAGCGAGGTCATGAGCCCCGCGCGCAGGCGTCGCGACGCCGACTTGTGGGCGGCCTCCGCCAGCGAGTGCCCTTCGACGTCGCGAAGCCGCTGGAAATAGGTCACGACCAGGATGGCGTCCTGGATGGCGACGCCGAAGATCGAGATGAAGCCCATCGCCGCGGACACCGAGAAGTGCGTCTGCGAGAGGTACAGCGCGAGGATGCCGCCGCCGCACGCGATCGGGATGTTGAGCAGCACGATGACCGTGTCGATCCCGGTCTTCACCGCGTTGTAGACGAGGAACGCGATCAGGACCAACGTCACCGAGACGATCACCCCGAGGCGCCCCTCGGCCTCGTGCAGCTGGTTGATCTCGCCGTCCCACGCGAGGTGCGTGTCGGCGCCGATCTTCACCGTCGGGGCCTTCACGATGCGGTTCTGCGCGTCGGCGATCGTCGACACGAGATCGCGCCCGCGCACCGAGAACTTCACCGGCGCGTAGCGGCTGCCGTCTTCGCGGTAGATCACGGCCGGCCCGTTCTCGGTGCTGATCGCGGCGATCTGCCCGAGCGGCACCACCGCGCCGGTCGGCGTATTCACCATGATCTCGCGGATCGCCTCGACCGAGCTGCGGTAGCGCTCGTTCCAGCGCACCGTGAGGTCGAACGCCTTCTCGCGCTCGTAGACCTGCGTGATCGCCTGGCCGCCGATGGCCGCCTCGACGACCTCCTCGACGTCGCCGGTGTTCAACCCGTAGCGCGCGCACGCCGCGCGGTCGGGCACGATCTTCACGCTCGGCGCGCCGAGCGAGTGGAACATGCCGAGGTCCTTCACCCCGGGCACCGCGTTCATCACCTCGACGATCGCCTCGGCGTTGGCCTCGTTCGCGCGCAGGTCGGGGCCGATGATCTTGACGGCGTTCTCGCCCTTCACGCCCGACATCGCCTCTTCGACGTTGTCGCTGATCATCTGCGAGAAGTTGAAGACGACGCCCGGGAAGGCGCCGGACATCTCCTTCGAGAGCTCCTCGGTCAGCTTCTCCTTGGTGAGCCCCTTCTGCCACTCCTCGAACGGGCGCAGCGGCGCGAAGAGCTCGACGTTGTAGAAGCCGGAGACGTCGGTGCCGTCGTCGGGGCGACCGAGCTGCGAGACGACGGTGACGATCTCCTTGTGCTTGCGGTTCTCGTTCGTGCAGGGGCCCGTCTCCGGGCAGCCGCGGAGGATTGCGCGCATGCGGCCGACGTACTTGGCCGACTGCTCCAGCGAGATCGAGGTCGGCAGGCTCGCGCGGATCCAGAAGTTCCCCTCCTCGAGCTTCGGCATGAACTCGCGGCCGAGCGAGCCGAACAGCGAGATGCTCGCGACCACGGGCACCAGCCCGACGAGCAGGAAGATCACCGGCCGCCGCGCGCCGAGCCTGAAGAACGGCTCGTACGCGCGGTTCAACGTGCGCAGCAGGAGGTTCTCCTTGTCCTCCGTCTCGGCGGGGATGAACTTCAGCGCCAGCACCGGCGTGAGCGTCAGCGCCATCACGATCGCGCCGCCGATCGCGAACGCGTAGGTGTGCGCCATCGGCGAGAAGATCACGCCCGACACGCCGGGCATGGTGAACAGCGGCAGGAACGCGACGCCGATGATCACGGTCGAGAACATCATCGGCCCGGCGACCTCTTTGGCCGCCGCGAGCACGCGGTCGATCATCGAGCCGCGACCGTGCGCGCCGAGGTGATGGAAGATGTTCTCGACCATGATCACGGTCGAGTGACACACGATGCCGAAGTCGACCGCGCCGATCGAGATCAGGTTGGCCGGCGTGTCGGTGAGCACCATGCCGCCGAACGCGATCAGCAGCGCGATCGGGATGTTGAGCGCCGTGATCAGCGCCGCCTTGCCGTGCCCGAGGAAGATCCACAGCACGATGGCGACGAGCACCATGCCGACGATGACGTTCTCGAGCACGGTGTGCGTGGTCGTCTTCACGAGCGCGCCGCGGTCGTAGTACGGCTCGATGTAGATCCCGGGCGGCAGGACGTGGTTCGCCTTGATGTCCTGGACGCGCTTGTAGATCCCCTCGAGCGTCTTCGGCGTCTCGCCGCCGTTGCGCATCAGCACCGTGCCCTGCACGACGTCCGAGTCGTCGTCGCGCCCCACGATGCCAAGCCGCGGCGCCGAGCCGATGCTCACCTCGGCGATCTCGCGCAGGCGCACCGGCGTGCCGTTCGAGGCGTTCAGCACGATGTTCTGGATGTCGTGCACGTCCCGCAGCAGGCCGATGCCGCGCACGTCGTAGGACTGCTCGCCCATCGCGAGCCGCTGACCGCCGACGTTGCGGTTCGCGCGCGAGATCGAGGTGACCAGCGTCGTGAGCGGGATGCCGTAGGCCTTGAGGCGGAAGGGATCCACGTCGACGTGGTACTGCTTCGTCTCGCCGCCGAAGCTCACGACGTCGATGACGCCGTCGACCTGCTTGAACTGGCGCTCGAGGACCCAGTCCTCCTGCGTCTTGAGGTCACGCGAGAGGTAGCCGGGGCCGCGCACCGTGTAGCGGAACAGCTCGCCGATCGCGTTCCACGGCGAGATGTGCGGCTCGACCCCTTGCGGCAGCGAGATGAACTGCAGGCGGTTGATGACCTCCTGCCGCGCCTCTTTGTATTCGACGCCCCACTTGAAGTAGCACTTCACGTCCGCGAGCCCGAACTGCGACTGCGAGCGGATGTGATCGAGCCCCGGCATGCCGGCGAGGCCGACCTCGAGCGGGATGGTGACGTAGCGCTCGACCTCCTCGCCGCTCTGCCCCTGGGGCTGCGCGATGATCTCGACGAGCGGCGGCACCGGGTTCGGGTACGCCTCGATGTCGAGCCGCTGGTACGCGATGCTCCCGCCGACGACGATGCCGAACACGATCGCCATCACGACGAACGGCATCCGCAGCGCGAACGCGACCAGCTTCTGAATCATGGAGCACCTGCGACGCACGCGGCGTCGACGCCTGCGCGGTGCAATCGAGGTGCTCGCCCGACCGCGCCGCGTGTGGGTGCTTCTTTACACCGGGCTGATACGTCCTTCTACACGCCTTCTTGATGATGGGCGGCTGATGCCGTCATGAATCCATCAAGAGGGCGCCAGTCTCAGGCGTGCTCGACGCTCGGCGGCGGCATGCTCGGCGTGGGGCCCGACGGCGGCGTCTTGCGACCGAAGATCCGGTGCGCGAGGACGAGCATCGGCGGCTGCAGCACGCGGGTGATCACCGCGAGGATGAGCGAGCCGCCGATGACCACCAGCGCGAGCGGCTTCTGCGTCTCCGAGCCGATGCCGTGCGACAGCGCCGCTGGGAGCAGCCCGAGCGTCGCGACGAGCGTGGTCATGAGGCCGGCGCGGAAGCGGCGCGTCGCCGCCTGCAGCGCGGCCTCCTCGAGCCCCATCCCCTCGGCGTCGCGCAGGCGCTGGAAGTAGGTCACCACCAGGATGGCGTCCTGGATGGCGATGCCGAAGATGGAGATGAACCCCATCGCCGCCGAGACCGAGAAGTGCGTCTTGGTGACGAACAGCGCGAGGATGCCGCCAGCGCAGGCGATCGGGATGTTCAGCAGCACGATCGCGGTGTCGAGCCCGGTCTTGACGGCGTTGTAGACCAGGAAGGCGATCAGGGCGAGCGTCAGCGGGATGATGATCTTGAGGCGCCCCTCGGCCTCGTTCAGCTGGTTGATCTCGCCGTCCCAGGCGAAGTGCGTGTCGTACGAGAGCTTCACCGTCGGCGCGTTAAGGATGCGGTTCTGCGCGTCGGTGATGGTCGAGACGAGATCGCGCCCGCGCACCGAGAACTTCACCGGCGCGTAGCGGCTGCCGTCTTCACGGTAGATGACGGCCGGCCCGTTCTCGGTGCTGATGGTGGCGATCTGCCCCAGCGGCACCGCCACGCCCGCGGGCGTGTTCACCATGATCTCGCGGATCGCCTCGACCGAGCCGCGGTACTTCTCGTTCCAGCGCACCGTCAGGTCGAACGCCTTCTCGCGCTCGTAGACCTGCGTGACGGCCTGGCCGCCGATCGCCGCGGCGACGACCGCTTCGACGTCACCGGTGTTCAACCCGTAGCGCGCGCACGCCGCGCGGTCGGGCACGATCTTCACGCTCGGCGCGCCGAGCGAGTGGAACATGCCGAGATCCTTCACGCCCGGGACCTTGCTCATCACGTCGACGATCGCCTCGGCGTTCGCCTCGTTCGCGCGCAGATCGGGGCCGATGATCTTGACGGCGTTCTCGCCCTTCACGCCCGACATCGCCTCTTCGACGTTGTCGCTGATCATCTGCGAGAAGTTGAAGACGATGCCCGGGAAGGCGTCGGACATCTCCTTCGACAGCTCCTCGGTGAGCTTCTCCTTGGTGAGCCCCTTCGGCCACTCCTCGAACGGCGCGAGCGGCGCGAAGAGCTCGATGTTGTAGAAGCCCGAGACGTCGGTGCCGTCGTCGGGGCGACCGAGCTGCGAGACGACGGTGAGGATCTCCTTGTGCTTGCGGTTCTCGTTCGTGCACGCGCCCGTCTCCGGGCAGCCGCGCAGGATCGATCGCATGCGCCCGACGTACTTCGCCGACTGATCGAGCGAGATCGAGGTCGGGAGCGTCGCGCGGATCCAGAAGTTCCCCTCCTCGAGCTTCGGCATGAACTCGCGGCCGAGCGAGCCGAACAGCGCGAGCGAGCCGATCACCGGCACGAGCCCGAGCACCACGAAGCCGAGCGGGCGCCGCACGCCGAGGCGGAACAGCGGCTCGTAGATGGCGTGCAGGCCGCGGAGCAGGAAGTTCTCTTTCTCCTCGGTCTCGGCGGGCACGAACCGCGCGGCGAGCACCGGCGTGAGCGTCAGCGCCATCAGGATCGCGCCGCCGATGGCGAACGCGTACGTGTGCGCCATCGGCGAGAAGATCACGCCCGAGACGCCGGTCATCGTGAACAGAGGCAGGAACGCGACGCCGATGATCAGCGTCGAGAACGTCATCGGCCCGGCGACCTCGCGCGCCGCGTTGAGCACGCGGTCGCTCATCGAGCCGCGGCCGTGCGAGCCGAGGTGACGGAAGACGTTCTCCATCATGATGACCGTCGAGTCGACGACGATGCCGAAGTCGACGGCGCCGATCGAGATCAGGTTCGCGGGCGTGTCGGTGGCGACCATCCCGGCGAACGCGATGAGCAGCGCGATCGGGATGTTCAGCGCGGTGATCAGCGCCGCCTTGGTGTGCCCGAGGAAGAGCCACAGCACCAGCGACACGAGCACCATGCCGACGACGACGTTCTCGATCACCGTGTGGGTGGTCGTCGCGACCAGCGCGCCGCGGTCGTAGTACGGCTCGATGTACATCCCCGGCGGCAGGATGTGGTTGTTGCGGATGAAGTCGACGCGCTTGTGGATCCCTTCGAGCGTGTGCGGCGTCTCGCCGCCGTAGCGCATGAGCACGGTCCCCTGCACGACGTCGGGGTCCTCGTCGCGCCCCACGATGCCGAGCCGCGGCGACGAGCCGATGCTGACGTCGGCGATCTCGCGCAGGCGCACCGGCGTGCCGCTCTGGGCGTTGAGCACGATGTTGCGGATGTCCTGCTCGTCCTTCAGCAGGCCGATGCCGCGCACGTCGTAGGACTGCTCGCCCATGAACAGGCGCTGGCCGCCGACGTTGCTGTTCGAGTTGGGGATCGACTGCAGCAGCGTCGAGAGCGAGATGCCGTACGCCTTGAGCCGGAAGGGGTCGACGTCGACGTGGTACTGCTTGGTCTCGCCGCCGAAGCTCACGACGTCGATGACGCCGTCGACCTGCTTGAACTGCCGCTCGAGGACCCAGTCCTCCTGCGTCTTCAGATCGCGCGAGAGGTAGCCGGGCCCGCGCACCGTGTAGCGGAACAGCTCGCCGATCGCGTTCCACGGCGAGATCGTCGGCTGCACGCCCTGCGGCAGCTGGATGAACTGCAGCCGGTTGATGACCTCCTGGCGGGCCTTGTCGTACTCGACGCCCCACTTGAAGTAGCACTTCACGTCCGCGAGCCCGAACTGCGACTGCGAGCGGATGTGCTCGAGCCCGGGCATGCCGGCGAGGCCGACCTCGAGCGGGATGGTGACGTAGCGCTCGACCTCCTCGCCGCTCTGGCCCTGGGGCTGCGCGATGATCTCGACGAGCGGCGGCACCGGGTTCGGGTACGCCTCGATGTCGAGCCGTTGGTACGAGTAGCTGCCGGCGAGGATGATGCCGACGACAATCGCGATGACGACGAACGGCATCCGCAGCGCGAATGCCACCAGCTTCTGGATCATGTTCGGTTCAATCCGCGCGGAACATCCCGGCTGCGCCGAGCGTGTCCGTGCTCTTGGACCTCCGCGGACTCTCGTCCACGTAGGTTCAGCCCGAGGTCGAGAGCAGGACGCCGCCCGCCGAGACGATGCGCACGCCCTTGGCGAGGCGCTTCGGGATGCCGGCCCCGCTCAGCGGGATCCACTTGCCGCCCTCGCCCTCGTCGACGGCGAGGGGCACGCGCTCGAACTTGGTGCGGCCGTCGGCGGCCTTGCCTGTCTCGAGGAACACGACGGTGACGTCGCCGAGGCGCATCAGCGCGTTGCGCGGGAGCGCGAGCACGCGCTTCTGATCGACCTGCAGCGACACCGTGACGAACATCTCCGGCTTGAGCGCGCGGTCGGCGTTGTCGAACGAGCAGCGCATCTTGGCGGTGCGCGTCTCCTTGTCGAGCACGCCCGCGATCCACTCGATCTTCCCCTCGAAGGGCTTGCGATCGGGGTAGGCGACCGACTTGACCGCGACCGGCGAGCCGACCCGCACGCGGGCCATGTCGAGCTCGTAGACGTCGGCCACGACCCACACGCGATCGAGCTCGCCGATCGTGAACAGCTCGACCGCGTTGCCGCCGCCGTACTGCCCCTGGACCTCCATGCCCATGTTCACGTTGCGGCCGATGACCTCGCCCTCGATCCCCGAGGTGAGCGTGAACGCCTGCGTGACCATGTCGACCGCGCCGCCCTTGAGCAGGTTGGCCTTCTGCCGGGCGCGCTCGAGCTCCGCGCGCGTCTTGCGCCACGCGTCCTCGGCCTGCTCGACCTCGCGCTCGGAGGCGGCGTGGCTGTCGAAGAGCCCCTTCACGCGCTTGTAGTCGTGCTCGGCCGCGACGAGATCGGCCTGCGCCTTGGAGAGATCGGACGACGCGATGCCGACGTCGGGCGACTCGATCACCGCGAGCGGATCGCCCTTGCGCACGCGCTGGCCGAGCGAGGCGCTGACCTTGTTGATGCGCCCGGTGACCGGCGAGAAGACGTGCGCGACGCGCATGTCGTCGAACGTCACGCGCCCGCTCGTCAGGATGACGTCGTCGACCTCCTGCTCGTCGATGGTGGTGACCTCGATCTTCGCTTCCTTGATCTGCGCGTCCGTGAGCCAGACCTCGTTGGCCGGCGCCTGCGCCTCGGCGCTCGCGGCGGGCGCGTCGGGCTTGTGGCAGCTGGCGGACGAGAGGGCGAAGAGCGCGAGCGCGAGGGCGCGCGAGGGGAAACGCGGGGTCATTTGCGGAGCTCCACACCGACGGCCGCTTCGAGCTGGAAGACGGCGGTCCAGTAAGCGAGTCGATCGTTGACGTACTCGACGTTCACGCCGATGTAGGTGCGCGTCGCGTCGAGGTAGTCGAGCAGGGTCGTCTGCCCGGCGTTGAACTGGATCTGGGTGATGTCGCGCGCCTTCTTGGCGCTCTCGAGCAGCCCGCCGCTCTCCATGCGCTCGACGGTCGCCTTCGAGGCCTGGAAGTTCGCCCAGGCTTGCACGACGTCGGAGACGACCTGCGCCTCGACCTTCCGCTTCAGGATCGACTGCGCGCCGTAGTCGGCCTGCGCGCGCTTGATCTCGCCCCCCTGGTTGTAGAAGAGCGGCAGCGGGATCGAGACCCCGAAGGTCACGGCCGGCGGGCTGAGCGCGCTCTGGCCGGTGCCGATCTGCGAGTACTGGAGCGACAGCGCGATGTCCGGGTAGCGGTAGCGCTTGGCGAGGTCGATGCTGGCCTCGGAGCGATCGAGCTGCAGCCCGGCGACCTTCACGTCGGGGCGGTTCGCCTGCGCGTCGCGCAGCAGGGCCTCCTCGCTCGCCCCCCCGAGCTTCCCCGGCACCACGAACTTGAGCGCGCTCGCCTCGGCCTTGAACGGCGCGACGCCGCCGCGCACGCCGAGCAGGAACGCGATCGACGCGCGGTTGACCCGCTCGTTGTTGATCGCCATGTCGACCTGCTGGTCGGCCTCGAGCTTCGCCGTCTGGATGCGCGCGAGATCCCCCTCGTTGATGACCTTCGGGTACTTGAGCTTGCTGATCTCCAGCGTCTGGCTCTGCGCGGCCGCGACGTCCTTGGCGAGGTCGACCGCCTCTTGCGCGGCGGCGAGCTGGATGAGGGAGGTCTTCAGCTGCAGCTCGAGCTGGCGGCGCGCGTCCTCCTTCGCGGTGCGGGCGACCGCGAGCGCGGCGCGCGCGACCTTGAGGCGCAGCGGACGCTTGCCGACGAAGACGTCCATCAGCGCGCCGTTGTCGCTCACGCCGAGCGAGAAGCCGAGCGAGGAGCAACCGCCGCAGCTGTCGACGAGCCCCGGCGAGTACGAGAAGACCTTGGTGATGCCGACGCCGATGACCGGGTTGGCGACGGCGCCGGCGGCGATCTCGTCCCCTTCTGCGCCGAGGATCCCCGCGTCGGCGATCAAGAGATCGAAGCCTCGCTCGCGGAAGATCTTGAGCGCGGCGTCGATCGTGAGCACCGCGGGGATGGTCGGGTCGCCGTCCGCAGGCTTCGCCCCGCCGCTCGCGGTCGCGGTCGCGGTCGCAGGCGCGCTCGCCGCGGTGCTCGCCGAGGCGGGGGCCGTCGACGCGGCGGTCGCGGTCGCTGGGGCGGAGGCGGAGGCGGAGGCGGAAGTGACGCGGCTCGCCGAGGTGCTCGTCGTCGCTGCGGTCGAGGTCGGCGCGGTGGCCGGGGCGGCGTTCGCGCTCGGTTGTCGGCCGAGGAGCGGCACGGCGAGGGTCGCGGCGAGGACCGCCGCGCGTCGGAGCGGTGAGGCGAGGATCGACGTCGCGCCGGATGCGCGACGAAGGGCGTTTCGAAGCATGGGTGTCCGTTCGAGGGCGCGCCGCTGGGGCGCGCGGGCGTCGTTAGGCGCAGGTCTTCGAGCGAGGAGTACTTCCATACGCGTCGCGGCGCGAGCGGGGCTCGTCTTCGGAGCGCGTGGAGGTCGGCGCGGGGCGCCGTCGGAGGTCGTCGTCGTCGCTCAGGCGCGCGGCGGTCCGCGCGCGTCGTGGGCGGGCCCGGAGCGGCGCACGACCGCGGCGTCGCGCCAGGATGCGCTCGGCTCGCGCCGGCTCTCGACCGCCTTCTCGATCGCGCGCCCGGGCGGAGGCGGCAGCGCCACCTCGTCGAACGCGGCGGCGAAGGAGTCGCTCACGCCGTCGTCGTCGTCGTCGTCGTCGTCGTCGAAGGTGGCGGCCTTGGCGTGTGGCCGGACGTGCTTCGCGTGCAGCGCCGCGCGGGGCTTGCCGCACTTGCTGTGCGGGGTCGTCCGCACGTCGCGCATCACCACGGCCCCGGGCGCACGCGCGCCGCCTGGCCCCGCGGCGTGCGTGAGCAGCGCGAAGTTCCCCGCGAGCGCCGCGAGCACGAACGCGAGCAGGCCCAGCGCGCAGCGCAGTCGGGTCCAGTCTCGCGTCGTCGAGCACGGCTTCACGGGGGTGGGACTGTAGTTCATGCGACGGCTCGGCGCACGGGGCGGCCCCGCGCTCGGCCATCAAGGAGCACGCGAAAAACCGCAGTCATTCCGCGCGAAGCGCATCAAGATTGCGTATCACGCGGCGCGGCGTGAGCCGGCGCGTCAGGGTGGCATCAGGCGGCGTCAGGTGCAGCGCGCGGCCGAGAAGCTCCCCGACAGCGCCCCGTCGGCGAACGTCACGTCGAACGTCCCCTCGATCCGGCCGCCCGGGTCGGGATCGTAGCGCGTGATGGTCACGGTCCCCGCGCGCACCTGGTCGTGGCACGGCGGCGTCGTACCGTCGGGGAGCTGCGCGGCGCAGGCGTGCGCGCGCGCCTGGAAGCCGGCGAGCAGCGGCTTGGCCGGATAGCCGCGCACGACCGTGTACGTACCGACCACCGCGTCGCCGAGGTCGATCGTGATCCGATCGCTCGCCTTGAGCGCGTCGCACGCGAGGCCGCCGGGCGCGATCTTGATCTCGGTCCCCGGCGGGAACGAGCGCGCGATCGCGACCCCCGCGGTGCACGACAGCGTCAGGCCTTGCAGGTCCCCCTGGACGCTCCCTTCGCCGGGGCCGACGCCGATCTGGGCGGTGCACCCGAACGCGAGGAGGAGCGAGCCAGCGGCGGCGAGGCGGGCGATCGTGGGCATCTCTGCTCGTTCGATCGCCGCGCGGCCGGGGCGTTGCTCGAGCCGGCCTCACGGAGGCCCGCGGCTCACTCCGGCTCGAGCGCGTCCTCGCCGACGATCTCGGTGCCGATGCCGCGGTCGGTGAAGATCTCGAGCAGCATCGCGTGCGGCAGCCGGCCGTCGATCACGTGCGCCTTGCCCACGCCCGCGGCCACGGCGTCGAGCGCGCACTGCACCTTCGGGATCATCCCGCCGTCGATCACGCCCTCGGCGCGCAGCTTCGCCATCTGGCCGGCCGACAGCGACGGGATGAGCTTCTTGTCGCCGTCGCGCACGCCTTCGATGTCGGTCATCAGCACGAGCTTCTCGGCCTTGAGCGTCGCCGCGATCTTGCCGGCCACCGTGTCGGCGTTCACGTTCAGCGACGCGCCGTGATCGTCGACCGCGACCGGCGCGATCACCGGGATGAACCCGCCCGCCATCAGCTTGAGCAGGATGTCGGGGTTCACGCGATCCACGTCGCCGACGCGCCCCGGGTCGACCAGCGCCCCCTTCTTGGTGCGCATCTCGGCGACCTTGCGCGCGTGCATGAACGAGTCGTCCTTGCCCGAGAGCCCGATCGCGCGGCCGCCGTGCTGGCAGATCAGCGAGACGATCTCCTGGTTGAGGCGGCCGCCGAGCACCATCTCGACGACCTCCATCGTGCGGTCGTCGGTCACGCGCAGGCCGTCGATCCGCTCGCTCACCACGCCCATCGCCGCCAGCATCTGATCGATCTGCGGCCCGCCGCCGTGCACGACCACCGGGTTGATGCCGACGAACTTCATCAGCGCGACGTCGCGCGCGAAGCCGTCGCGCAGCTTCTCGTCGATCATGGCGTGGCCGCCGTACTTGATGACGAACGTCTTGCCGTGGAACCGGCGGATGTAGGGGAGCGCCTCGTGGAGGACGGTGGCCTTCTCGATCAGCTCGCGCATCGAAGCTCCTCTGGAGAATGGGCGACCCGCGGGCGGGCGCGCCGCGCTACGGGCAGGCCGCGTGCTTGATCGTCATCGCGTGCGCGATCGTGTTGGCGAGCAGCATCTTGGCGAGGTTGAAGTAGATGATGATGCCGAGCACGTCCACCAGCGAGGCGATGAACGGCGTCGACGAGGTCGCCGGATCGAAGCCGAGGCGCTTGAGCAGGATCGGCATCATCGAGCCGACCACGCAGCCCATGGTCACGATGCCGATCAGCGTGAACGCGATCAGCGCCGCGAACCGCCAGCCGTCGCCCCACATCATGACGCGGCCGACGCCCACGGCCGCGAGGAGCGCGCCGAGCGTGAGCCCCATGCCGAGCTCGCGGTAGGCGATCCGCCACCAGTCCTTGATCTTGATCTCGCCGACGGCCATCCCGCGGATGATCAGCGTCGCGCTCTGCGAGCCCGAGTTGCCGCCCGTCGAGATGAGCAGCGGCACGTAGTACGCGAGCTTGCCGACGGCCTGGAGCACCTCGTCGTACTGGCGCAGCGCGGTGCCGGTGAGGAACTCCTCGACGAACAGGATGACGAGCCAGCTGCCGCGCTTGCGGATGAACGTGAGGAACGACGTCGCGAAGTACGGATCGTCGATGGCCTCCATGCCGCCCAACTTCTGGACGTCCTCGGTCCCCTCCTGGGTGAGGACGTCCATGATGTCGTCGGCGGTGATCACGCCGAGCAGCGTGCCGGCGGCGTCGGCGACCGGGATCGCGAGCAGGTCGTACTTCGACATGCGCCGCGCGACCTCTTCCTGGTCGGTCTCGGGCAGCACGCTGATCACGCGCTCGGTCATCACGTCGGCGATCTTCGCCGCCGGCTCCGCGAGCAGCAGATCGCGCAGCGAGGCGACGCCGCCGAGGCGGCCCGCCTTTCCGACCGCGAACACGTAGTAGATGGTCTCGGCCTTCTCGCCGACCTTGCGCACCAGCGCGATCGCCTCGGCGACCGACGCCGTCGGCGACACGGCGATGTAGTCGGTCGTCATGAGGCGACCGGCGGAGTTCTCCTCCCAGCGACCGAGCGAGCGGGTCTCGGCGGCGGCCTCCGGGTCGACGAGCTCGAGCTTCTGGAGCAGCGCCTCGCCGACGTCGTCGGGGAGGTTCTCGAAGAGGTCGGCGCGGTCGTCCGGCGCCATCTCGGCGGCGATGTCGGCCGCCTCGGCCGGGCCGAGCAGCGAGACGATCTCGGACTGCGCCGGTTCGCGGAGGCGCTCGAAGATCGGCGCCGCCACGTCGTCGGGCAGCAGCCGCATGATCTCGGCGACCTCCTCGGGATCCATCTCCTCGAAGAGGTCGGCGAGATCCTCCGGGTGGAAGTCCTCGAGCAGCTCGCGGGCGGCCTCGGGGTCCTTGGCCTCCTCGAGCATGCGCAGGAGATCGGGGCCGATCAGCGACGCGACCTGCTTGCCGTGGGTGAGCTCCTCCATCGTCGCCTCGCTTCCCGGCGTCGCAACCGCCGTGGCCCCTCGTCGCTTCCCGCACCGTGAAGGTCGAGGGGCGCTCCTAGTTTGGTTCGCGCGCGGACGCGAGGGCGGCGCGGTCGTTCCACGGATTCGTCACCCGGCCCGAGCCCGTGGGCGGGCACGGGCTCGCCCCGGCGCGTAGCCATTTCCGGGATACCCCGCTAAACCATCCCGCATGGAGGGTGCGCCGCCCGCGCCGACGCACATCGCGCGGTGGGATCTCGACAAGACCTACCTGCGCACCGAGTTCGACACGGTCCGCGAGCTCGTGAAGACGGCGCTCGAGCGCCCCGACGAGAAGAAATCGCACCCGGGCGCCGGCGCGCTGCTGCGCGAGCTGCAGGCGGGCGGCTGCGAGGTCCACGTGCTCTCGGGCTCGCCCGAGCAGATGCGCCGCCGCCTCGAGGAGAAGCTCCGCCTCGACGGCATCCACTTCGCGTCGCTGACGCTCAAGCCGAACCTCCAGAACCTGCTGCGGCTGCGCTTTCGAAGCCTCCGCGGTCAGCTCGGCTACAAGCTCCCGGCGCTGCTGCGCATGCGCGCCCACGTCGAGCCCGCGCTGCGCGAGACGCTCGTCGGCGACGACGCCGAGGCCGACGCGTTCATCTACGCGCTCTACGCCGACGTCTGCGCGGGCCGGATCGGCGAGGACGCGCTCGAGCGGCTGATGCGCGCCGATCGCTGCCACCCGGAGGAGATCCAGGAGGCCGTCGGCGCCGCGCGCGCGATCGAGGAGGGGGAGGTCGTCGAGCGGATCCTGATCCACCTCGATCGGCAGACCCCGCCCGCCGAGTTCGACGCCTTCGGCCCGAAGATCGTCCCCTTCTACAACTACTTCCAGGCGGCGCTGGTGCTCCACGAGGACCATCGCTTCGGCGCGGAGGCGGTGCTGCGGGTGGGCACCGATCTGGTGCTCCAGCACCGCTTCGACGGCGACGCGCTCGTCCGCAGCTACCTCGAGCTCGCGCGCCGCGGCCACCTGCGCGGCGACGGCATCGACGATCTCGTGCTGGGCCTCGAGCGCTGGCCCGCCGGCGATGCGCGCCGCGCGCTCTACGGGCTCGACGAGGTGCAGGTCCTCGGGCGCCGCGCGCGCGAGCTGCGCGAGGCGTGCGCGGTCGGCCTCTCGCGTCGCCCCCGAGCCGAGGGGATGCCCGACTACGACCAGCTCGTGGGCGGGCACAACCGCCGGCGGAAATAGGCCGGGGCCCCGCGGCTCAGCCGTTCTCGAGCGCGTACGCGGCGATGTTCTTCACCGCGCCCGTCCAGAGCCGACCGAAGAGCCCGCGTGCGAGCGGATGCAGCGCTCGCAGGGGCGCCTTGGGCGCGTAGTGCACGTTCCAGCGCAGCAGCGTGACGCGCGCGGCGATGGGCTCGAGGTGCACGTCCTCGATCATCTGCACCAGCAGCGGTAGCGACGTCTCGACGATCGTGAACGCGAAGCGGCGCCCCGGCTCCCACGCGAGCACGCGCTCCCTCACCTTCAGCGCGCGCAGGTCGAGATCGCGCGTCGAGCCCACGCCGTACGGCTCGGCGCTCGTCCAGCGCAGCGCGACGAAGTCGGGGAGCCAGCGCTCCATCGCCTCGCCCGTGACGATCTCGAACACGCGGTGCGGTGGCGCGTGCACGTACGCCTCCGCGCGCAGGCGGAACGGAGCACGATCGGCGTAGTCGAGCGCGGCGGGTTGGACGTTGAACCACATCGTGAGCGCGGGCCTATCAAGGTGAAGCCCGGAGGTCGACGCGCGGAGTCGCCCGCCGCCACGAGCGAGCGCGGAGCGAGCGGCCTCGCGCTCCCGCACGTCGACGCGCGCCCCACGCGGTGTATCCATCGGCGCTCCCATGGCCGACATGCTCGATCTCGACCAGGCGCAGTCGCGCATCCTCGCCGGCGTCGCGCGGCTCTCCACCGAGCGCGTGCCGCTGGATCTCGCCGTCTCGCGCGTGCTCGCCGACGAGCTGGTCTCCACGCTCGACCTGCCGCCCTTCGACTACTCGGCGATGGACGGCTACGCGGTGCGCGTGGCCGACGGCCTCGTCGAGCGTGCCGTCGTGGGCGAGAGCCGCGCCGGCAGCGCCGATCTCGCGCCGCTCGCCGCCGGCACCACGATGCGGATCTTCACCGGCGCGCCGGTCCCCGACGGGGCCGACGCGGTGCTCATGCAAGAGGACGCCGCGCGCGCCGGCGAGCGCGTCTCGTTCGCGGGCGCCAAGGGGCCGCGGGTCGGGCAGAACATCCGTCGCCGCGGCGAGGATCTCGGGCGCGGCGCGGTCGCCCTCGCGGCCGGCACGCGCCTGCGCGCGACGCACCTGCCGCTGCTCGCCGCGCTCGACGTGGTGCGCCCGGCGGTCGTACGCAGGCCGGTCGTCTCGATCCTCGCGACCGGCGACGAGCTGCGCGAGCCGGGCTCGCCCGCGCGGCCGGGGAGCATCGTCGAGACGAACGGCCCCGCGATCGCCGCGATGGTGCGCGAGGCGGGCGGCGAGCCGCGCCTGCTGCCCATCGTGCGCGACGAGCCGGAGCGCCTGCGCGCCGCCATCCGCGCCGCGCTCGACGGCGTCGACGTGCTGCTCACCATCGGTGGCGTCTCGGTCGGCGATCACGATCTCGTCCGACCGATGCTCGTCGAGGAGGGGGTCGCCATCGACTTCTGGCGGGTCGCCATCCGGCCGGGCAAGCCCCTCGCGTTCGGCCGCCGCGGCGGCGTCACCGTGCTCGGGCTCCCGGGCAACCCGGTCTCCGCGATGGTCACGTTCGCGCTGTTCGCGGCGCCGCTCCTCCGCGCGCTCGCGGGCGACCGCGCGCCGCTCCCCCCCCGGCGCACGGTCCGGCTCGGCTGCGCGCTCGCCCACGTCCCGGGCCGCACCGACCTGGTTCGCGCCCGACTCGAGCGCGCGCCCTGGGACTCGCGGGCTGATGCCGACCTCGGGGCGTCCGCCGCGCAGACGCTCGCCTTCCCGGTCGCCTCGCAGGCCTCGGGGTCGGTCGTCTCGATCGCCGGGGCCGACGCGCTCCTGGTGGTGCCGCAGGGGTCCGAGGGGCTCGCCGCCGGCGCCGAGGTCGACGCCATCCCGCTCGGCGCCGACGTATAGCGAGGCTATGAAATTGCCGGGAGCCGAGGGGCCAAGGTCCGCTCGGTCGGCGCGTCCTACCGTCGGGCTACGTCGGTCGGGGGGAGCACGGCCCGTGGGCGTTCGCTCGCCCCGCGCCGGTCGAGGTTTCGGGTGGGTGACGCCGGCGGCGCTGCGCAAAGCGCCGGATCGTCCGGGCGAGCGCGTGCTCGCAATTGACACCGTGCGAGCAAAACAGGTACGAGGGTTCGCCGGCACTTCCACGGGCGCGATCGACCGAACCGGTCGCCCGCGGTCCCGGGATTAACCGTGATGCCGACGGCGGGAGAGCGCCGAGCGGGCGGTTCCGGCGCGAGGAGCGCGATGGCTGAGGAGCGTAAGAAGCCGAAGATCGACCTCAAGACGCGCATCCCGTCGAAGACGGTGAAGGGGCTCACCCCGGCGCCCGGGGGAGCGATCCCGCCGCCGCCCGGCGCGGTGCCCGCCCCGCCGCCCGACCTGATGGGGCGACGTTCGATCCCGCCGAAGGTCACCCTCGATCCCAACGATCCGCTCGCCGCGGCGCGGGTCGAGGGAGGTGCGCCGGCGCCCCAGCAGCAGATGATCGTCGTCCACGCGGACGAGCATCACGAAAAGAAGATGGGGAAGGGTGTCGTCGTCGGCATCGCCCTCATCGGCGTCGCCATCGGCGTCGCCGGCGGCTGGATCTTCGGCTCGGGCTCCGGGAAGAAGGAGCAGGCGACCGCCGCGCGCAACGACGCGACCGAGCTCGTCAAGAAGCTCCAGGCGACGCAGGAGAAGCTCAAGGCCTTCGCCGAGACCACCCTGCCGACGGCCGTCAACGAGCTCAAGACGACGCAGCAGCTCACGCCGGCGTCGATCGACGCCATCAAGGCCTTCGACTCGGGCTTCACCAGCGGCGACCTCGACACCCGCGAGCTCAAGTACTTCGGGAAAGAGACCTCCGGGAAGCTCATCGGCTACGCGATGCGCGTCGCCCACATCGACGCCGCGCGCATCGAGATCACCCGAGACAACAAGCTCGAGGCGACCAACGCCACGCTCAAGGCGCTGACCGTCCCCAAGGGGAAGGTCAACATGGGCGTGATGATCAACAAGCCGGGCGAGAAGGATCCGCCGATGACCACGGCGCGCTTCGCCCCCTTCGGCGAGTGGGTCGAGCTCAAGGACAAGATCAAGGACGGCAAGCTCACCGTGAAGAACGGCGCGATGGACGTCTGGACGGGCGCCAAGGGCGACGTCTTCGAGAAGAGCTACGTCAGCCTCGTCGATCCCAAGGAGTTCGCGCAGATCTGCAAGCAGACCGACCTCGTCCTCCCCGGCGTCATCAAGGACCTCGAGGATCTCGCGGCGTCGATCACCGGCGCGGGCGACGATCCGGGCGCGATCAAGTTCGGCGAGCAGGCGCTCGAGCGCTTGAAGTCGGTCGCGTCGAAGTGAAGTAGCGAGCGCGCGCGGCCCTGTGGGCGCCGCGACGACGCGAAGGAGCCCGGGCGGTCGAACCGCTCGGGCTTCGTCGTTTCCGCTCCTCCTCGCCTACTGCGCGCGCCACGCGAGCGCGACGAGCGCGCCGAACCGGATCTCCTTCGCCCGCGCGGCGGATCCACCCGAAGTCGACTCGGCGCGGCAGACCACCGGCGCGCTGAGCCATCCCCCGAGCAGCAGCCAGGTCTCGGTCACGCCGCCGCGGACGGGCGCCGCGTCGATCGGCAGGTCGTACCCCACGCGACCGTAGAGCGCGCCGCAGGAGGCGACGTCGTTGGCGTGCCCCTCGGCGGCGAGCACCAGGTCCCAGTACGAGCTCTGCGGCGACACGCGGTTCGTGAAGAGCGCGTGCACGCCGAGCCGCACGCCTGCATCGACGTGCGGCACCCCTTCGCGGCCTGCGTCGGCAGCGCCCGAGACCCGCGCCGAGACGAGCGGCCCGAGGGCGAAGCGCGCGCTCGACGAGTAGGTGAGCGAGAGGCCGAGCTCGCCGCCGCCGCCGATGCGCTCTGCAGCGGAGGCGTTGGAGGCGCCGTACGTGAAGGGGCGCGCCTCGCCGACGAGGCCGAAGAACGCGTTCGCCGTGAAGCCGCGGCAGAGCCCCGCGTGCAGCACGGGGTGCCGCACCCCCTCGCGATCGAGCGCGTGGTCGTGACACGGCCCCTCGGTCGGATCGACGATCACCGACGCACGCTCGGCGCGCGCCTCGGACTGCACGAGCCACAGGGCCGCGAAGCACGTCGCGACGAGGGGCGCCCGCCAGCTCATGCCCGCCGCAACCGCCTGGCTCTGCCGTTATTCCGGCGCGGCGCGGGCGCGGCGAGTCGATGGCCGCGAGCGCACAAAAAGACGGAGCGCGAGGTGCCTGTAGCCCCTCGCGCTCACGCGCTCACGACGTCACGCGCACTCAGCTCGCGTGCGAGTGATCGTGGCCGTCGTGCTCGTGATGGAGCTCGCCGGCCTCTTCGAAGACGACCTCGATCCCGAGCTTCTTGAACAGGTGGTTGAGCTCCTTCGACGTCTGCCCGTGCTGCGGGGCGACGATGCGGCGATCGATCGTCTTGGTCAGGAACGGCCAGAAGCCGTTCTTGTCGATCGAGCGCAGATCGCGCGTCGTCACGTTGAGGCGGACGAACCGCGAGAGCTCGGGCACCCAAAGGCGCCGGCTCTGCACGTTCACCTGCTGCCAACGCTTGGTCTTGATGTTCGAGTGCGAGACGTTCTGCGCTCGAACCTTGTGCTTGCCGGTCAGATCGCTGCGCGCCATGGGCGAGCTCCTCCGAGACACTGAACCGAAGTGGACGACAGTCCACGGAGGTCCAAGGGCACGGACCAACCTCGGTTCGCCGAGGGTGTACCGCGCGCATTGAAAAAGGGGGGCGAAAACTACGAGTCGGCGGCGCCCTTGTCAAGGCAGCCGGCCGGCGGCCCGGAACCGCGCTGAATCCGCGAGCCGCTACGCTCGTCCCCTCTCCCATGTCCCTACGCAGAACGCTACTGACCTTCGCGGCCATCGTGATCGCGCTCCCTGCCTGCGGTCCGTACCTCGAGACGCAGACGCGCGAGGCGCACCGCTACTCCTCGCCGATCCGCTGCGCGCAGGGGCCCTACGAGTTCCGCGCGACCGCGAGCGGCGCTCGCTGGGGCGAGGGGGTGAAGCTCGTGCAGCTCTCGGGGCAGCCGCTCTCGGGGTACGCGGAGATCTGGATCGACGGCGTGAAGAAGTCCGACTGGGAGATCTACCCGTGGACGCCGCCCGCGCCCGCGCCGACCACGACGACCGCGAGCAGCCCGCCCGCGCCGGCGTCCACCAGCGCCAGCGCCAAGCCGAGCGACGCCTGCCAGCTGAGCGAGGCCGATCGCGCGGCGCCGACGCCAGCGGGGGGCACGACCGGCGCAGGCGGTCCTGGCGCGCCTGGCGCTTCGGGCGCGGGCGGCGCGGGCGGCGCGAGCACGCAGCCGACCGGGACGATGGTCACCGCGACGACGCCCAAGCTGATCGAGGTCCCGGCCGACGGCTCGTCGACGTACTCGTACGGGCACGAGATCGCCGGCTGGAGCGTCCGCGTCGAGCACGGGACCGACACCGAGTTCCCGTTCAAGGCGGGGTCGGAGATCCGGATCGTGATCTGGTCGGCCAAGCTCCTCGATCTCGCGGGGCTCGATCTCGCGTTCGTGCACGAGGTCTACGTGCCCTCGTGCGGCGACGAGAAGTGGGCGGCGCGCCTCGCCAAGGAGAAGGCCGAGGACGACGCGTCGGCGAGGTCGCGAAAGGCGCAGGCCGAGCACTGCCGCGACCTCGCGAGCACAGACAAGCTCGACGAGTCGTGCCGCAAGCTCGGGTGGCAGAACGTCGGCGAGTCGGAGCGCGAGCGCGTGCGCTGCGAGGCGCTGGTGCCGAAGAACGCCGTCGACGACGCGTGTCGCGGCCGCGGCTACGAGAACGCGACCCTCACCGCGGAGCGCGCGCGCTGTCAGGCGCTCAAGAAGTCGAACCAGACGGACGAGGCGTGCCACAAGATCGGGTTGTGGAACGACGCGGACGCGGCCTCCCGTGCTGCGAGCGGCCCGAACGCGCCGCCGCCGCCGCCGCGCGCCGAGGAGCGTCCGCCGCAGCCGAGCGAGCACGCCGAGTGGGTGCCCGGGAGCTGGGAGTGGAGCGGCTCCAGCGGGGCGAGCGGGGCGAGCGGATCGAGCGGGGCGAGCGGCGAATGGAGCTGGGTCGGCGGCGGATGGAAGGTCCCCGACGTCGATCGACAGGCGAAGGCCACGCCCACGGCGCCGACGCAGCCGCCCCCCGCGCGGGTCGAGACGCCAGGCGCGCCGCCGGTCGGCGGGCTCGTCTGGATCGGCGGCTACTGGCACTACGCCGGCGGTCAGTGGGTGTGGGTGTCTGGGCGCTGGGCGCGTCCGCCGCAGGCCGGGGCGACCTGGCGGCCGCACGTCTGGGTGCAGGAGAACGGCAGAATTCGGCTCGATCCGGGGCAGTGGCAGATCGGGCGCTGACCACTCGGTAGGCGCACCGCGACCGTACGGTAATCAGCGCCGAGCTGGAACGGATGTGTATGATTCCGGCTCGTCGCGCGACGGGCCGAGCTGCCTCGCCACCCCTTCAGGCCCTGGCCGCGACCCGAGGTCCTTCATGTCGACGCGCCGCTCCCGGTACGTGCCGCTCGCGCTTTGTCTCGCCGTCGCAGGCTGCTCTTCGAGCTCACCCGTCGAGACGCCGGCGCCGCCCGAGGCTGCGCCCGGCTGCAACCCGGTCGTCGGCGACGACTGCCTCACGCCGTTCCCCTCGGCGTTCTTCGAGCGCACCGACGCGACGTCGTCGACGGGCGTTCGCGTGAACGTCGGCGACGGGATGCTGCCGGTCGGCAGCAACGGCATGAAGCTGCTGCCGAAGCGCCTGAACGAGAAGGACGGCTTCTCGCCGTCGACCCCGTTCCTCGTCTACTTCGAGAAGGGGGTCGATCCGACGCAGCTGTTCGGCTGGAAGGATCCGACGCCGTCGCTGCTGCCGACGTCGGTCGTGCAGGTCATCGAGTACGACACCGGCAAGCGCGTGCTCGCGTTCGCCGAGCTCGACGGCAACTCGACCACCTCGGACTCGCGCAAGGCGCTGATCGTCCACCCGCTCGTGCGGCTCAAGCCGTCCACGCGCTACGTGATCGCTCTGGTCGGGCTGAAGGACGCGAGCGGCGCGCCGCTGACCCCCGCGCCGTTCAAGGCGCTCCGCGATCAGACCGCGCTCTCGCAGTCGCTCACGCCCTGGAAGGCGCGCTACGAGGAGATCTTCGCGGCCACGACGAAGGCCGGCGTCGCGCGCTCCGATCTCTCGCTCGCGTGGGACGTGGTGACCGCGTCGGACGCGCAGGGGACCGGGCACCTGCTCAAGATGCGCGACTACGCCTTCGCGCAGCTCGCGGCCGGCAAGCTCGGGTACACGATCACCTCGAGCACGCCGGGCACCGATCCGAACATGCTCTCGCAGATCCTCGCGACGGTGCAGGTGCCCACGTACCTCGCCGACGAGACCGGCAAGTCGATGATGGTCTTCGACGCGAACGGAGATCCGAAGCCGGGCGCGCTGGTGGACGTGCCGATCGTGATCAACGTCCCCAAGTGCGCCGCGACGGCGACCAAGTCGCTGCCGGTGGTGACCTTCGGGCACGGCCTCTTCGGCAACGCGAAGGACACGCTCTCGGGGGCGCCGGCGATGGCCGCGGCCAACGACCTCTGCACGATCTTCATCGGCACCGACTGGATCGGGCTCGCGTCGGACGACATCAAGCGGCTGCCCGATCTGCTCACGTCCGATCTGAACAACTTCTACGTCATCAGCGATCGGCTGCAGCAGGCGCAGCTCAACGCGCTGGTGATGACGCGGCTGTTCCTCACCAAGATCAAGGACGACGCGGCGCTGCAGGTCGCGGGGCACCCCGTCACCGACGGCACCGTGACGTACTACTTCGGCGTCTCCGACGGCGGCATCCAGGGCGGCACGTTCATGGCGCTCACCCCCGACATCGTGCGCGGCGTGCTCAACGTCCCCGGCAGCGAGTGGACGATGATGCTCTACCGCTCCGTCGATCTCGGGCGGTTCGGCGGGCTCCTGAGCCTCACCTACCCCGACGCGCTCGATCGCCAGGTCGCGGTGACGATCACGCAGTCGGACTGGGACTACACCGATCCGCTGACGTACGCCGCGCACCTGCTCTCGAACCCGCTCCCGGGCGTGCCGGCCAAGCGCATCCTCGTGCAGGAGTCGCTCGGCGACGCGCAGGTCACGAACGTCTCGACGCGGCTGCTCGCGCGCACGATGGGGCTCCCCGCGATGGATCTCTCCGAGCCGGTGCCGGGGCTCGAGACGAAGTCGGGCCCCCTGGACTCGGCCTACACGCAGTGGAACTCGCACCCCGCCGACGTGCCGCCGCTCGACAACACCGCCCTCGACAAGGACAACGGCGCGCACGACTCCGTGTGGCAGTCGCCGCTGGCGCTCAAGCAGATCGGCGCGTTCTGCCAGCCCGACGGCCAGGTGACCTCGGTCTGCAACGGGCCCTGCAACATCGGGAAGTGAACGTCACGCCCTCGCCTTGAAACCTCACCCCTCGCCCCTCTCCGCCCGCGGAGAGGGGAAGAGCGCACCGCACGAGAGCGTGCGGGGTGAGGTCGGTGAGGTCGGTGAGGTCGGTGAGGCTGTGGGATTCAGACGCCGAGGAACAGGCGGTGCGCGAAGTTGCGCTCGAGGCGCGCGCGCAGGACCTTGTCGGCCGCGGTCTCGACGTCGTACTCGACCCGCTTGAACTCGAAGCGGCGGGTGCTCGTGTCGAACACCGTGTAGCTCGCGCGGTTGTCGTAGTCGCGGGGCTGGCCGACCGAGCCGACGCTGATGATGTACTTCTTGCCGGCTTCGAGCGTGAGGTCGACGGCGGGGAGCTCTTCGACCTCGCCCGGGCTCAGCGCGAAGACCTTGCAGAGGTGGCTGTGGCCGATGACGGTCAGCTGGCCCAGCTCTTCGTAGATCGGCAGACACTCGCGCGCCTGCTCGGGGGCGAAGATGTACTCGAACTCCTCGATGCGCACGGGCGAGCCGTGGCAGAGGTCGACGCCGACGTCGGTGAGCTTCTCCTTGTAAGGAAGCCCCTTCAGCCACGCCATGTTCTCGGGCGAGAGCATCGCGGCGTGCGTGTCGAGCGCGTGGCGCGCGGCCTCGTAGTAGTACGAGTAGTCCATCCGGCCCGCGACCGCTGCGTCGTGGTTGCCGAGGATGGTGAGCCTCGCGAGCCGCCGGATGATGTCGACGCACTCGTTGGGCGAGCCGCCGTACCCGACGGTGTCGCCCAGACAGTAGAAAATATCGATGCGCTCGCGCTTGTACGCTTCGAGGACCGCAGAGAGGGCCTCGTAGTTCGCGTGAACGTCGCTGAATATCCCGAGCCGCATCCGTGGAGTGAGCAAGGCTAGAGCGCCTCGCGCGCCGAAGCCAGCGATACGACGCGTGAGCCCGTTCATGCCGTCCGTTCGCCAGGAACGACGGGGCTTTCGTGGGCAATTGCGCGATCCGCCCCGCCGCGGGCGACGTCGGCGGACGGCCGGGCGGTGCGCGGACGTGGCGTGGGGCCCAGGCGCGAGATAGGGTCCGCGCCCCATGACGACCGGCGACCAGGGCCCGAACGGACACGGCGACGAGCTCGCCGAGGCCGCGGCGGAAGAGGCGGACGAGCCCATCGAGGCGCCGCCGGAGTCGCACGAGCCGCTCGCGCCGCCGCCGGCGGAGGTCGCGGAGCTCTCGCGCGCCTGCATCGAGTTCGTGAAGAAGGCGACGGGGATGGAGCTCGACTTCACCGCCGAGACGCTCCCGGTGCTCGACTTCTACGTGCGCGGCGTGCGCGAGGAGGCCGGCGGCAAGACCGAGGTGCTCGCTCTGGTCGCCCCTCCCGTCGGCGCCTACCTGGGCGAGGTCGCGCGTCGACGCTTGAACGCACGCTGGCACGCGCCGCCCGGGCAGCATCGCCGCTGGCGCCTGGAGCTGTGCGACGTCTTCCTCTCGACCAACCCCGTCGGCGCGGCCGCCGAGGCGCTGCTCCTCGACGAGGCCCCGGGCTGGGGCGCGCGCTTTCGCCTGATGCCCGCCGACGAGGCGCTCGCGGAGCGCGTGCTCGCGAACCTCCCCGAGGTCGACGTCGAGGACTACTACGCGCCGTCGAGCCGCCTCGAGACGCTCGAGATCGTGGTCGATGCGCTGGTCGGGCACCACCTCGCGCAGCGCGAGAAGAGCGGCGAGCCCGCGCGCCGCTACGACGAGCCGGACTACGGGTGGGCGCGCGCCGAGGCGATCGCCGAGGTCGACGGCAACGGCGACGGCGTCGCCTGACCGGCCACGACGCGTGAGGGGGCGTCCGCGTCGAGCGAGCCCTCCGCCGCCTCTCCGAGCAACGATTGCCACTCGACGTGGCGTTTGCCGCGCGGGACCGCGACGCTGAGCGTGCGGCCGGGCGCGAGCCAGCCCACGACCACGCCGTCGACGATCGCGAGGCGCGGCAGCAGCGCGCCGTCGACGAGCTCGAGCGCGACGGTGTCGCCGCGAGGCGGGTCGAGCGTGAAGCTCGCGCCGTCGCCCAGGAGCAGCGGCGGCGCCACGCGGGCGTGCGCCGGGGGGAACGCGAGCTGCGCGCGGGCGATCGGCCGCTCGCGCATCGCGGTCGACTCGAGCAGCAGCCCGCCGCCCCCGGACCACGCGATCTCGACCCGCACCGGCACGTGCTCGGCGTCGCAGGGCGCCCCGCCGAGCGCGCGATCCGAGGCGACCAGCTCGAGCAGCGAGCGGCAGAGCGGCTCGCCCGCCCCGTCGAGCCCGAGCGGCGGCGCCTCCACGCCCGCGTCGACGGCGAGCGCTCGGCCCGCGTCGCCTCGCGCGCCGAGCGCGGGCCCCGAGCTGGAGGGGGCGGCGGAGGCGCTGCCGGCGAGCGAGGGGGCCGGTGCTGGCGAGAGCGTCGAGAGCGGCGCCCGCGGCGGCGCGTGCGGCGCGACGATCTGATCGATCAACAGGCGGCCGTACGAGGTCGTGATCGTCGTGCGCTCGGCCGCGCGCCCGAGCCACTCGACCGGCGTCGTCGCGGCGATCCGGGTCGGCCCGAACGGCACCACGTCGGCGCGCCCCTCGGTCACGAACGTGCGCAGCGCGCCCGGCGGCACGATTCGATAGCCCGACGCGGGAGCCCCCGGCGCGGCGACCCAGAGCGCGCCGACGTAGCCGCGCGCGAGGCGCAGCTGCGAGCCCTCGGGGAGCGCGAAGGTGGCCGCGCCGAGGCGGAGACTGGCCCGGCCGTCGGCGAGCTCGACGGTGATCTCGCCGACGCGCCCGGCGAACGTCGCCTCGCGCGACGGCGGCACGACGATCGAGCGGCGCAGAGAGAAGTCGAGCTGCAGCGCGACGACCTCGCCGTCGGCCGCGCCG
>CAIXWQ010000180.1 GCA_903923175.1 uncultured delta proteobacterium | reverse complement strand
GAGTGCGTCGATGCGTTCGTCGAGGCCGAAGGGAAGGGGACCCTCGGCTGCCGGGTCGAGCTCGTCGCGACGGCCGATGCGCGCGGCGCGGCCGACCTCTCGGCGCGCGTCTCCGCGTGCACGGCGGCGTGCCTGCGGCAGGGCTCGGCGGAGCTCGCGCTCGAGCGCGAGCGCAAGCAGGCGGCCAAGGAGGCGAGCGAGCGCGTGATGGCCTACAAGCGGTGCATGGTCGACGCCGACTCGTCGCCCGACGCGATCAAGTACTCGATCTACGACGCCGATCTCTACGTCGACCTCATGGACAAGGCCGAGCTCGCCTGTCGCAAGGCGAACCGCTGCGACTGGCTCGAGGCGAACAGCGACAAGGCGTGCGACTACGCCTACCGCGGCGCGAAGTGACGGCGCCGCGCCGCCGCGCCTTGCTAGACTGCGCCGATGTCGCTCGGCTTCCGCGTGCACGCCGTCGATCGCGAGTCGCGCGCGCGCCGCGGCACGGTCACCACCGCGCACGGCACCTTCGACACCCCCGCCTTCATGACCGTGGGCACCCGCGCGACGGTGACCGGGCTCGTCCCCGACGATCTTCGCGCGGTCGGCGCGCAGGTGCTGCTCGGCAACACGTACCACCTGATGCTGCGCCCGGGCGTCGAGCTCTTCCGCCGCGTCGGCGGCATCCACGCCTTCATGGGCTGGAGCGGCCCGATCCTCACCGACTCGGGCGGCTTCCAGATCTTCTCGCTCTCGGCCGACCGCACCATCTCCGAGCGCGGCGCGCGCTTTCGAAGCTACGTCGATCAGCGCATGCACCTGCTGTCGCCCGAGAAGTCGATCGAGATGCAGACGGCGATCGGCTCCGACATCATGATGGTGCTCGACGTCTGCATCGACTCGACCTCGGACGAAGCGGCCACGCGCTCGGCGATGGAGCGCACGCATCGCTGGGCCGTGCGCAGCCTCGCGGCGCGCAGCGACGCGCGCCAGGCGCTGTTCGCCATCGTGCAGGGCGGGCTCGTGCCGTCGCTGCGCGCGGAGTCGGCGGGCTTCCTCACGCAGCGCGCGTTCGACGGCTTCGCCATCGGCGGGCTCGCCGTCGGTGACACGCGGGCCGAGCGCGAGGACGTCATCGGCTTCTCCGCCGCGCTGTTGCCGGAGGATCGCCCGCGCTACCTGATGGGGGTCGGCACGCCGCCCGATCTGTTGCACGCGATGCTCGCCGGCATCGACATGTTCGACTGCATCCTGCCGACCAACCTCGGCTGGCAGGGGACGGCGTTCACCTCGAGCGGGCGCGTGAAGATCACGCGCGCGTCCTATGCGAGCGCCGACGTGCCGCTCGACGACGCCTGCGCCTGTGCGACCTGTCGCACCTTCAGCCGCGCCTACCTGAACCACCTCTTCAAGTGCGGCGAGCCGCTCGGCCCGCGGCTGCTCTCGATGCACAACCTGCACCACTACCAGTCGCTCATGCGCGACGCGCGCGCCGCGATCGAGCGCGGCGAGTACGCGGCGTGGGCGAAGGCGAAGCTCGAGGCGATCGATCGGCACGAGCACGGCGCCGCGCGCCCGGGCCGCCGGCTCGCGAGCGCCCCGCAGGAGGCGCCGGTCGGCGAGGTCGAATGAGCGCGCCGGACGACGCGCTCGACTGCGAGGTCGTGACGACGCGTGCCGGCGCACGCGCGGTGCGCGATCGGCTCACCGGCGAGCTGATGCACCCGGTGGTCGGGCCGCTCGTCGAAGCAGAACGTCTCTATGCAATTCCCGCGCGCCTGCGCGAGCGTCTCGCCGAGCAGGACGATCGCCCGCTGGTGGTCCTCGACGTCGGCCTCGGCGCGGGCTCGAACGCGCTCGCCGCGTGGAAGCTCTCCGCGCAGCGCGCGCTCGGCGGTGGGCGTCCGCTCGAGCTGATCAGCTTCGATCGGAGCCTCGGCGCGCTCGCGCTCGCGACCGCCGACGAGCACGCCGCGGGCTTCGGGTTCGAGGGGGCGAGCCTCTCGGCCGCGCGCGCGCTGCTGGCGAGCGGCGAGCACCGCTGCGCCCACGCGCGCTGGCGCTTCGTGCGCGGCGCGCTGCCGGAGTCGCTCGACGCGCTCGCGGACGCCTCGGCCGACGTCGTGTTCTGGGACCCCTTCTCGCCGCGCGCGAACCCCTCGCTCTGGACCGCGCGCGCCTTCTCCGCGCTGCGCCGCGTGTGCCGCGCGGGCGCGACCGTGCACACGTACAGCGGCGCGACCGCGACGCGCTCGGCGATGCTGCTCGGCGGCTTCGCGGTGGGCGTCGGCGTGTCGACCGGCGAGAACAAGCACGCGACCGTCGGCGCGCTCGACGTGCGCGATCTCGCCGCGGTGGCTGCGCCGCTCGACGCGCGCTGGCTCGAGCGGCTCGCGCGATCGTCGGCGCCCTTTCCCAGCGACGCGCCGGCGGATGCGCTGGAGCGCGCGCGCGCGGCGGCGCAGTTCATCGCGCCGTGACGGCTACGGCGCGTCGACGCTCGGCTCGATCTCGAGCTCGACCTCGAGCGCGCGTCGTGACGGCTCCATGCGGAAGTGCGAGCGTCGCACGAGCTGCCCGAGGCACGCGGCGACCTCGGGATCGGGCCCGGGGCGCCCGGCGAGCTCGCGCGCGACGCCATCCGCGGTGATCTCGACGTCGAGCCCGACGACGTGGGCCATGGCATCGGCTCGATCCGCGCACTGCCGCACCTGCTTGCGTTGCGACGCGAGGACGGCGCGATCGTCGGGCGTGCCGCCGCGGATCGTCAGCGCCACGTGCGCCGGCGGCGTCGGATCGACCATGGGCCCGGCGCCGCCGACGGCGTACGCGCGGCGCCGAGGCGCGGGGAGCGCGATGGTCGTCACGCCGACGACCGAAGGATCGAGGATCGTGCGCGGCGCGCCCGCGACGGCGTTCGGCGGCGCCTTCGCGTCCGCGGCGTCCGGCGCGGCGGACGCGGAGGTGAGACCAGGCTCCGACGTCCCGCGCGGCTCCGCGGGCCTCGGCCCGGCGGTCGAGGCGCACCCGAGCGCCGCCATCGCGCTCTCGAGCATCGCGAACGTCGGCAGGGCGAGGCGCGTCCAGCCGGCGCGTGCCTGCGGCCGGGAGCGGAGGGGCAGCGAAGCGCGCGGAGCGGGGAGGGGCATGGCGGTGACTCGAGCGTAGCGCGCGCCGACGACGACGCAGGTGGACGGGGCGCGCTCGGTGAGGCCCCCCGCGATGAGAGCTCCGACACCGGGACGCGGCGCAGGTTCCCCCGCGCACCGTCCGCGCGCTCCGCGACCGCGCGGCGGCGCTGCCCACACGTCGTTCGACCTGCGCGTCACGCACGGCGCTCCGCACGCGCCGACGGCGAGCCTCGCGCACTTCACCGCCGCCTCGCGCGCTCCCTGCGCCGCCTTCGTCGTCCTGCTCACCCACGCCGAATGCGTCGCGCCGTCCATGACGACTGGGACGCGCGAGGCGCGCGGAGCTTGGCGAGCGCGCCCGAAGCTCGCGCCGTGCCTCGCTAGACGTTCTTCGCCGCGGTGATCTCCTTCACGAGATCCGCCGCCACGTTGCCGTCGATGCCGAGCGCCTCGGCGAGCTCCATGATCATCTCGCGCTCCGAGGTGCGCACGATGCCGTCGATGGCGAAGATCCGGATGGCCGTCGCGATCGCGAGCTCGCGGTGCAGCGGCTTCTCGAGGCGCGCGCTCACCGCGGCGATGCGCTTCTCGCGCCCGTCCCGCGCGAGCAGCTCCGCGCACTCGGCGAACAGCGCGTCGACGCGGGCGCCGGCGAAGCGCCCGGCCGTGAGCCCCTCGACGTGACGCTGCAGCTCCGCGCGCTCGACGTCGCTCACCTCGTCGTCGGCGTTCGCCGCGATCCACATCAGCTCCACCAGCGCCTCGAGCTTCGGGTCCTCGAGATCGCTCACCTTGGGCTTGGCCGGCTCGGTCATGGGGCGAACCTAGCCGCGGAACAGCCGGGGCAGGAAGCGTCCGCTTGCCGCGAGCGCAAGGCCGCTACACTTATCCGGCCGTGAAGCGCGACCCGAAGGCGGCCAAGGTCCGCGCCGATCAGCTGCTGGTCGACCGCGGGCTCGCGCCGAGCCGCACGCGGGCGCAATCGCTGATCATGGCGGGGGGCGTCTTCGTCGGCGCGCGGCGCGTCGACAAGGCCGGCGATCTCCTCCCCGAGGACGTCGCGCTCGATCTGCGCGCCGAGGATCACCCCTTCGTCTCGCGCGGGGGCGTGAAGCTCGCGGGCGCGCTCGATCGCTTCGCCGTCGAGCCGCGCGGGCGCCTCTGCCTCGACGTCGGCGCTTCGACCGGCGGCTTCACCGACTGCCTGCTCCAGCGCGGCGCCGCCAAGGTCTTCGCGGTCGACGTCGGCTACGGCCAGCTCCACGACAAGCTCCGCAAGGACGCGCGCGTGGTCGTGCTCGAGCGCACGAACGCGCGCACGATGACCGCCGAGCAGCTCGGGCTCGCCGGCCCGAGCTTCGAGCTGGTGGTCGTCGACGCCTCGTTCATCGGCCTCGAGAAGCTCCTGCCCGCGATCGTGCCCCTCATGAAGCCCGGCGCCGAGCTCGTCGCGCTGGTGAAGCCCCAGTTTCAGGTCGGCCGCGAAGAGGTCGGCAAGGGAGGGGTCGTGCGCGACGACGCGGCGCGCCTGCGCGTGACCGAGGAGGTCGCCAGCGCCGCGCGCGCGCTCGGCCTCGAGGTGCTCGGCGACATGGACTGCGTGATCGCCGGCCCCGAGGGGAACCGCGAGCGCTTCCTCTGGGCGCGCAAGCCGTCGTAGCGCGCGTCCCGCCGGCGTCGCGCGGGCGACTCGTGCGCGTCTCGTGCGCGTCTCGTGCGTGACCGTCACTTCTTCGTGACGTCGACGTCGACCCACTTGGTCGCGGTGCTCGAGTGCACCGCGATGCGCATCGTGAGCTTGCCGTCCTTGGCGCGTCGGACGTCGACCAGCGTGGCGCTGCCGTCCGCGAGCCCCGACTTCGTCACCGCGTCGCGCGCCGTCGCCTCGAGGCCCCCGAGCGGCAGCAGCGCGACGTCGAAGAGGCGCCCTTCGAGCTTCTTGGCCGAGAGCCCCTCGAGCTTCGGTCCGATCACGCCCGTCGTCCGGACCTCCCAGCGCTGGATGGCGTCGCTCTTCGGCTCCTTCGCCTTGAGCACGATCCTCGCCGGGTAGATGTGGAGATCGAGCAGCTCGAGCGCGCCGCCGTTGCGCAGCCGAACGTCGTCGAGGGCCTCCGCCGTGCGCTTGCCGCTCAGGAAGCTCGCCTCGCCGCCGAGCAGCACCGGCTCGGTAGGGCGCGGCGGCAGCGCCCACGTCGCCGCGACCGGAGTCGACGCCGAGGCCGAGGCGGCAGCCGACGCGGCGACCGGGGTCGACGCCGAAGCCGAGCCCGCAGCCGAAGCCGCAGCCGAGTCCGTGCGCTCGGCCTTGCGGCACGCCGCGCAGGCGGCGCACGCGACGGCCGACGTCACGACGATCGCCGTCCGCAGCCTCGCGCGCATCACGCCCCGAAGACCTTCCGTGCGTTGCCGCCGAAGAGCGCCGCGCTCTCCGTCGCCCCGAGCTGCGCCCCGGCGAGCCGCCGCAGCTCGCGATCCCACGCGTACGGCACGTTGGGGAAATCGGAGCCGTAGAGCAGCCGCGCCGCGCGCGTCTTCACCACCGACATCGGCGTCGCCGATTCGCCGATGAACCCCGCGACCGCCATCGTGGTGTCGAGCCACAGGTTCTCGTGGCGATCGAGCAGCGCCGCGTAGGCCTCGTACTCGTCGGCGCCGAGGTGCGGCACCACGACCGTCAGCTCCGGGAACCGCTGCAGCACGCGCTCCACGGCCGTGGCCTCGCAGAGCGCGTAGGTATCCACGCCGTAGGCCGGGCTCGCCGGCGCGCGCCCCGCGTGGATGACCACCGGCTTCCCCGCGTCGACGCAGGCCGCGTAGATCTCGTCGAGCCGCGGATCGTCGGCCGCCAGCTTCTGCACGTGGCAGTGGAGCTTCAGCCCGCGGAGGCCCAGCGGCCCGAGCGCCTCGCGCGCGATCGCGCCGGCGTCGGGCTCGCCCGGCAGCACCGTGCCGAGCGGGAGCACGAGCTCGCCGTGCGCCCTCGCGAGATCGCGCATGAACGTGTTGAGCGTGCGCGCGAGCCCGGGCGTGTGCGCGTAGCAGAGCCCCGCGACTTGCTGCACGCCGCGCGCGCAGAGGAACTCGAGCACCTGCTCCGCGTGCAGGCGGTAGCGGATCTCCCACGCGTGCTTGTCGAACCAGCGCCAGATCGCCTGGAACAGCCGCTCGGGGAACAGGTGCACGTGCGCGTCGAGCACCGGGCCCACGCCTGCCGGCACCGCCGCGTGCTCCTCGTCGCGCACCATCGGCGTGACCTCGCCGCGCGCCATCGCGACGCAGCACCCGGGCACGAGATCGTCTTCGTCGGCGGGGCGCGCGGCCACCGCGCCCCTCACTCCGGGATCCACTCGCCGAGCTCGAGCTTCTGATTGCGGAAGTCCTCGATCGCCTCGAGGAACGCGTGCGCGACGTTCGCGTCGAACTGCGAGCCGCTGCAGCGCGTGATCTCGTTGAAGGTGACCTCGTGCGGCAGCGCGCGACGGTACGCGCGGTCGCTGGTCATCGCGTCGTAGGTGTCGGCGACGGCGACGATGCGCGCGATGAGCGGGATGTCGTTCGCGGCGAGGCCGAGCGGGTAGCCTTTGCCGTCCCACCGCTCGTGGTGGAGGTGCACGCCCGGGATCAGCGGCTGCAGGAACTTGATCGGCTCGAGGATGTCGCGCCCGTAGGCCGGGTGCTTCTTGAACTGCTCGTAGTCTTCCTGCGTGAGCTTGCCTGCCTTGTTCAGGTTCAGCACGCAGCCGATCTTCCCGATGTCGTGCATCAGCGCGCTCTGGCGCACGATCTCGACGAGCTCGGTCGGCAGCGCGAGCTTCTGCGCCAGCATCGTGGAGTAGATCGCGACGCGATCGCTGTGCCCCCACGTGTAGCGATCGAGCCGGTCGAGCGCGCGCGCGAGCCCCTGGATGGTCTGCTTGAAGGTCGCCTTCAGGTCTTCGTAGAGGCGCGCGTTGTCGATCGCGGCCGCGGCGCGCGATCCGACGATCGACAGGAGCTTGCGCTGCCCTTCGTCGAAGCGGCGCCCGGTGGTGAACGACGCCGCGAGGATCCAGCCGATGAGCCGCGGCGACTGCGCGCCCGCGCGCAGCGGCACCGCCATCACGCTCTGCGTCGGCTTGCCCGCGCCTTCCTTGAAGAAACGCTGCCCGCGCGTGCCGTGCTCGAGGAGCATCGGATCGACGGCGAGGTGCGCGCGCACCATCTCGGGATCGACCTCGTTGAGGATCGGCTCGGTGTCGCCGCCGAGCTCCGCGGCCGGGATCGGCTTCTGACCCGGTGCGAGCGGATCGAACATCGGCGGCGGGATCACGGAGCCGCGCGGCGGCGCGACGAGCCGGTTGCGCTCGAAGAAGCTCCCCTCGCCGTCGTCGAGCCAGGTGCTCACGAAATCGGCGCGGATCTCGTGAAGCGCGGTGTCGCAGACGGTCGCCATGACCTCTTCGAGCGACAGCGAGGCCGCGATCGCCTCGGAGACCTTGTAGAGCGAGACCGCCTCGCGCAGACGCAGGTTCTCGGCCTGGAGCCGCTGCTTCTCCAGCGCGCGCTGGATGATGTGCACGACCTCCTCGACCTTGAACGGCTTGAGGACGTAGTCGTACGCGCCACGCTTCATCGCGTCGATCGCGGTCTCGACGGTGCCGAAGCCCGTCATGATGACCGTGAGCACGTTCGGCTGGCGCTTGGCGATCTCGTCGAGCAGCTCGATGCCGCCCATCCGGGGCATCTTCAGATCGCTGATCACGACGTCGTACGCGTTGCGCCCCATCTCCTGGAGCGCGGCGTAGCCGTCCTCCGCGGTGCGGACCTCGTACCCTTCCATCCCGAGGAAATCGGCCAGGATGTCGCGGATGAACTTCTCGTCGTCGACGACGAGCACCCGCGGCCGCTCCTGCACGGGCGGCAGGATCGAGAACGAGTTCGACCGCCCGGGCGTGACCACGGTGATCTTCGGCGGGTCGGCGATGAGGATCGGCGGGAGGTCGTCGCGCATGGGGTAGGCGGAGCCTGGCCGGATTATACGCGTGCGCGCTGGTCGCGCGCGCAGGCATTTGAGCATGGCATGGTCGTTGGTCGGAGGCCTGTCCCCCCCTCGTCGCCGGGGGCCCGGTGGCTGGACCGGTTTGACCGGGTTCTAGCCTCGGTCCAGCTCGACCGTGGCCGGCGATCGGGGGCGAGCTTCTCGTGCGCTCGCGGCGCGCAGGCTCGCGCGCCCGGATGCCTCTCGACGACGCGCCCTCGACGACGCCGGGGCCAGCCAGCGGCGGCTCCGGCGCGGCGCTCGCGCGCCTCGTCTGCACACCCCGAGGCGGTGCCTCGTCTGCCGTTCGGCGAGCGAGGAGCGCCGGCGGACGCGCCTCGCACGCGGAGCGCAGCCAACGCCGCGGCTACGAGCGGCTGGCTACGAGATGAAGGCGCGGGTACGCGTCTCGTACTCGTCGAGCATCTTCTCGGAGCTCGTGAGCGCGTTGTCGATCGACTCCTGCACGATGCCGTTCATCGTGGCCGCGGAGCCTTTCAGCGCCTCGTAGTACTTCTGCCGCTCGGTGTGGTGGATGATGCTCGGCGGGTAGCCCGCGCGCAGCAGCAGCATGTTCATGAAGAGCCGGCCGACCTTGCCGCTGTCGGTCTGGAACGGGAACGCCCGGACGAGGTCGTAGTGGGCGCGCGCGGCGACCCGCACGGCCGAGCGCGCGCGGCGCGTCTCGGGGTCGGCGAGCCAGTCGAAGACCGCCTTCACCTTCGTGTGGATCTTGTCGGGCGGGCAGTACTCGTGGAAGTACAGCCGGTGCTGCGGGATGTCCTTCCGGTACTTGACCGTCTTGATGTCACCCTCCTCGGGATGGAGGATGAGGTAGATCTTCTTGAGGCAATCCAGGTTGATCACCTGGCGCTTCTTGCTCGCGTAGTCCTTCACGTAGGCGATGGCCTCGCGGTGCCGGCGGATCTCCTCGCAGATCGGCTGCAGCGACGAGTCGGGGACGACCGTCACGTTCGGATCGATCGCGGTCTTCAGCTCCTGGAAGGTGTAGACCGTCCCTTCGAGCGCGCTGTCGTGATAAATCCACGACATCTCGAGGTTTTCGAGGAACTGTGCGCGGAAGGCCTCGTCGGTCTTCTCGATGCGCGCCTCGATCTTCGCCCAGCGATCTTCCGCGGAGCCCTTGTTCGACGCGACGCTGATCTTGCTTTCGGAGCGCTTGAGAGCCACTGCAACCCCACCGTCTCGAAGGAGCCCCCGGCGCCTCGCTTCGACGGCGGCGAGTGAGGGGGCTGAAGGAAGGCGCGCCCGAGACGCTCCCCCCCCGCGACGCGACCGAGGATCGCGCCGCGCCGTAATAAGGCGGGGACACTAGTGATCTCGGATCGAACCGGTCAAGCCGGTTCTTCGAGGCGTGGATGGCGGCCGGCGCGCGTGGCGATCCGGCGACGGTCGCGCCCCTGCGCGGGGGTTCGAGGGCTCCAGCTCGCCTTGGACGCCTTGGCGCGACGGCCCCATTCCTGCTACGGCCGCGCCCGATGGCCCTCCGTCCGCCCGTGGAGGCTCCCCCCGCTCCGCTTCGCCCCCGCTCGGCCCGGCGTCTCGTTCTGAGCGCCGCGGTCGCCGGACTCGCCGGGCTGGTGGCGCGCCGGGCCCACGCCAACGCGTCCCCGAGCGAGCTCGAGGTCGGCGGCTCGACGGGCGCCGAGACCGCGCACCTCTCGTGCGGCCCCGACGTCCGCGTCGCGCACGCCAGCGGCGGCATGCACTACGAGCGGGTCTTTCCCGCGGAGGACGGCCCCGACGGCCGCGGCCTGCTCATGGACGTCCGAGCCGGCGTCGGCGCCACGACCATCACCTCGGTCACCCCGCCGGACGGCGCCGAAGCGAGCGTGGTGACGCAGGCCGGCAATCTCGAGAAGTACGAGCTCGGGCGTCACCACGTGCTCGCCACCGCGCAGGCGAGCTTCGGCTTCGACTGGTACTCGTTCGCGATGACCGGGGGCGTCGGCTACTTCGGCCTCAGCGAGATGGTCGACGGCGTCCATTTCCGCGCGCGCTACCTGCCGCTCCCCGCGCTCGACATGCGCGTCGGCAAGCGCGTCGGCCTCTCCGGCAATTTCGGCGTGGGCGCGCCGCCGGTCGCCGGGCTCGCGCGCTGGTACTCCGCGTACGGCCTCGCGCAGTACCGCTTCCGCGAGGGGGGCGAGGTCGGCGTGGGTCTGACGGCGACGTTCGGCGGCGAGCTCGATCAGCGCGCAGGCGTGCTCTTCAAGGGCACGGTGCCCGTCACGCGCTGGCTCTCCGTGGGAGGCTTCGGCCTCGTCGGCGGCGACGACCAGAGCAAGCCGAGCTCGCTCGGCTGGACGGCCGGCGCGAGCGCGAGCTTCAAGATCGACGAACCGTAGGGCCGCGCGCCCTGAGTACAGGGCACGAGCTCGTCGGGGCACGCGGGCGCGCGGCCCTACCAACGGTCACGCTGCGGGCTGCGCCCCCAGACCCCGCCTCGTGAGGGCCCGCGGCGCGCGACTGGACCGCCGTGGCGAAGTCGGCGCTAGACGTTGAAGCGGAAGTGCATGACGTCGCCGTCCCGCACCACGTACTCCTTGCCTTCGATCGCGAGTTTTCCCTTCTCGCGGGCCTTCGACTCGCCGCCGAGCGAGATGAAGTCCTCCCACCAGATGACCTCGGCCTTGATGAAGCCGCGCTCGAAGTCGGTGTGGATGACGCCGGCGGCCTGCGGGGCCTTGTCGCCGCGGTGGATGGTCCACGCGCGGACCTCCTGCACGCCGGCGGTGAAGTAGGTGATCAGGCCGAGCAGATCGAACGCGGTGCGCGCCATCACGTTGAGGCCCGGCTCCTTGAGCCCCGCGGAGGCGAGGAACTCGGGGCGATCCTCCGGCGCGAGCTGCGCGATCTGCTCCTCGATCGCGGCGCAGATCACGACGACCTTCTCGCCGTGGCCGTCGGCGTACGCCTTGAGCGCCTGGTAGTGCTTGTTCGCGGCCGGATCGGCGAGCGACGCCTCGTCGACGTTGGCGACGTAGAAGCTCGGCTTCGCCGTGAGCAGCTGCATGTCGCGGACGATCTGCTGGGCCGGCTCGTCGTCGAACTTCATGAGTCGCGCGGGCTTGCCCGCGTCGAGCTGGGTCGCGAGCGCCTCGCAGACCTCCTGTGCGCGCTTCTCGAGCTCGGCCGCCTTGCCGCCGCCCTTCTGGTTCTTGCGCGCGCGCTCGGCTCGCTTCTGGACCGTGTCGAGGTCCTTCAGGCAGAGCTCGGTCGTGATGGTCTCGACGTCGGCGACCGGATCGACGCGGTTCTCGACGTGCACCACGTTCGGATCGTCGAAGCAGCGCGCGACCTGCGCGATCGCGTCGCACTCGCGGATGTGCGCGAGGAACTGGTTGCCCAGCCCCTCGCCCTTGGAGGCGCCGCGCACCAGGCCGGCGATGTCGACGAAGTTGATCGACGCCGGCAGGATGCGGTCGGGCTTCACCACGACGGCGAGCTTCTCGAGGCGCTCGTCGGGCAGGGGCACCACGCCGACGTTCGGCTCGATCGTGCAGAACGGGTAGTTGGCCGCCTCTGCTTTCGCATTCGACAGCGCGTTGAAGAGCGTGCTCTTCCCGACGTTCGGCAGCCCTACGATTCCCACGGCGAGACCCATCGCGACCTCCAGCCCGCCTCTCGGCGGGGCCACGCCGCTAGCACGCCGCGTTGGCCTTGTCACGCAGGCGCGCCCCGAGCTCGGCTGCGCGGCGCGCGCCCCCTTGTGCGGATCGGCTGGGTGCCTATCCTCGTCGACGCGTGCTCTCGCGCGGGACTTCGCCGGGTCTGGGCGAGCCGCGCCGCTCGCGCATCCTGGTCCGGGGGAGTCGATGACGAAATCCGAGATCGTCGCTGCGGTCTACGAACGGGTCGGCGGCTTCTCGAAGAAGGAGGCGGCGGACATCGTCGAGCTCGTCTTCGAAACGGTGAAAGAGACCCTGGGCCGCGGCGAGAAGATCAAGATCTCCGGCTTCGGCAACTTCGTCCTGCGCGACAAGCGCCAGCGTCGCGGTCGCAACCCGCAGACCGGCGAGCCGCTCACGATCACCGAGCGTCGCGTGCTCACGTTCAAGCCGAGCCAGATCCTCAAGTCGGAGCTGAACCCGCACGAGGACGGCGCCGAGGGCATGGACGGGCACGCCGACCGCGACAGCGGCGTGGACCTCGCCGCCGCCGCGCCGTCGAGCCACTCGAGCCCCGCGGTCGTCCCCGCGCGCTCGGGGCGCAACGACGCGAGCCACGCGCGGCGTTGAACGGCAGAGCGCGCGCGCGAGAGACCGACCGATCGACCGCGCCGCCGCGCGTTTGTCGTTGGGCGCGCTTCGGCTCGGCAGTATGCTGCTCGCCGAGGTTCGCATCGCATGAGCATGCGCGTGATCGGCGGTGGTGCGGGGGGCTCGGGCAAGGACGGCGGCGCGTCGCGTCCTACCCCGTCGCGCCCGCAGCCGTCGGCGCTGCGGCGCGAGTCTCCGCGCGAGGCCGCGCGGCAGGTCGGCGAGCTGCCGGCGCTCCCCGACAAGATCTACTTCCGCATCGGCGAGGTCGCGCACCTGGTCGGCGTCGAGCCCCACGTGCTCCGCTACTGGGAGCAGGAGTTCCGCTCGATTCGCCCCACGAAGTCGCAGCGCGGGCAGCGCGTCTACGCGCGCCGCGACGTCGAGCACCTGCGCCGCATCCGCGAGCTGCTCTACGATCGCGGCTTCACCATCGCCGGCGCGAAGAAGGCGCTGCGCGCGAAGGGGGCCGAGCCGCACGAAGAGCGCGACCCGGTCGTCGTCGCCGGCACGCGCGCCCGCGAGGCGCTGATCGAGCTGAAGCACGACGTCGAATCGTTCCTTCGCGAGCTGGGGGGCTGAGCGGCGTGGCGGGCGCGCTGCGCCTCCCGCCGTGCGGTCTGTACCGCACGACCAAGGCGCTCCCCGGCGCCGAGGGCGAGGTGCCCGACGGGCTGCTCGTGAACTTCCACAACCACGGCGCGCGCAACATGCCGGTGGTGCTCCTGCCGGAGTTCAACGTCTTCAACCGCTGGCAGTGGCAGCGCGAGCCGCACAACATCCGCCAGCTCTCGTGGATCGAGAGCCTCGTGCGCTTGCCGCTCGAGGGGTACTACGCGCTGCGCAAGGAGCTGTTCCTGGAGGACGGCAAATCCAAGTGGCCGCGCGGCACGCTCGTGCAGCTCGGCTACGACCGCGCGGCGATCCCGATCGTGTTCATCGCGCAGCAGCGCCGCAACCTCGCCGACAACTTCCTCTGGTTCTCCGATCGCGGCCTCTCGATCGACGCCGAGACGCTCGCCTCGCTCGAGCCGCTCACGGTGCACGACGAGCCCGATCCGGAGGCGCCGGTCGACGAGGGCTGAGGCGTCACGCGTCGCGCGCGTCGCGTGCGTCACGCGCGTCACGCGCAGACGAGAGGATCGCCACCGTGGCGCCCGCCGCGATCACCAGCGCGCCGAGCGCCTCGGCCCGGGTCGGGATCGCCGAGAGCGCCACCATGCCGATCGCGATGGCGCCGAGCGTCTCCCCCGGCGACACCAGCGCGACGATCGACGGGCTCATGGTCTTCGCGGCCGCCTGCACCGCCGTGTGACCGACGATCGTCGGCAAGAGCGCGAGCGCGACGATGGCCGCGAGCGAGTGCGGCGGCACGGTGCCGAGCGGCAGCCCCCGCACGCGGAGCGCCGCCAGCAGCAGGCCGAGCGCGATCGCCGCCGACGCGTAGACGAACGCGGCGTAGACGCGCGCGCCGAGATCGCGCTGGAACGCGCGCGCCGCCGAGACGTACATGCCGTAGAGCGCGACGGCGCCGAGCACCAGCAGGTCGCCCTCGAGGCGGTGCTCGCCGGTCCCCGCGCCGCGCGCGAGGACGAACGCGCCGAGCGTCGCGAGCCCGACGCCGACGGCCTCGCCGCGCGTCGGTCGCAGGCCATGCGCGGCCCAGGCGACGAGCACCACGCTGGCCGGCTCGAGCGACACCAGCGACACCGCCGCCGGCAGCGACGTGCGCTCGAGCCCCCACTGGAAGAGCGCGAAGTGCGCGCCCAGCAGCCCCCCTGCGCCCGCGATCGCGAGCAGCGCCCGCGGCGGCAGCGTGCGCACCGCGCGCAGCGCGCCGCGCCACTCGAGCGCGAGCATCACCACGGCGGCGACGGCGACGCGCCCGGCCGCGAGCACCAGCGGGTGCGCGGGCCGCCCGTAGCGCGCGAGCGGACCGCTGGCGGCGAACGCGACGCTCGCGACGAGCAG
>CAIXWQ010000179.1 GCA_903923175.1 uncultured delta proteobacterium | reverse complement strand
TCATGAAGCACCCGCGCGGGCACGGGGCGGTGCGCTACCGCGGCGGGCGGTGGTGCGCTCGCGTGCTGATCGTCGGCGAGCCGGAGCGGCTCATCCCGATGGACCAGTTCCGTAGCAAGTCGCAGCGCGCTGAGGCGAAGGTCGAGGCGGCCATCCTCGCGGCGCTCGAGGTGAAGGCCTGGGAGGCCCGCGGCGAGGCTCGCCGGGAGACCGTCGAGGATTGGGCCGACCGGTGGATCCAAGCGAAGCAGCAGCGCGGCCAGACGTCGTGGAAGGCCGTCCGCTCGCACCTCGACGCGCACGTGCTCGTGATGCTCGCGAAGAAGACGATGCGCGAGGTCACCTCGCTCGACTGCGAGCGCATCGTCGAGCGCCTCGACGGGCTCGTCGACGACGGCGCGCTTAAGTGGAAGTCGGCGGTCAACATCTGGGGGACGGTGACGAAGATGTTCGACGACGCGACCCGTGGCAAAAACATTGGCCTGCGCGCGCGCGACCGAGGCGACAACCCGACGCGCGACGTGCGCGGGCCCGAGCGTGGGATGCGGACGCAGAAGGTCCACTTGTACCCGTCGGAGTTCCTCGCGCTGGTGTCGTGCGAGAGGGTGCCGCTGCGGCGCCGCCGCGCGTACGCCCTCGCGGTCTACTGCTACATGCGCCCGGGGGAGGTCGAGGCGGTCGAGAAGAGCGACGTCGACCTCGAGCGCGGCGTCATCACCATCTCGCGCGCCATGGACCGCGACGCGGGGGGCAACGCGACGAAGGCGCCGAAGGCGGGCATCGCGCGACTGCCGTTCGAGCTGGAGCCGGCGATCGTCCCGGTGCTCCGCGCGATGGTCGACGACGCCCTGCCCGACGATCGACTCGTCGGTCGTCTCGGCGACCCGCACGCGCTTGCGGAGATCCTCCGCGGTGACCTACTGCTCGCCGGGCAGACCCGCACCGAGCTGCACACGATGACCCCGACCAGGGAGTGGATGACCATGCACGACCTGCGAACGACGGGGATCACCTGGATGGCGGTGCGAGGGGACGCGCCCCTGATGATGATGGCTCGCGCCGGGCACCACGACGTGAAGCAGACTCAGCAGTACGTCGACAGCGCGATGCTCGTCCGTCGCGTCTACGAGGCGGTGTTCCCCGAGCTGCCGGAGGCGCTGACTCGCTCTCCATTGTCTCCGGAGGCAATGGACACGGAACTGGACACAAAAGTTTCCGCGCTCGTTTCGTCGTGCGCAGTGGCGGAAGCGCATGGGAATCGAACCAAGGCAAGCGAGTTGCTTTCCGCAACTTCACGCGAAGATACGGAAAGTCAACGCGCCGAAAGCTTCCGTATCCCTCCGAACGATTCCGGCGAGTTGCAGAAGCGTCCAGCAGCCCCGGGTCTGACAGGGATTCCCGCAAAGCCCGTGGGTCGCCTGTCCGACGGGGACCCCACCGATGGCCTGACGGGCGACCAGGATGCCACGTCGCTGGCGCTCGAGCACCTCGCCGAAGTGCACGCCGCCGACGCGCTCGGCCGAGGTGACGCGTGAGCCGCCGGTTCCGCGCGAGCGCGGCACAGCTCAACCTGTGGGCCTGGCTGACCGCGCAGCCGCCCCCGGTGCCCATGCTGGCCGCCGAGGAGCCCGCCGAGCCGGTGGACCCGACGCGCTGCGCCTGCGGGCTCCTCGCGCTCGACTGCCCCCGCTGCCTCCCCGGCGGCGACACCGTTGAGGCCTTCATCGCCGCGCACCCCGACGGGGCGTCGCTCGAGGAGGTCGCGCAGGCGCTCGGCCTGACGCGCGAGCGGGTGCGGCAGATCGAGGTCGGCGCGCAGTACCGCATCCGCGAGGACGACTACGAGCCGGGCGATGCTTTCCGCCGGGCGATGCGCGCCAGCTCGCGCGCGGAGGCTGCCGAATGAGCGCGCAGGCTCGGTTCGACTTCGCCGTGACGCTGCCCCGTCCGGTCTCCGCGGTGGCGCTTCGGTCGCTCGCCCTCGGTGCGCCGGACAGCGACTCGCGTACGCACATCGAGCGCGCCGCGCGCCTCGTCGAGATGGGTCGCGGGAGCGACGCCGTCGACTACATGCGCAAGCGCGCGCTCGGCGGCCTGCAGCACGCGCGCGAGCTGAAGGGCCGCCAGGAGGCGTGGAGCCGCTACGAGCGGGAGCGTGTGCTCAACCGGGCGCTCGTGTTCCTGCAGGCGGAGCGCCTCGCCGTGAAGGCGGCGCCGTCGGTCCGCGCGCGCCTCGACGTGCCGGTGCTCTACGATGTGCCCGAGTACGTCGGCCAGACGGTCGCCGAGTACGTGCGCGAGGTGTCGAACCCGCACTGGCCGGAGCTGACGTCGCACGGCGTGTGGGTCCAGGTCGGCGGCTACCAGGCGCTCGGCAAGAAGTGGAGGGTTGAGCTGCAGTGCCTTCCGCCGGACGCTGAGCGCACGCAGCACGTGATCGTGCGGCTCGTCGCGACCCGTGAGGAGGCGATGTGCCTCGCGCGCCGGTGGGCCGCGCTCGGCGAGGCGATCATCGAGGCGACCTCGTGAGCCCCGAACGCTCGTCGGCCGAGGAGGTCGTCACGTTCCTCCGGCGCCGGCTCGAGCCGTACAGCCGCTCCACGCGCATCGACGTCCTGCAGCGCCTACTCTCCGAGGCGGAGGGCGTCTCGCGCGTGGCGGTGGCAGCGCGTCGCCGCCACGACGCGAACCGGGACCGCATCCGGGCCCGCGCGCAGCAGGCCTTCGAGTTCATCTGCCTGCACGTCGAGCGCTACGGCTACACGCCGAACCGCATCGCCATCGGCAAGGCGCTCGGCACCAGCTGCGCGCGCACCGTCGGCGAGCTGGTGGCGATCCTCGTCGCGGACGGGTGCATCTCCGTCGAGCCGACCGCGGGGCACCCAATCCGCCTCGTCGGCGATCGCAGCAAGGTGGCGTGATGGACGAGGTGCGTTGCCGCTCGTGCCAGCGCGTCTTGACCGACGCGGAGAGCATCGCGCGCGGCCAAGGCCCGCAGTGCGCTGGGCTCGCGCGAGCGCGGTGCGGGCACATCGTCAGCGACATGCAGCTCTCGCTCGCGTGGGACACCTTCCCCTACGCGACGACGCCCTTCCGCGATTGGCCGTGGGTGAAGTCGCACCGCGAGGCGCGCGCAGGCGACCCGCGGCACGTCGATGGCTGCGATGGCTGCGACGACTTCGGGGTGTGCGGCTGGCACGCGACGACGCCCGAAGCAGTGGCGCTCTACCGCTCGTTCGGCGTGGGCCGGAAGCGGGCTGTTCCGACCGATGCAGTGGTGACCGAGGCACGTTGACCTGAGACGTCCGCGGAAGAGCGAGCGGCAGAAACAGCACGACCCCGGCGGTACCAAGCGCCGAGGCCGTGTGCCCGCAGCCCGAAGCCGCGGAATGGAGTTGAGACTCATGGACCATACGGATCGAAATCACACCCCGCAAGCTGAACGCCTGGTCTCGCTGCGTGCCCGCGTGTCGACGCGAGCGCGAGGGGCGCGCTGATGTCCTGGGCTCGCTTCGACGACGACGTGCTCGACCACCCGAAGCTGCTGATGGTCTCCGACCTCGCGGCGCATCTGTGGTTCAAAGCGATCGTCTGGTCGCGCAAGCAGAAGACCAACGGCGTCGTGCCGCGCCACGTCATCGCGACGCTCTTGCGCGTCAAGAAGACGGACGCGCTCGCGAAGGAACTCGTCGACGCGATCCCGCCAGGCAAGTCGGCTGGCCTGTTCGAGTCGATCGACGGCGGGTGGAAGATCCACGACTTCGATCACTTTGGGCCCCCGCAGCGCGAGGAACTCTCGGAAACGCGCGCCGAAGCGGGGCGCCGCGGGGCCGCGAAGCGATGGCAAACCGATGGCAAACCGGATGGCAAACGCGAGGACGGCGATGGCAAGTTGCCATCCGCTTGCCATGCGGTGCCGATGGCAAACGATAGCTCACGTGCGGGCGCGCCTGCGCACCCGCTCCCGGGCGCACCTGCGTTCCCGTCCCGTCCCGTCCCGTCCCGTCCCGTGCTTGCTGACGCAAGCACGCAGGCTGCGGGCGAGCCGGCGAATGAGCATGGCCCTCGACCGTCGTTCGGGAAGGCCCCGCACGGCGGCAAGACCCTCGCTGAGAAGCAGCGCGACGTCGACGAGTGCGCCGGCTACCTGGCCTCGCGGATGGCGACGCTCGGCGTGCAGGACGAGCGCGACCTGCGCGGGTGGCTGACCGAGACGCTGCCCGAGTTCCCGATCCCTGCCGACACGCCGGTGCTTCCGCTCCTGCGGCTCGCCTTCGCCGCCGTGCGCGACTCCGCCGCGGCGACTCCGGGCATGCGCGCCGAATCGAAGCTCGCCCGACTCCGAGCACAGGTTGGGCTCAAGGCGGCCGACGACAAGGCCGACGGGTGGAGCTTCGCGCGGTCCGATGGGCAGGCCGGCAAGCTCGCCCCGAAGGCGCTCGAGCGAGGCGGCGTGGGCCCCGGCAGCGGCCTCGACACGGCATCCGCAGTCGCCGACATGCATGCGCTCGAGCGCGACCAGGAGCCGGAGCGCGCGAAGCGGCGAGGCGGCGAGGCGAGCGCGTCCCAGCTGTTCAGCGGCGTTCGAGGTGCAGCATGACCACGCAGCGCAAGCCTTGGCGGCCGGCGGTCGAGGTTGTCGACCTCGGAGGCCGCGTCCCGCCCCACAACGACGCCGTGGAGGCCGCGGTGCTCGCGCACGTGCTCGCGCACGGCGGAACCGCTCTCGACGAGCTGGCGGACCTACTGGGCGTTCAGCACTGGTACGCCGACGGCAACCGGCGCGTGTACGCCGCCGCGGTCGAGCTGCACCGCGAGGGGCGCGCCGTCGACCTGCAGACCGTGGCCGAGCGCCTTCGAGCGCGCGACGAGATCCAAGCGATCGGCGGCGTCTCGTTCCTCGCGACGCTGATCGACTCGACGCCCGCCGTCGCGAACCTCCGAGCCCACGCAGAGATCGTCGTCGACCTCGCGACGAAGCGGCGCGCGATCGATACGTGCCAGCTCGCGGCCGCCGAGGGCTTCGGCGACACCGGCCCCACCCTCGCGTGGCTCGATGGGGTCGAGCAGAAGATCCACGACCTCGCGCCCGCACGACAGACGCGCGGCGTCGTCGACGCGTACGACCTGATGAGCGACTTCGTTCGGCGGATGGGTGACCCGACGCCGCCGGGCATCTCCACGGGGCTCGTCGACGTCGACCGCCAGCTCGGCGGGGGGATGCGAGACGGAGAGTTGATCATCGTGGCGGCGCGCCCCGGCATGGGAAAGACGGCGTTCGTCACCGGCCTCCTGATGGCCGTCGCGAGCGCTGGGCCGCTCTACGACGGGGCGGACATGGTCCGGCCGAACCTTGGCGCGATGCTGTTCTCGCTCGAGATGCCGGCTCAGCAGATGGGCGATCGAATCGCCTGCAGCGACGCGCGCGTATCGTTGTCCGCGCTTCGGTCGAAGGCGCTGACGCCCAACGCGGCGGACGCGCTGACGGAATCCGCCAGCAAGCTCTCGCAGCTGCCGCTGTGGGTCGACGACACGCCCGCCATCACGATGATGGAACTGCGCGCGAAGGCGCGCCGGAAGCAGCGCGAGTTCGACAAGGCCGGGCAGAAGCTCGCCCTCGTGATCGTCGACTACCTGCAGCTCATGAAGGGCAGCGGAGAGGACAACCGCGAGCAGGAGATCAGCAGCATCTCGCGCGGCCTGAAGCAGATGGCGAAGGAGCTGAAGTTGCCTGTCGTCGCCCTCTCGCAGCTGAATCGCGCCGTCGAGACACGCAGCACGAAGGACAAGCGTCCGCAGTTGTCGGACCTGCGTGAGTCGGGCGCCATCGAGCAAGACGCCGACGTGATCCTCTTCGTCTACCGGCCCGAGTACTACATCTCCGACAAGACCTCGGCCGACGCGCACAAGCTCGCCGGGTACGCAGAGATCATCTTCGCGAAGCAGCGCAACGGCCCGACCGGCCGCGTGCCGGTGACGTTCATCGAGCAGTGCGCCAAGTTCGAGAACCGCAGTCGCGACTCGTACAGCGACAGCGAAGAGTGACTCACCAACAATCGACGTGACGTGCTTGCGGCTCTCTCTCACGACGTGAGAGGGAGATCGCAATGGACACGCCGTGTCTGCGATTCTCCATCAGCGGCCTGCGCTTGGTCTCCGAGGCCAACGCGCACGAGCACCACTGGCACCGGAAGCGGCGCGCAGAGCTGCAGCACGCCAAGACGGCGCCCGCGATGCGGGGCGCGCTGGCGCAGGATCGTGCCCGCGTCGCCGTCGAGACGCACGACAGGCTACCGAACAACGTCGGCGCGTGGTTGTCGGGCGACCTGCTCGTGACGATCACGCGCATCGCCCCGAGCCGCATCCGCGACAGCGACAACCTGTACGGGTGCGCGAAGCACGTCCGCGACTGCGTCGCCAAGGTGCTCGGCGTCGACGACTCGACCGACCGAATCGTGTGGAACGTGAAGCAGCGTCGCGGTGGAGTCAGGGAGTACGGAGTGGAGGTCACGATCGCGCCGCGCGAGACGTGCCCCCACTGCGGCGGCGTCATGGCCGCGTGAACCAACCGAAGGGAGCGGCCAAATGGCAATCGAGCTGGATACGAATCGGGACTGCGTGATTCTGGCGCGTGCGGCGAGCCTCGCGAAGCGGTTGAACGCGGGGACGAGCGGCCTCGTCGAGGAGTTCTCGGTGCTGCTCGCCGAGGTGCGGATGCACGAGCTGGTGCGCGACCAGCTGATCAATGAGGCCATCACGGCCGCGGAGATGGCCGAGGGCGCGATGATCACTGGCCTCGCCGAGTGCAACCGGCTGCGCGAGGGCATGGCGGTGCTGGCCGAAGAGGTGTCGCGTCTGCGCGTCATCGCAGCCCACGAGGCCCCGTTCGTCGCCGCCATCGAGGTCGTTCCGCGCGAGTTCGGCAGCCCGCTCCTGGTCATCTGCGCACCGGACGCCGAGACCGAAGACCGCCTCGCCGCGCTCGCGTTCGCGACGATGTCGTGCGCGGGCGCGTCCATCGAGCCCAGCGCGCGAGTCGAGCAGATCGGGCGCGCCGCGTGACGAGGTCGGTCACCTGCGTGCACGGCATCGCCGAGATTCGGTGTCGCGACTGCACGGCCGTCGGCAGCGTGAACGACTTCGTCGACGCGCACTCCGAGGGCGCCACGGCCGAGGAAGTGGCCGAAGCCCTCGGCATCACGAAACAGGGCGTGCTCCGCATCGAGCGGCACGCCATGGGCCGCATTCGACGCGAGCCCGGACCCAAGTTCGCCGTCTTTCGAGCGGTGGTGAAGGAGTTGGCCGCATGAAACGTCACGCGAAGAAGAAGACCCAAGAGCAGGAGTCGCGCGAGATGCTCGCGACCGTGCACGCGATCGTGCTGACCGCGACGCTCGCGAGCCCGAAGGTGCCGATCTCCGCGATGGAGGCCGGCGTGCTCCGCCGCCAGCGCGCCCGCATCCGCACGGCGATCCACTCGAGCGGCCGCCCCCGCTGGCGCGACCTTCACACCGCCGCGCGCAACTTCGCGCCCTTCGTCGGCATCGAGCGCCGCGAGCCGGCCCCAGCGACGTTCGAGGAGGCTGCAGCGTGATCGCCCTCGCCACCGAGCCCCGCCCGATCCTGCCGCCGCAGCCCCCCTCACCCGAGGTCGGCTCGCCGTCGACCAAGCCGATCCACATCGTCGCGGCCATCGTTCAGTGCGGCGACGACGGGTGCCGCTGCTACCACGGCGTCGTGCGCATCTACGGCCGCGTCGCGTGGGTCTCGCGCACCTGGCCCCGCGTCGGCGAGGACCCGCAGCGCCTGATCGCCGAGACCCGCACGTACATCGCGGGCTGGCGCGCCGACGGGTACGCCGTCGACGACTCGAGCCTCGAAGCGTTCGCGCGCGCCAACCCGCCGCCGAAGACCGACCGCAAGAACCTGCACTGAGTCGCGCCACGGCGCGTGGAGGAGACGAGCATGGCCCGACGACGTTGCTTCGATGACGATCTGGCGTGGTTCTACCGTGAGGCCGCGGGAGAGATGGGCGTGCGCGCCATCCCTATCGAGCCGTCCACCGGCAGCGGCACGCAGCGCGACGACGGGCCGAGCGATCGCATGGTCGCCGCCGCCACCCGCTACCGGCGCATCGCCGAGGCGCTGTGGTCGCTCCCGCACGAGCACCAGCGCTCCCTCCGACTCGTGCACATGGGCCGCACCCCGGGGCAGGAGAAGCGGTTCGAGAAGCTCGGGGACGCCGCCCCCGTTGCCTTCGACCTCGTCGGGCACGACGCCGCGATCGCACTGCTCAAGCTCGCCGCGAAGAAGACCAATCGCGACTACGAGCAGGCGTGCGCCTCGCTCGCGAAGCTCCGGCAGCAGGCCGAGACGGCCGTCGCCGAGGCGCTCAAGGACTTCCACGGCGCGCGCGGCGTCGTGCTGGACCTCGAGACCGCACGGAAGTCCGCGCGACGCCGAGACCGCGTCCTCGCCATCCTCGGGGAAGCGGCGTGACTACCAAGGGCCGACCCACGAGCGCCCGGAAGCCGCCGCGCATGTCGCGGCACCTGACGTTGCGCGAGGTCGCAGAGCTGCTCGACATGAAGGGCCCGACCGCGCCTCGCCGCGTGCGCGAGCAGCTCCTCCGGCTCGAGGAGCGCACCGGCAAACGCTTCCTGATCCGCATGGGCTCCGAGGGGACCGGAACGCGCTACGTAGTCACCCTCGCGACGCTTCGCGAGAACCATCCGGACCTGTTTTATAGGCGTGATGAGGCTGCGGAGACGTTGCGCGAATACGTCGGGCAGATCGAGGAGCGCTTCGAAGACCTCGCCGACCGCATCGAGGTGCTCGCGAAGGAAGTCGCCAACCGGCTGCAGAACGTCGGCGAGCGCGTGCAGGTGCTCGAGGGCAAGCGGGCCGCATGACTTCGCTGACGCTCACCCCGTGCACCCTGCGCGAGGCGAACGCTTTCGTGCAGGCGCACCACCGCCATCACGGCAGCGACCGCGGGTGCATACTCACGGTCGCCGTCGCGAGCGGGGACGAAGTCGTCGGCGTCGCCATCGTCGGCCGACCCAAGGCGCGGAACCTCCAAGACGGATGGACGGCCGAGGTCACACGACTGGCGACGGACGGGACGAAGAACGCGTGCTCGATCTTGTACGCCGCAGCATGGCGCGCGTGCCGCGCACTCGGCTACCGACGACTCGTCACGTTCACGTTGCCCGAAGAGGGCGGCGTGTCGCTTCGCGCGTCTGGATGGAAATGCCTCGGATACTCCGGGGGGGGGTCGTGGTCGCGAGATGCACGCCCACGCGTGGACACGCACCCGACCCAGCGGAAGCTCCGATGGGAGGTAGGCGCCGAGGCCGCGTAAGCAGTGCCGCCAAGTACCGCTGAGTGCCCGCCCGCGGGGTTCGAGTGAGTACGGCGCGTGGATGGGCATGCCCACCGCGACGCCATCTGCCCCACGCGAGGACGCTCGCGACCACGGGGCGACACGCCACCAACCTGCGCGGCCCTGGGCAGCGGGAAGGGTGGCAGACGCGCGCCGACGTGCCGGTTCGACCGGAGTTACGGCCGCGTCACCTCTTCCGCGCAGGGCTGTCCGTCGATCCGGGCAGCTTCAACGACCCCCACAAGGCGCCTGCGCGTTCGGCATCCATCGCAGCAGCCGACGTTCGCGTCGGTCGGGTAGTCGCCGCCCCGAACACGGGGTCGAGGTCGAGGAGCCAAGGACGCGCACAATCGGCGCGACACCGGCACCCGACGCGACGATGCTGCCACCACTCGGACCCGCCACGCGCGGGCACCGAAACGGCGCGCGAAGGCCTGGACTATCAGGCGACTGCGCGCCAGCCACCCCCAAGCACGCCGGCAACGGAGGGGGCAGCGGGAAGCTGAATGTGCCAGGCGCCAGACCCGAAAGGGCGAGGCGCTGTCTTGCGGCGAGATGGCCCCGGCGGGCCTGTCGGAGTCATGATCCGACGCGGTTGGTTCGACTCCAGCCGCCGCAACCGAGTCCCCCCTGCACCGCACCTGCGACGTCTCGCGAGCGCGCCGGGCGGAGGGGGAGACTCGCTATCAACGTCGACTCGTTTCGCGCGCTGACGTGCGCGCGCGCGGAGAAGGATCTGGAATGTCGAGCGATCAGAAGCCTTCCCTCGGGCGCGTCGTGCACTACGTCATCGCGCTCAGCCACGACGGCGAGCCCGTCATTCAGCCTGCGATGGTCGTCGCGTGCTGGCCCGACTCGGTGAACCTGCAGGTGCTCGTCGACGGCCAGAACGTGAACCGCTCGAAGCTCCCACCGCGGTCGGTGTATGCCCCGGACGATGCCGAGTGCGCCGCCGGCCTCGCGTGGCGGACCTCGGCGCACCACTCCGACGCGAAGGCGCCGGGCACGTGGCACTGGCCGCCGCGGGTGTGATTGCCACTCTCCGGAATCGCCATGAGCTGCTTGCGGGTTTCGCGCGGCGCGTGCGAAACGGGTTGTGCGTCGGAGCCGTCGACTCGACACGAGCCCGCGCAGGAGCATTCCCGAATGGCCAAGCCGAAGCCTGCTCGTAAGCCCGTGGCGAAGAAGAAGAAGCCCGCGCCCAAGTCCGCCGCTGCGCCCGCCGTGGTCGCCACGTCGAAGCCGGAGACCGTCCTCGTGCTGCGCACGTGCATGCCCGACATGGGCGGCACGCACGACAAGGCGCGCCGGTTCATCTGGCCCTCGAGCGGCCCCGTGGCGGCGCCCGACTGGGACGCGTCGCCGGTGTGCGGCTACGGCCTCCACGGGCTGCTGTGGGGCGCTGGCGGTGCGTGGCTCCTGCGCTGGCAGCCCGACTCGAAGTGGCTCGTCGTCGAGGTGCTGGCGCGCGACATCGTCTCGCTCGACGGCGGCGACAAGGTGAAGTTCCCGAAGGGCGTCGTCGTGTTCTGCGGCGAGCAGAAGGCCGCGTGCGACTTCATCGCCGCTCGGGCGCCGAAGGGGACGATCGTTCACGGATGCACGGCCACCGCCGGCGACTTGGGCACGGCCACCGCCGGCGTCAGGGGAACGGCCACCGCCGGCGACTCGGGCACGGCCACCGCCGGCTTCGCGGGCACGGCCACCGCCGGCGACTCGGGCACGGCCACCGCCGGCTTCGCGGGCACGGCCACCGCCGGCTTCGCGGGCACGGCCACCGCCGGCTTCGCGGGCACGGCCACCGCCGGCTTCGCGG
>CAIXWQ010000178.1 GCA_903923175.1 uncultured delta proteobacterium | reverse complement strand
CGGGTCGCCCGCCGCGTCGCGCGCGTGCGGCGCCGCGCCCGTCAGCGCGCGGAAGCTCGCGCCGCCGTCGTCGCTCTCGAGCCAGCCGGCGGGGCCGTGCGCGAGCCCGTGGCCCCCCGCGAGGGCGAGCTCGCCGAGCCGTTCGGTGGGCCGCTCCTCGAAGGTGTCGCCGCCGTCGTGCGTGACGAAGAGGCGCGACTCGCGCCGCGCGAAGGTGAAGCCGATCAGCCTCCCCGCGTCGTCGAACGCGAACGAGCCGCGATCGACGCGACCGCCGATCGAGACGAGCGGCACGACCTTCCACTGCGGATCGGCGGGGTTCGGCCAGCGCGGCGGCGGCCGCGCGGCGGGCGGGGGGAGCGCGCGCACCGCGAACGGGCCCGTCAGCGAATCGCCGCGGACGAGCGCGTCGAAGCGCTTGCCGTCGTCGCCTTCGAGCGAGGCGATCATCACGAACCGGCCGCCCTCGAGCAGCTCGAGCGCGGTCACGTCGACGGCGCGCGCGCCCGGGATCGAAAGCCGGCTCGGCGCGCCCCGATCGCCGACGCGGACCCAAACCTCGCCGGTCCGCTTCTTGGCCGTCGGCTCGCACACGCCGGTGACGACGAGCGAGCCGTCGTCGCCGATCGCGAGCTGCGGCCCGAACAGAGAGCCGCGCGCGAGGCGGAACTCCTCTTGGAATCGCTTGCCGTCGTCGCTGCTCGTGCGCACCTCGACGAGGTCGTCGTTGCGCTCGGCGTCTTCGAAGGCGATCGCCAGGCGCGCGCCGCGCGCGGCCACGACGGCATCGCGGGCGTGCGCCAAGCGCGCGAGCACCGTCGGCTCCCCGCCGCCGAGCGGCCGCGACACGATCACGGGCGTGCCCGCGCGCGACTCGAGCTCGACGACGCGATCTCCGTCGACGACGAGCTTGCCGTCGATCGCACGAGCGGGACGCAGCGGCAGCGCGTCTTCGGGCGGCGTGACGCTCGCAGGCACGCCGAGGTCGGAGCCGCCCAGCAGCGCGAAGCTCGCGCCGTCGTCGCTCGTGGTCGCCTTGTGGGCGGGCGCGAGCAACGCAAAGCCCGCGCCGGCGCGCCCGAGGCCGACGGCGGTCACGATGCCGGCCGGCGCGCCGGCGATCGCGACCTCGCTCCACGTGCTGCCGGCGTCGGCGCTGCGCATGAGCCGCCCGCGGGCGTCGATGCCGACGATCGCGTGCTTGCCGACGACGACCGCGTGGAGCGGCTTCGGCGGCATCCGCAGCGCGGTGAACGCGCCGAGCGGCTCCTGCGCGATCGAGACGCCGCCATCCTCGGCGACGAACCCGAGTGGCGTGTTCGCGGCGTCGGCGGTCGCGACGACGTCGAGCAGGCTCACCGCGGCGAAGCTCTCGGCCTGCCGCGCGCGCCCGCCCTCGAGGAGCCAGCGCTCGCCGAGCCGGCCGACCGAGACCGCGTGACCGTCGATGGTGCGCGGCGCGCTCGCGAGCGTGCGATCGAGCACCACCCAGCGCGCGTCCGCCGGCTTGGCGGCGGTCGGCGGCGATGGGGGCGGCGGCTTCGCCGGAGGCGCGGCGGGGCTGCACGCGCTTTCGATCACGAAGAGGAGCGAGAGCAGGCGGGGGGCGCGGCGCATGTCCGCGCGAGCCTACCGCCCGCCGTCGAAGACCCCGTCGGAAACGGGGTCGGTGCGGTACCTAGCGCCCCATCCCGAGCTTGACCGCGATCGCCTCGGGCGCGTCGGCGAGCGTGAGCAGCTCGTGCCCCTTGGGGTCGCGGTTGCTGCGCGCCTTGAGCTCGCACTCGCTGCGCGCGAGCGTCTTGGCGCCGATGGTCACGCGCCACGGCAGGCCGACGAGGTCGGCGTCCTTGAACTTCACGCCGGGGCGCTCGTCGCGGTCGTCCCAGAGCACGTCGATCCCGCGCTCGACCAGCGCGTCGCAGAGCCCCTTGGCGGCCTGCATGACCTCGGGCTCGGTGCCGAGCGTGCAGAGGTGCACGTGGTACGGGGCGATCGCCTGCGGCCACTGGATGCCATCGGCGTCGTGGTGCTGCTCGACCGCGCTCGCCACGAGGCGCGAGATGCCGATTCCGTAACAGCCCATCACGATCGGCTTCTCGCTGCCGTCCTGCGCGAGGAACGTAGCGCGCATCTTCGACGAGTAGTGCGTGCCGAGGATGAAGATGTGGCCGCCTTCGATCCCCTTGTAGGCCTTGAACTTCCCGCTCTCGCCGCGCGCGGCGCAGCGCGGGCACGGGTCGCCTTCCGACGCGCTGCGGATGTCCTTCACGTCGGCCTTGTAGTCGCCGCGCGAGAGGTTCACCCCCATCAGGTGGTAGTCGGTCTTGTTGGCGCCGGTCACCGCGTTGGTGAGCTCGGCGCCGCCCGGATCGACGAGCACGCGGCCGGCGAAGCCGATCGGGCCCGCGTAGCCGACGTTCGCGCCGGTGGCACGCTCGATGTCGGCCTCGGTGGCGAGGTGGACCTCGCGCACGCCGAGCGCGTTGGCGAGCTTGATCTCGTTGACCTCGTGATCGCCGCGCACGCAGGCCATCACGACCTCACCTTGCGGATGCGCGTCGCTCGCAGGCGTGACGTAGAGCAGCGACTTGAGGAAGCGCTTGGCGTTGACCTTGAGGAACTTCGCGACGTCGGCGATCGCCCCCTTGCCGGGCGTGTGGACCTCGCGCGTCTCCTCTTTGGGGAACTCGGGGCCGGGCGGCGTCTGGCCGATCTCGGCGGCCTCGACGTTGGCGGCGTAGTCGCACGCGTCGCAGGCGACGATCGCGTCCTCGCCGCTGTCGGCGAGCACCTGGAACTCCGCGCTCGTCTTGCCGCCGATGGCGCCCGAGTCGGCCTGCACGATGCGGTAGGTGAGCCCGAGGCGATCGAAGATGCGCCGGTAGGCATCGCGCATGTTCTCGTAGCTCTTCAGCGCGCCCGCCTCGTCGACGTCGAACGAGTAGGCGTCCTTCATCGTGAATTCGCGGCCGCGCATGATGCCGCCGCGCGGGCGCGGCTCGTCGCGGAACTTGGTCTGGATCTGGTACAGATTCAGCGGCAGCTGGCGGTAGCTCTTCACCTCGCGCCGCACCATGTCGGTGATGATCTCCTCGTGCGTCGGCCCGAGGTGGTAATCGCCGCCCTTGCGATCGCGGATGCGGAAGAGCACGTCGCCGTACAGATCCCAGCGCCCCGTCTCCTTGAAGTACTCGCCCGGCAGCAGCGCGGGCATGAGCACTTCCTGGGCGCCGGCGCGGTCCATCTCCTGGCGCACGACGTTCTCGATCTTGCGCAGCACACGCAGACCGAGCGGGAGGAAGTTGTAGATTCCGGCGCCGATCTGGCGGACGAAGCCGCCGCGCATCAGCAGGATGTGCGAGGCGTTGGTGGCCTCGGCCGGAGTCTCCTTGACGGTCGGGATCAGAGCCTGGGTGAAGCGCTGGAGCATGGCTCAGGTGCCTTAGCACGGCTCCGTGGGTGCGACTCGACGCGGGCGCGCGGGTCATTGCCGCGACCCTCGGGGCGCCCGACTATGCTGCGTACGGCACTCGCTCACGCGCGCGGTAAGGATCGCGACGCGGCAGCGCCCCGGAACGCCGATGCCCACGCTCACCTTCGCCGCCTCGATCGAGCGCCACGTCCCTTGCCCGCCGGCGACCGTCGGCGCGAGCACGCTCGGCGAGGCGCTCGCGCGCTACTTCGAGGCGCACCCGGCGGTGCGCTCGTACGTGCTCGACGAGCAGGGGGTCGTGCGCCACCACGTCGCGATCTTCCTCGACGGGGTGATGCTCCGCGATCGGGCCGCGCTCGAGGAGCCGATCGCGCCCACGACCGAGATCTACGTGATGCAGTCGCTCTCCGGAGGGTGAACTCGATGGCCGACGTGATCCACGTCTCGACGCGCAAGGGGTTGTTCGAAGTCCGGCGCAGCGCGCACGCCAGCGCGGGCTGGGCGATCTCGCGCGTCTCGTTCCTCGGCGACGCCGTCTCGCTCGCGCTCTTCGACGAGCGCGACGGCGCGCTCTACGCGGCGATGGACCTCGGCCACTTCGGCGTGAAGCTCCGGCGCTCGCTCGACGGCGGCGCGAGCTGGGCCGAGCTCGCCGCGCCAGCGTTCCCGCCGAAGCCGGAGGGGCTCGACGAGCAGCTCCCCGACGGCAAGGTCTGGCCCTGGCGCGTCGAGAAGCTCTGGGCGCTCGAGCCCGGACACGCGAGCGAGCCGGGCGTGCTGCACGCGGGGAGCGTGGGCGGCGGCCTCTTCGTCTCGGGCGACGGCGGCGCGAGCTGGGAGCTGGTGCGCGGGCTCTGGGATCATCCGGCCCGCAAGGAGTGGGTCGGCGGCGGCGCGGATCTCCCCGCCATCCACTCGATCTGCACGCACCCCGACGATCCGCGGCGCTGGCTCGTGGGCGTCTCGAGCGGCGGCGCGTGGGAGACGCGCGACGGCGGCGCGAGCTGGGAGGTGCGCACCAAGGGGATGTTCGCCGAGTACATGCCGCCCGAGCGGCGCGAGGATCCGTACATCCAGGATCCGCACCGCATCGTGCGCTGCGCCGGGCAGCCCGAGCGCCTGTGGGCGCAGCACCACAACGGCGTCTTCGCCAGCGACGACGGCGGCCTCTCGTGGCGCACGCTCGCCAACGTGCCGCCCGCGGTCTTCGGCTTCGCGGTCGCGGTGCACCCGGAGGACGCCGACATCGCGTGGCTCGTGCCGGCCAAGAAGGACGCGCAGCGCGTGCCGGTCGACGGGCGCGTGGTGGTCGCGCGCACGCGCGACGGCGGCAAGAGCTGGGACACGCTCAGCCGCGGGCTGCCGCAGGAGCACGCGTACGATCTCGTGCTGCGCCACGCGCTCGACGTCGACGAGAGCGGCGATCGGCTCGCGATGGGCAGCTCCACCGGCGCGCTGTGGATCTCCGAGGACGCGGGCGACTCCTGGCGCGAGATCTCCGCGCACCTGCCGCCGATCTACGCCGTGCGCTTCGCCTGATCGGCCCGCCCCACGCGCGCACGGCGCGATGTGGCCCGACAGGCGACGTCGGCGGTGCGTGTATGCGGGCGCGCGAGGTCTCCGCTCCGAAATCTGGGGGCCGTGGGGGTACCCGGTTCCGGTACGGTCGACCGCATGCGCTTTCGAACCACGCTCTACTTCGCCTCGAGTGTGCTCCTCACGGCCGGCTGCGGCGGCGGCGACGCATCGACGCCCAGCGACGACGCGTCGACCGACACCGCCTCCGCGGACACCGCGCAGCCCGACGCCGCGCCGGTCGACACCGGCGCAGACGCGGCCGACGGCGCGCAGCCCGACACCACGCCGGTCGACACCGGCGCAGACACGACCGACGCCGCGCCCACCTGCGTCGATCCGACCCGGGACTGCCCCACGCCCACGACGGCGTGCGCGCCCGCCGTCTGCACCGGGTCGGCGTGCGGCACGACCAAGGCCGCGGCCGGCACCACGTGCACCGACTCGAGCGGCAAGGTCTGCGATGGCAACGGCGCCTGCGTCGCCTGCCTCGGTGCCGGCGACTGCCCCGCGAGCACGACGACGTGCGCGACCCCCACCTGCAAGTCGAACGCGTGCGGCGCCGACTACGCGGCGGTCGGCACGGGGTGCAGCGATCACGGCGGCGTCGTGTGCGACGGCAAGGGGGCGTGCGTGGTCGCGCACTGCATGGACCTCGTGAAGGACGCGGACGAGACCGACAAGGACTGCGGCGGCTCGTGCCCCGCCTGCACCGTCGGGCTCGCGTGCAAGGTGCCCGCGGACTGCGCGACCGGCACCGCGTGCGCGATGAACGTCTGCACGGCGATCACGTGCACGGCGAACGCGCCCGCGAACGGCACGGTCAACGGCGGGACCACCGCCGCGACGCTCGCGTACGGCGCGGCGGCGACCTACGCGTGCAAGACCGCCTACGCGCTCAAGGGGACGGCGCCGACGTGCGGCGGCACGGCCATCCCGGGCGCGCTGAGCGGCGCGGAGCCGACGTGCGCGCCGGTCGACTGCGGCGCAGCGCCGAGCGTGACCAACGCTGGCGCCCCCACCGTCGCGGGCGGCGTGGGCGGCGGCGCGACGACCACGTACGGCGCGCTCGCGAGCTACACGTGCAACGCCGGCTGGGCGCGCAGCGGGCCGAACGCGACCTGCCTCGCGACCGGGAGCTGGAGCCCCGCGCCGAGCTGCGTGGTCGCCGAGTTCGTGAGCAGCCACGGCAGCACGACGGCAGCGCAGGTGCCGGTCGCGATGCTCACCGACGCGAGCGAGAACATGTACGTGGCGCTGCGGTTCACCGGCGCGCCGTCGGACTTCGGCAACAACGTGAAGCTGACGAGCGTGGGGAACTGGGACACCGGCATCGTCGTGTTCGACAAGTTCGGCGTCGCGCAGTCGGGCTTCTCGCTCGGCGGCACCGGGGGCGACGGCCCCTCGGGCTTCGTCATGGACGCGGCGGGCAACTACTACGTCGCGATCTCCAGCGGCAGCCCGACGACGACGATCGACGCGACGCACACGCTCACCGGCGCGGGCGGCTGGCTGGTCAGCTACACGAAGGCCGGCGTCTACCGCTGGTCGCGGCAGCTCGGCCAGAGCACCTCCGCGATCACGATCGACGCTTCGGATCGCATCACCGTCGCCGGCGCCTCGCCCACCCCCTTCGACTTCGGCGGCGGCCCGAAGACCGCGAAGGGGAGCGGCGACATCTTCATCGCCAGCTACGACACGAGCAACACCCACCGCTGGTCGAACGTGTACGGCACCTCGCAGGTGACCTTCGGCCCGCCGCCGAACCGCGTGCAGACGCTCAGCACCGATGCAGCTGGCAACGTCTACGCGGGCGGCTCGCTGGGCGGCCCGAACGGCACCGTCGGCGGCGCGGGGACGCTCGCCTTCTCGGGGCAGGCTTCGGCCTTCATCGCGAGCTACGGCCCCGACGGCACGCACCGCTGGTCGAAGGCGTTCACGGCGAGCTCGACGACCGGGTACGCCGACGCGCAGGCGCAGGTGGCGGTCGCCGACAAGATCGGGAACGTCGCCTTCGGCTTCATGCACCGCGACGTCGCCGACTACGGCGGCGGCCCCGTCGCCACCGGCGCGCCGGGGAACGAGGCCGGGGCGCTCGTGGTCTTCGACGCAGCGACCGGCGCCTACAAGCGCCAGCGGACGTTCACGACGGCGCCGCCGTTCAACGTGCAGTCGCTCGGCGTCGACGCGTCGAACAACTTCTACCTCGCCGGCAACTCGAACAACGCCGGCCAGGACTTCGGCTCGGGAGCGCTGCCGAGCGGCGCGTTCGTCGCCGTCTACGGCAACGACCTCTCCTACCAGTTCGCGCGCATCACCGGCGGCGGCGCGTACTCGTACACCTTCGGCTTCGCGCTCGGGTCGTCGGGCGACTACCTCGCGGTGGGCAGCTTCGATCGCGGCGTCGTCGACTGGGGCGCGGGCTCGACCCCGTTCCCGGGCACCTCGAGCGGCGCCCCGTCGACCTGGGTCGCCCGCATGCGGCCGCTCCCCTTCTCGAGCGCCCTGAGCGCGCACTACAGCGCGCGCGACACCACGACCGTGGGCCGCACCGGGACCAACGCGCTGACGAGCTGGGTCGACACCAGCGGCGGCGCCCGGACGCTGACGCCGGGCACGACGGCGCCGAAGTACGCCGCGCAGGGCTCGGGCGTGAAGTCGCTCGCGGGGCTCGACTTCGCGGGCGGCGCCTCCGCCGTGAACGCCTCGGTGCCGCTCACCGGCGCCGACGTCACGTTCTTCGTCGTCGTGAAGGACGGCACGCCCACGCCCGCGGCCAACTGGGGCGTGCTCGCGAGCCACGGCGATCGCAGCGCCGACTGGTCGCTCGAGCAGAACGGCACCGCGCCCTTCAACGCGCACTTCAAGTCGAACGCCGACAACGCGGGCGCGCAGCTCGCGTGCACGCCGGGCTCGACCTACGTGCTCACCGGCCGCATCAGCGGTACCACGCGCACCTTCTACCGGAGCGACGCCACCGGCACGACGACGTCGACCGCGACCGGCAACACGATCACCGCGGGGACCAAGGCGCTCACCTTCGGGGCGAGCGGCACCGACGCCTCGAACGCGATGTTCGGCGAGGTCGTCTACTTCCAGCGCGCGCTGAGCGACGCGGAGGTGACGCAGATGATCAACTGGCTCGGCACGGCCTGGGGCATCTGAAGCCGACGTCGACGCGGCGATTCGTCCGGCGGGCTGCGCGCGTGCGCGGCCCGCCGTGTTTTTGGGCGTCCATCGACGAACCGGCGAGGCCGCGGGCGCCGCCCTCCCCACGGCTCACGTCGTCGCAGGCCCCGACGAGCGGTAGTTCGCCAGCGCCTCGCGATCGTTGGCGGCCGCGAGCGCGTCCTCGGCGCGCACCTCTCCGCGGCGCACGAGCTCCGCGAGGCTCTTCTCGAGGGTCACCATGCCGTCGCGGCGGCTCGACTGCATGGCCGTGACGATCGTGCCGATCTTCCCCTCGCGCAGGCCGTTGGCGACCCCCGGCGTGATCCGCAGCACCTCGAGCGCGAGCGCGCGCCCCTCGCCGCGCGCGCGGGGGACGAGCCGCTGCGCCACCACGGCGCGGAGCGAGTCGGCGAGCTGCGCGCGGATCTGCGCCTGACGGCCGTCCGGGTACGCGTCGACGATGCGCTCGATGGCCGACGCGGCCGAGCGGCTGTGCAGCGTGGCGAGCACGAGGTGGCCGGTCTCGGCGGCGGTGAGCGCGAGCGAGATGCTCTGCTCGTCGCGCATCTCGCCGACCAGGATGACGTCCGGATCCTCGCGCAGCGCATCGCGCAGGCCGGTCGCGAAGTCGGCGACGTCGCGGCCGATCTGGCGCTGACGCACGAGGCTCGGCGGCCGCTCCTCGAACGCGCGATAAGCCTCGCCGGCCCCGCCCGAGCCGCGCGCGGAGAGCACGAACTCGATCGGATCCTCGAGCGACACGAGCACGATCGAGCGCGCGCGCAGGGCCTCCTGCGCCAGGGCGGCGAGCGTGGTGGTCTTGCCCGAGCCGGTCGGCCCGCACACGATCACGAGCCCGTTCGGCAGCAGCGGCAGCTCGGTCAGCAGGCCGCCGTGGGCGAGCGCGTCGAGCGCCGGGGCCTCGGGCGGCAGCAGGCGGAACGCGGCGACGAGCCCGCGCGAGGAGCGGTACACGTTGCCGCGCACGCGCGGGAGCCGGCCGCGCGCCCCCCCCTCGGGATCGACGAGCTCGAGCGCGAGATCGGCCGACGCGCCGGCCTCGATGCGCGCGCGCGCGTGCGCGTCGAGCAGCGGCGCGACGAGCGGCTCGACCTCGATCGGCCCGTCTCCGAGCGCGCCCACGAGCACGCGCAGCGCGCCGTCGACGCGCGCGTGCGGCAGCTCGCCCGACGCGAGGTGCACGTCGCTCGCCCGCAGCGAGACCGCCTGCAGGAGCAGCCGCTGCAGCGGATCGCCCCTGGTCACCGCGCCGTGGGGGAGCGGCGACGCGCGCGGCGCGGACGGCGCGGACGGCGACCCGGCGGGCGCGGGCGGCTGCGGAGGCGCGAAGGAAGCAGCTGGCGCTGCTGACGCAGGTGACGCAGAGGACGCTGCGGACGCAGAGGCCGCCGGAGCCGCGTGCGCCGCGGCCGCGCGCGCGTCCTCGCCGCCGCGGAGCTCGGGCGCGTCGATGACGGCCGCGGCGGGCGGCGCGCCGAGCAGCTTGAACTGCACCTCGAGCCCGTGCTCGCGGCGCGCGAAGCTCACGCGGAAGACCCCGACCCCCGCGATCGCGTGCTGCGCGTCGACCTTCGCCCCGGCGCCCAGCTTCGCTTCGGTCGCCGCGTCGAGCAGCTCGCCGAGCAGATCGCGCAGCGTCGGCGCGTCGGTGGCGGGGATGGCGAGGCGCTTGGGCACGCCGCGCGCGAGCATCTTCGGCGCCTGATCGTCGCCGAGGCGGAGCTCGTCGGCGCCGGAGCGAAGGGCGAGCGAGAGGAGGCTGTCGACGTGAGGCATGGGGCCATTATGGAACGGGCGCGCTGGGCGGCCCTACGGTGGGAAGCGAGCGCCCCGCCCGAGCCTCACGGGTGATGACGGGTGAAGCCGCGGGGTGCGCTTCGAAGCGCGGCGACGATCGTCCGCTGCCTACTGCCGAAACGCGCGCGCCGGGGGTGAGCATTCCGCGGGGCCTCGCGAGGGGAAGCGGCGCGTCACGCGGCGTCTCGCGGCGTCTCGCGGGGACGGCAGCGGGCGCGCGCTGATAGCGTCGACGAATGAGCAAGGCGCGACCCCGTCCGCGGCCCACCTTCGAGCTCGTCTCGGCGCTCCCCGCGGAGGAGCTGATCCGGCGCGTGCGCGCGTTCCTGAAGCAGTCGCGGCGCCTGCGCGGCGTGATCCAGCCGGATCGGTTGGAGCTCTCGTGGACGGAGGAGGAGATCCGCTTCTGGTCGCCGCACCTCGTGGTCGACCTGAAGCCCGAGGGGGAAGGCACGCGCGTCTGCTGCAAGTTCGGCCCCGATCCCTACCTGTGGGCGACCTACGTGCTGGGCTCGCTCGGCCTGGCGGTGCTCTCGTGCGTGGCCCTCGCGTTCGGCGTCTCGCAGCTCATCATGCACGTGACCCCTTGGGGCCTATACGCGGCGCCCGGAGGCGCCGTGCTGGCCGGGCTCGCGTACGGGGCGTCGTACGTGGGCCAGGGGCTCGGGAGCGAGCAGATGTACCTGATGCGCGCGACGATGGCGGAGCTGGCCGAGGTGCACGATCACGAGCCCGAGGCCTAGAGCGGTAGAGCGAGCGCCGCGCCGCGCGCCCCGCGGTCACGTCACGGCGTGCGCGTCCGCTCCGAGAGCTCGCGCAGGAGCGCGATCGAGCCGGCGGCGCTCAGCTCGGTCGGCGAGAGCTCGTTTCCGGAGGCATATCGGAGCACGACGTCCTTGTCGCCGGCGTGCACCGCCGCATACCCCATGGACCAGGATCGAAACTGACGCTGATCGATCGGGTGGAATCCGAGAATGACCAGGTCGGTGTGCCGCGGATCTTTGCCGATGAGGCAGAGCAGGGAAGAGATCTGCGCCTGCCCCCCCTCGAGCGCTTGGAGGAACCAGTCCGAGCGGTAGGCGAGGAAGCCCGTGATGCCTCGCTCGGCGTTGCGCTTGCTCGAGACGGCGACGATCTCGGCGACGTTCTCGACCGTGATCCCCGCTGCCGGCTTGCTGGCGTAGCTCAGTTGGTAGAGCACGGTGCCCTCCTCGAGCGGCTCGATTGCGGAGCACGCTGAACACGACGGCGCCGTTGGGGTCGGGTACGCAAGGCGGGTCGCTCCACGAGCGCGCAGCATCGCTGCACGCGGCGCGCCCGCGGCGTCGAGGCTCGGACGCGCGGTCGACCCTCGCCGGTGTCGACGATTCGTACACCCCGTCGGATGAGGTCTCCGTCGCGCGCAATGCCACGTTCCCTTTCGTCACGGCCTGCGTGAAGCGCCCACACGAGCCTCGAGCGGCCTCGGCGGCAGGGGCGTCGGGAGCAACTGGCGCCGAGGGACGAGGGGCCGACGAGCGCGCGCCGCGCGCGTCCGATTGCCCCACCGATCCGCGGGTGCGAGGGTCTCGCGCATGCGCTGGTATCACTACGTCGCGTACTTCTTCGGCGGCGCCTTCCTCGTGAACGCCATTCCGCACTTCGTCGCCGGCGTCTCGGGGAGCCCGTTCCAGAGCCCGTTCGCGCATCCGCCGGGCGAGGGGCTGTCGTCGTCGACCGTGAACGTGCTCTGGGGCTTCCTCAACCTGGCGCTCGGCTACCTGCTCGTCTGCCGCGTCGGGACGTTCGAGCTGCGCAAGACCGCGCACGTCGTCGCCTTCGCAGCCGGGATCTTGGCGATGGCCTTGATGTCGGCCCGCGCCTTCGGGCGCTTCCACGGCGGGCTGTAGCGCCCGCGCGGCCTCGCTCGGCGGCCCCGCGAAAGGAGCGAGAGCGCCAGCGCGGCCGCGCCGAGCGCCCACCACGCCGAGTCGTGACCCGACGCGCGCAGCGCGCACGCGCAGCCGCCGTTCGAGACGACGCGCTCGGCAGGGCAGTCCTCGGGCCCACCGCACTCCGCGCCGGCCTCGCTCGCCTCGCCGCCGTCGCCGCCGTCGCCGCCGCGGTCGCCGCCACGAACCGCTCTCCATGCACGGCGAGCCGGACCTCGAGATCGGCGGCCGTCGGGCGCGCCGCGAAGGCCCACGAGAGCTCGACGCCGTGCTCGTCGTTGCGCAGTCGCTCGACCGCGAGCCCGCGCTCGACGCGCCACGCGCCGTCCGGCTCCACCGCGACGTCTCCTTCGATCGGCGCGACCACGCGCGGCGCGCCAGGCAGAGCGGAGCGATCGGGTCGACGGCTTCTGGGACATCCACGAGCTCGACGAGGAGGCGGCCGTGCGACCAGGGCGTCGTGACCCACGGAGGACCGGTCGGCGAATGGAGGTGTTGCGGCCGATCGACGCCTGACGGGGCTCGTCGCCGTGCGCCGCGGCGCCTTCTCGCCGTGAACGATCCTGACCGCGCAAGACTTGCGAGTCGGCGCAAAGAGCGCTCGTCACTCGGGCACAGTTCGCCCCCCTCGGACGGGTAGTCTCCCGGATCATGCTCCGGCTCCCCAGCGCGCTCTTCGTCGTCTCCGTCTTGGTCGTCGCCACCTCGGTGGGCGCCAACCAGCCACGCGCCCCCTACAGCGCCCAGCGGCGCTGCAGCTCGCTCGACGGTGACTGCCCCGATCGGGCGCTCCCCGACTCCGACGGAGACGGCATCGTGGACCCCATGGACAACTGTCCGTTCACGTTCAACCCCGCCCAGGTCGACAGCGACGGCGACGGCGTCGGCGACGTGTGTGACAACTGCCCGTCGAAGCCCAACGTGACGCAAGCCGATGGCGACGGCGACGGAATCGGCAACGTCTGCGACAACTGCCCCGCCGTCGCCAACGCCAGCCAGGCCGATGGCGACGGCGACGGAATCGGCAACGTCTGCGACAACTGCCCCGCCGTCGCCAACGCCAGCCAGGCCGACGGCGACGGCGACGGAATCGGCAACACCTGCGACAACTGCCCCGCCGTCGCCAACGCCAGCCAGGTCGACGGCGACGGCGACGGAATCGGCAACACCTGCGACAACTGCCCCGCCGT
>CAIXWQ010000177.1 GCA_903923175.1 uncultured delta proteobacterium | reverse complement strand
GCTCTCCAGCCGCTGGTCGCGCGCCGCCTCGCGCGGCCTCGCGCGCCACGGCGACGCGCACCCGCTCGGCACCTCCGACACCGATCTGGCCGATCGCCGCCTGCGCCTCGCGGAGATCTTCCGCGAGGAGAGCGCGCTCCTGGCGCCGCTCTCGTCGCAGCTCGCGGCGCGCTCGCTCTCGGCGATCATCGCCGATCCCGACGGCATCATCCTGTCGGCGCAAGAGGGCGGCGCGTTCGCCGGCACGGCCGCGCGCACGCGGCTGCTGCCGGGCGCCGACTGGAGCGAGCGCGCGCGCGGCACCAACGCGATCGGCACCGCGATCGTCGAGGGGGCGCCCGTCGCCGTGATCGGCCGCGCGCACTACGAGTCGCGCAACGCCGGGCTCTTCTGCTATGCGACGCCGGTCCACGACGCGCGGGGTGAGCTCTGCGCGGTGATCGACGTGAGCGGCCCGCTCGAGCGCCACGACGACTCGGTCGGCGTCGCGGTGCAGATGGCCGGCGCCGCGGTGCAGCGAGCGCTCTCGGCGATCGCGTTCGCGCGCATCGGGCTCGGCAACCTCGGCGCCCTCGAGCGGCTGCTCGCGCGCGCGAGCTCGCCGGCGCTGATCGTGGAGGCGCGCGGGCCGATCCGCCTGCGCAACGCCGCGGCGCTGGGCGAGATCCTGCAGGGGCGCGCGAGCGTCGACTGCCAGGCGCTCTTCGGCATCCCGTTCGCGGAGCTCGCGGCGCTCGCAAAGCGCGGCGGAGACCTCGGCTTCGAGGGGCACGGCAAGCGCTGGTCGGTCGCGCTCGATCCGCTGCTCGACGGCGACGCGCGCGCGCTCGGGGTGATCGTGCACTTCGAGCCGAAGCTGCGGGCGTCGAGCGAGCCGCCGCGCAAGGCCGCGCGCGTCGCGACGCGTGCGCCGATCCACGCGGCGTTCGAGGCGATCGTCAGCGAGGATCCCGCGGTCGACGCCGCCAAGACCACGGCGGCGCGCTTCGCGGCGACGTCGATGCCCGTGCTGCTGCTGGCCGAGACCGGCACGGGCAAGGAGCTCTTCGCGCGGGCGATCCACGCGGCGAGCAAGGGCGCGCGCGGCCCGTTCGTGGCCGTGAACTGCGGCGCGATCGCCCCGGCCCTGCTCGAGAGCGAGCTCTTCGGCTACGCGCCGGGCGCGTTCACCGGCGCCGCGCGCCTGGGCTCCACCGGCCTGCTCGGCGCGGCCGACGGCGGCACGCTGTTCCTCGACGAGATCGCCGAGATGCCCGCGTCGCTGCAGGCCGCGCTGCTGCGCGTGCTCGACGAGGGGCTCTATCACCGCGTCGGCGATCCGAAGCCGCAGCACTCGAGCTTCCGCCTCGTCGCCGCGACGTGCCGCGATCTGCCGGCGATGGTCGAGCGCGGCGCGTTCCGGCGCGATCTATTCTTTCGCATCCACGGCGCGCTCGTGCGCATCCCCCCGCTCCGCGCCCGCGGCGATCGGCTCGCGCTCGCGCGCCACCTGCTCGCCGCCGCGAGCGCCGGCGCCGACGGGCCGAGGCTCCTCGGGCGCTCCGCGGTCGAGCACGTCGAGGCGCACGACTGGCCGGGGAACGTCCGCGAGCTCAAGACGGCGATGCAGCACGCGACGGCGATGTGCGACGGCGATACGGTCGAGCGCGAGCACCTCCCGGAGCCGCTGCTCGGCGGCCCCAAGGCGTCGACGGAGATCAAGCCGCGCGGCGCGGTGCTCCGCGAGGCCGCCGAGGAGGCGCTGCGCGCGACCTCGGGCAACGTGAGCGAGGCCGCGCGTCGGCTCGGCGTGGCGCGCGACACGCTCTACCGGATGATGCGGGCGCGATGACCGCGGCGCGTCGGCGCCTCGCCCGCTACGCCGGCGCGCGACGGCGCACGAGCTCGATCGCGAGCCGCTCGAGGTGCGCATAGGCCCGATCGAGCGGCGGCACGTGTGGATCGCCGGCGACGCGGCGCAGGCCCGCCCGGTAGGCCGGCAACGTCCGCAGCGAGTCGGGGAGCGCGCGGTGGGCTGCACGCAAGACGGGGAGCGAGGCGGCCACCAGCGCGCGCTCGGCGCGGCCGAACGGGAGCTCGAGCTGCTCGCGCAGCCGCGGCGGGAGCAGCTGCGCGGTGAACGCCGAGTACCAGCGGAAGAGCGGCCGCGCGGCGGCCGTCGGCGGGCGGAGCAGGAAGGCGGCGATCCGCCGCGCCGCGGGGCCGATCGTGATCGCGTCGGCGCCGAGCCGCCGCTCGACGTCGGCGTGGAACGCCGGCCAGGTCGCGGGGAGGCGCTCGGGCGCGAGCCCGAACAGCGCGGCGAAGCGCTTGATCTCCTGGTAGTAGCGCTCCTTGCGCGCCGGCTCGAGCGGCCCGAGCACGAGCTCGTGCACGCGCACGCTGGTGTCCCATAGCGTGGCGTGGACCCACTCGAGCGCGTCCTCCGCGTTGGCCTCGTAGGGGGTGCCTGCGCGCCAGCTCCCCACGGCCGACGGCAGCGTCCCCTCGATCCGGCGGTGCACGCCCCACGTCTTGCGCGCGGCGCGGAGCGCTTCCTCGAGGTCGCCGAAGACCATCGCGAACACGCGCTCGAAGGTGCGCACGAAGCGCGCGTGGGGCGCGACGGTCGTCTCGCTGTGCTCCTCGATCGCCTGCGCCACGAACGGGTGCGCGAGCTGGAGGAGCGCCGCGCGGCCAGCCCCGAGGAAGAGCAGCGCGTCCTTCTGGATGGCCCAGACCTCCGAGCGCGGGCCGAACAGCCCCGCGCGAGGATCGACGACGCCGCGCCGCAGCTCGTCCAGCGTGGCCTCGAGCTCGCGCCTGCCGACCGTCATGCCCCCTCCTCGAACCGCCAGGCCCGCAGAGCAGCGTAGCCTCGCCGGCGCCGGGTGCCCGCGCCGTCAGGGCCCGGCGTCGCGCACGGGGTGGCGCGCGAGCATGGCGTCGTAGAGCCGCGCTGGCGGGGTGCCGGCCGCGAGCAGCGCCTGGGCTTCGACGAGGTGCCGATCGATGACCTCGGCGAACGCGCGCTCGGGCTGAGCGCCCACCAGGAGCTCGCCGTCGATGGCGAAGGAGGGCGTGCCGGTGACCCCGATCTCGGCGCCGAGCGCCGCGCCGTCCTCGACGAGGCGCGTGGCCTCCGGCGCGAGCCGCTGGCCGGTCGCGTCGTCGATCCCGGCGCCCGCGTAGATCGCCTTGATCGCCTCCGGGAGCTGCGTCTGTCGCGCGAAGAGCGCGTCGTGTGCGAGCCAGAAGGCCGCGCTGCCGCGCGCGAGGAACACGGTGCGCGCGGCGATCGCCGCCGGCTTGGCCTTGTCGTGGAACGGCAGCGGGTAGTCCTTCCAGACCAGGCGCAGGTTGCCCGGATAGCGCGCCCGCAGCGCGTCCAAGGTCGGCTCGACCCGGCCGCAGAACGGGCACTGGAAGTCGCTGAACACGACGATCGTGACCTGCGCGTTCGCGTTGCCCAGCGCAGGATCGGACGCGAGCACCGCCAGATCGGCGTGCCCTCGCGTGGTTCGACGGATCGCGGCGTCGAAGTGCGCGGGGTTCGCGAAGGCGAGCGGGCCGCCCGCGGGGTGCCCCGGCGCGAAGTCCTCGTCACCCGACGGCGCGCCCAAGCCGGGGGCGCGCAACGCGAGCAGCAGCGCCCCGACGGCGCCCAAGAACGCGAGCGGAGCGAAGGCCCAACGGCTCGCTCCGCGCGACGGGATCTCGACGCTGCGTGCCGGAGCGAGCGTCGCGGACATGGGGCGGCCTCCGCGACGCAGGCTACGCGTCGGGCTCGAGAGCGCCAGCGTCCGGTGCGCGCGGCACGCCTCTCGCGGAGGTGCGTGGCGCGCGCCCGAGCTCAGCGCGCCTCGGCGTGGCCGACGATGGGCGCGGCCGGCTCGGAGTCCGAGGCGCCCGACTCGAGGCCGTAGCGACGGAGCTTGTGCCAGAGCGTGGAGCGCGCGACGCCGAGCAGCGACGC
>CAIXWQ010000176.1 GCA_903923175.1 uncultured delta proteobacterium | reverse complement strand
CGGCGGCGGCGATCACGCGGCCCGCGCTGCTGCGCGCGCGCGTGGTCGGCGCCGGGATCTCGCGGATCGCCTGGAGCACCGCTTGCCCCTCGGCGTGCAGGCGGGCGTCGCTCGCCGCGACCCTCGCGAAGAGCTCGGCGCGGAACGCCTCGGCGGCCGGCGCGTCGGCCGGGCTGGTCGCGCGGACGTGCGCGAGCACCGCCTCGAGGTGCGTGACGGTGTCGTCGTTCACGTCGCGCACGAACTGCTTCGCGAGCGCCTTCACGTCGGGCGTGGTGCCGTAGAAGTCCTGCCGCAGCTGGTGCTCGTAGTCGACCTGCCCCGAGAGGTAGTGCAGCGGGTGCGCCCCGAAATTGCGGTCGTAGAACGCGTCGCGGAAGAGCTGGAAGGCCCGCTCGGCGCGCTCGTCGTCGATGGCGTAGTCGAGGCCCCAGTAGCTCCCCGAGAGCCGGTCCTGCTTGCGGAGCTTCTTCTCCAGCGGCGTGCCTTGGTAGATCTCGGTCCGACAGAAGTTCATCGGGTTGTCGAGGTGGCCCCGCAGGAACGTGACGTTGTCGGCGAAGTCGTCGAAGGTCGACTCCGGGTTCAGCACCAGCAGGTTGAACGCCACGTGGAGATCGAGCCCGTTGAGCAGCTCGAGCGCGCGCACGTTGTCGGTGAGCTTCTGGCCGCGGCCGAGGTTTCGCAGCGAGGTCTCGGTGCCCGCCTCGATGCCGAGGAACACGCGGAACAGCCCCATCGACTTGAGGAGGATGAACACCTCGGCGTCGATCGAGTCGGGGCGCGCCTTGATCTGGAAGCCGAGCTTGCCGACCCCCTGCTTGCGCAGCTCGTCGCGCAGCGCGCGGAAGCGCGCGAGGTTCTCGTCGCGATCGCGCCCGAGGAAGTTGTCGTCGTGGAAGTTGAAGATGCGGACCCCCTCGCGCCACAGGCAGCCCATCTCGCCGGCCACGTCGGCGGGCGAGCGGCGCCGGTAGCGCGAGCCGCCGGTCAGCTTGTGCCAGGCGGCGATCGAGCAGAACCCGCAGGCGTGCGTGCACCCGCGGCTCGAGAGCATGTTCACGATCGGCAGGCCGAGGTAGCGATCGAACGGGCGCCGGTGGTTCGGCCACGGCAGCTGGTCGAGATCCTCGAGCACCGCCGCAGGGGCGTTGCGTCGGAGCGTCTCGCCGTCGCGCCAGACCAGGCCGTCGATCTTGGACAGATCCGAGGCGTCCTTCGCGAGCGCGCAGAGGATCTTCTCCCCCTCGCCGATGGCGACCATGTCGAGCGCCGGGAGATCGTCGAGCAGCTGCTCGGCGTGGAACGCGGCGAAGTGGCCGCCGGCGATGGTGAGGCCGCGGAAGCCGACCTCGCGCGCGCGGTGCACCAGCGCGGCGAATTCCTCCGCGCGGCGCGTGAACACCATCGAGAAGCCGACGATCGCCGCGCCCGAGGCGGCGATCTCGTGCGCCGCGCGCTCGACCTCGCGCGGGAAGTCGAACTGCACGATCTTCACTGCGTGGCCGTCCGCCTGCAGCGCGCCCATCAAGTAGCGCAGCGTCAGGTTCTCCTCGAGCTCCGGACCGACGAGCACGACGTTCATCTGGTGGCCCTCCCGCGCGTGGCTGGTGCGACGAGCCTACGCCGCGCGCTTCGCCGGAGAACGGCGCGGAGGCCGGAAATCTTGCAGCGAAAATGCTTCGCGTTCGAGCGATCGCGGGGGTATCCCGCGCGCCGCATCCTGCGGTCCCCCGCGGCGCTCCTCGCGCGGACGCTCGGACGCTCAGACGCTCGACACGCTCGGTGCCGCGCGCTCGACGTGCGCGGACGGGCGCGGCCCCGCGTCGATCGCCTCGCGCACCCGTCGCAGCAGCGTGCCCGGCACGATCGGCTTCTCGAGGAACGGCACCTCGGCCGTCCCGATGCCGTGCTGGGAGAGCACGTCGCCCGCGTAGCCCGACATGAAGAGCACCGGCGTCTCCGGCCGCGACGCGCGCAGCCGGTCCGAGAGCTCGCGGCCGTTCATCCGCGGCATGATCACGTCGGTGAGCAGCAGCGCCAGCTTGCCGGCGTGCCGGTCGGCGAGCCGCAGCGCCTCGTCCGGGCCCGCGGCGCAGAGGACCAGGTAGCCGGCCTTCTCGAGCACCACGCGGAGGAGCTCGCGGAGATCGGCCTGATCCTCGACGAGCAGGACGTGCTCGCCGCCGGAGGAGCGCGGCGGCTTGGGCGGCGTCGTGGCCTCGGGCTCCAGCGCCTTCGCCACGCGCGGCAGGTAGACGCAGAAGGTGGAGCCGCTCTTCGGTGCGCTCTCGACCGAGATGTGCCCGCCGCTCTGCTTGACGATGCCGAACACCGTCGAGAGGCCGAGCCCCGTCCCCTTGCCGGTCCCCTTGGTGGTGAAGAACGGTTCGAAGATCCGCGCGCGCGTCGCGCGATCCATCCCGATGCCGGTGTCCTCCACGCGCACGACGACGTAGGTGCCCGGGCGCCCGCCGAAGTGCTTGCGCGCCTCGGCCTCGGAGAGCTCGATCGCGCTGGTCTCGACGGTCAGCGTGCCGCCGTGCGGCATCGCGTCGCGCGCGTTGACCACGAGGTTGAGGACGACCTGCTCGAACTGCGCGGGGTCGACCTCGGCGCTGCCGGCCGACGCCGAGGCGACCAGCACGAGCTCGACGTCCTCGCCGAGCACGCGTCGGATCACTTTGTCGAGGCTCGAGACCGCGGCGCTGATGTCGACCCGACGCGGCCGCAGCGGCTGGCGCCGGCTGAAGGCGAGCAGCTGGCGCGTGAGCTCCTTCGCGCGCTCGGCCGCGTCGCGCACGTGCCCGAGGTCGGTGCGCACGTTCTCCGTGACGTTGCCGTCTTCGAGCGTGATCTCCGTGTAGGACATGATCACGGAGAGCAGGTTGTTGAAGTCGTGGGCGACGCCGCCGGCGAGCCGGCCGATCGACTCCATCTTCTGCGCGTGCCGCAGCTGGGCCTCGAGGCTCACCCGATCGGTCACGTCGTGGATGATCGTCAGCGTGCGCGTGCCGTCCTCGAGCGAGAGCGGCACGCTCCAGGTGTCGACGCAGAGCTCCGCGCCGTCCTTGCGCTTGTGGAGCGCCGCGCCGCCCGCCGCGGGTGACGCCGGCGATTCGGGCGACGCGGGCGACTCGGGCGGCTCCGCGCGGCGCGCGCGCAGATCGTCGAGCGACAGGGCGACCACCTCCGCGCGCGCGTAGCCGTACAGCTGCGCGGCGGCCTCGTTGACGGAGACGAGCTTGCCCTCGCCGTCGGAGAAGAGCATCGGGACCGGCACCGACTCGAACACCGCGCGCCGGCGCGCCTCCGCGTCGCGTAGCGCCTGCGCGTCGGCCGCGGCCGCGCGGGCCAGCGAGCGCGTGAGCGCCAGCATCTCCGCGTG
>CAIXWQ010000175.1 GCA_903923175.1 uncultured delta proteobacterium | reverse complement strand
TGCTTGCGCGCACGAGCGCGCCGCCGTGGCGCGTGAGCGCGTCGCGCCAGCTGGCGGCGAGCGCGTCGAGCCGCGCGAGGTAGGCCGCGCGCGCGCTCGGGCCGTCGGTCTGCACCAGCGTCGCGTCGCCGGGGCCCGCCTCGACCGCGCGCAGCAGCACCGGGCCGTCGAAGGGGAAGGTGGCCTCCTCGGGGTCGAGCACCTGCACCACGCAGAGCGGACGGCCGCGGGTGCCGAGCGAGGCGATGGCCTCGGCGGCCCCCTCGGGGAGATCGAGCAGATCGCTGAGCACGACGATCGCGCTGCCGCGCCGCGCGCCGCGGAGCGCAGTGCCGAGCCCCTCCTCGAGCACGTGCGGGGTCTGGCGCAGGTCGCCGTCGGCCGAGAGCGCCTCGAGGGTCGCGACGATGCGCTCGAAGGTCTCGGATTGCCCCGAAGGGGGCACGCGACGGACGGTCGAGCCGGCGCCTCCGACGAGCTCGAGCCCGACGGGATCGCCCGCGGCGAGCGCCACGCGGGCGAGGGCGGCGGCGATGACCGAAGCGTAGGCGAGCTTCGCCCCCTTCGCGCTCGGCAGCTTGGAGCGAAAGCCCATCGACGCGGTGGCGTCGATCACGAGCCGCAGGGCGCGCTCGGTCTCGGTCTCGAAGTGGCGGACGACGATGCGCTCGTGGCGCATCGACGCGCGAACGTCGATGAAGCGCAGCTCATCGCCGGGGACGTAGACGCGGTGACCGGCGAACTCGACGCCCGCGCCGCGCCGCGCGCTGCGGTGGCTCCCCGCGAACGCGCCGTCGGCGACGAGGCGCGCCCGCAAGCGCAGCGGCGCGAGCTCGCCCCAATCGAGCGCCGAACGGATGGGCCCTTCGCGTGTCACGCCGCTCACGCCAGAGACGTACCGCCTCGTGTCCAGGGCGTCACGCGAGACACCCAGGCCCCGCGATCAGCATCCCTGACGAACACCCGTCTCGCACGATGGGTACGGAGGGGTGTTCGTGCGCGCGAAGGCAGAGGCGAGGCTCGGCGTCGTCGAGCGGCTGCGCCCCGAACACTCGGGCTCGGCGCTGCCGCAGCTCCGTGGCCTCGGCCTGCGCTGCTTCGTCGGCGCGGCCGCGGCCGTGATCGCGCTGGCCGTTCGGATCCCGCTGCAGCCGCTGCTCGGCGATAGCGCGGTCTTCGCGACGTTCTACCCGGCCGCGATGCTGGCGTCCTGGTACGGAGGCTTCGTCTCCGGCGCGGTCGCGAGCGCGCTGTCGGTCGTCAGCATCGACTACTTCCTCCTCGCGCCCCACGGCTCGCTGCGGATCGAGCGCCCGGCCGACCGCGTGGCGGTCGTGGCGTTCCTCGTCTGCTCGCTGGTGGTCAGCGTGACGCAGGAGCGCCTGCATCGCCGGCTGCGCGAGGCGACCGCCCAGGCCGCGCGGATCTCGCGGTTGCAGGCGTTCTCGGCGGCGCTGGCGGAGGCGGCCACGACGGCGCAGGTCGTGGCGGTCGCGGTGCGTGAGGGCGTCGCGGCGTCGGGGGCGTCGGGCGGGATGCTGCGGCTGCTGGATGCGGAGCGTCGGCTGCTGCTCTCGCCGGTGGTGCACGGCGCGACCCTCGATCGCCGCGCGATCGGCGCGCGCCGAGGCGCCGAAGACCGTCGCGCCGAGGGTGGGAGCGGCCCGTCCGCGACCATGCGGGTCGACGCCGAGGGGGCGTCGCTGGCGCTGCGCGCGTTGCGCGGAGAAGAGATCGCGTCGGAGGTGCGCCGCGGGGCCGACGGCACGGAGTGGGCGACCTCGGCGCTCGCGCTCGCCGCGGACGGGCACGCGCTCGGCGTCATCGAGCTGGATTTTCGTGGGCGAAACGCGCCGGAGGGGGCGGAGCGTGCGTTCCTGGTGAGCCTCGCGCGGCAGTGCGGCCATGCGCTCGATCGCGCGCGGCTGTTCGAGGGCGAGCACCGCGCGCTGGCGCGGCTGGCGGTGCTGGCGGAGGTCGGCCGCGTGCTGGCGGGCAACGTCGCGCTCGAGGCGCTCCCGAACCTGGTCGGTCGCGTGCTCGTCCCGGGCGCGGCCGACGCGTGCGTGCTCGAGGTCTACGACGACGCCGGGGCGTGCGTCGCCCGCGGGGTGTCGCACGTCGAGCCGCGGTTCGAGGCGCGCCTGCGCGCTCAGCCGCTCGCGCCAGGGCCGTCGGCGTTGCGCTCGGCGGTCGTCGATCACGGCTCGGTGCGCGTGTCGGAGACCGATCCGGACGATCACGCGGGCATCCTCGGCCTGGTGGGGGCGCGGCGCGGGACGCTGGTGGTGGTGCCGATCCTGCGCGGCGCCCAGATCGAGGGGGCGCTCGCGCTCATCGGGCTGCGGGGCGGTCGGCGCTACGGCGACGACGACCTCACGCTCGCGGAGGAGATCGCGGCGCGCGCCGCCGCGGCGATCGAGCAGTCGCGGCTCAACGCCGAGCTGGTGGCCGCGGTGCGGGTGCGCGACGACTTCCTCTCGGTCGCCTCGCACGAGCTCAACACGCCGCTGACGCCGCTGCGGCTGCACCTCGGCGCGCTCCGCCGTGGCCGCGCCGATCCGGCCAAGATGGGCGAGCGCTTCGCGGCGCTCGATCGGCAGGTCGATCGGCTCGCGCAGCTGGTCGGGCAGCTCCTCGACGTCTCGCGGATCACGGCGGGGCGCCTCGCGCTCGAGCGCTCGCCGGTGGACTTCGCGGCGCTCGTCCGGGAGACCGCGCAGCGCATGGAGGGGCCGCTGGCCGCGTCGGGGAGCGCGCTCACGCTCGACGTGCCCGAGTCGCTGGTCGGCTCCTGGGACGCGATTCGCCTCGAGCAGATCGCGACGAACCTGCTCACCAACGCCATCAAGTACGGCGAGCGTCGGCCGATCGAGGTGCGCCTGGAGGCGCTGGCCGACGCGAGCGCGCGGCTGACGGTGCGCGATCACGGCATCGGGATCGCGGCCGAGCACCTGGAGCGCATCTTCGGGCGGTTCGAGCGCGCGGTGTCGGTCCGGCACTTCGGTGGGTTCGGGCTCGGGCTGTGGATCGTGCGGCAGGTCGTCGAGGCGCTCGGCGGGACCATCCGGGTCGACAGCCTGCCCGGCGAGGGGGCGACGTTCACGGTCGACTTGCCGCGCGAGGGGTGAGGCGTGACGCGTGAGGCGTGACGCGTGAGGCCTACGCGTGAGGCGCGTACGCTCAGGCGCGGAGGCGCTCGAGGAGCGGCGAGCCTGGACGCGCCTCGAGCCCGCGCGCGCGCAGCGCGGCCGCCAGTTCACGGCGACCGAGGCGCAGCAGCGCGTCGACCCCCTTGGCGTAGACGCGCACCGGCGCGAGGCCGTCCGACGTCGCGCGGACCAGGAATTCCGCGGCGATCGCGACGTCGCCCGCGTCGTGCGCGGCCAGGCCGATCACGCGGGCGGCGGCCGGCTCGTCGGGGCCATCGAGCGCGAGCGCGAGGGCCTCTCGAGGCCAGCCGCCGGCGGCGAGCGCCCGGAGGTGCAGCGCCGCGC
>CAIXWQ010000174.1 GCA_903923175.1 uncultured delta proteobacterium | reverse complement strand
GTGCGGGTGCGACGTCGAGGTGCGCGGCTACCCCGGCGGGTTCCTCGTCATCGTCGAATCCCTCGAGCAGTCGATCGCCCTCGGCGAGCGCTTGCAGCTCGTCGGACGGCGGGCGGCCGCATGACTTCGGGCGGCGCTTCTGGCTCGACACACGAGCCGAGGCGCCGGTTTCCGATGCACGGACCGGGGGAGCGAGGCGACGCGCCAGCGAGGCGCTGAGAGGCCCGACGGGCCAAGGGGATGCGACGGCGACCGACGCTCCGAGGACGACGCTGCGCGGGTGGCTCGCGATCGCCCGGCACCTTGGCGTGACCGCCTGCACCGCGAGGAGGTGGGCGGACCGTCGCGGCCTGCCGATCTACAAGCTCGGCCCGCGGATCGTGCACGCGCGCGCCGAGGACCTTGACGCGTGGATCCGGCCGACGACGCGCACGCGCCGCGCCCCCGTGGCCCGCACCACGTGCAGCGTGGCCGTCAGCCTCCCGACGCGCGCGCGGCTGCGTCAGGTCGAGGAGCTCGCCGGCGTCAGCGTCGGCGCGGCCGTCGCGCTCGCCGTCGAGGCATGGCTCGAGGGGCGGGCCAAGGGCGGTGCGGGGTAGCGCCGTCCCGCGGGGGGTGGGGTCCCGTGGGGATGGGGGCGAGTGTCGCCAGGGGGGACAGTCGCGAATCGTCGGTCTTTTCGACAATCGACCGGCGAATGGTTGCGCGATGCGCACCGAACGTTATACATATCTGTACGCCTAACGGGCGTTACACGAACGGAGGCGAAGCGATGCACAATGCGCCCGAGATGGCCCGCGACCGACAGTTCAACATGCGACTGAGCGAAGACGAGATGCGACGCCTCGACGCGATCGCCGCGCACTTCGGCATCAACGCGGCGAACGTGCTGCGGATGCTCCTGAAGCGCGAAGCCGACGCCCTCGGCATCGCCGCCGAGCCGCCGAAGACCCCGAAGAAGACCCCGAAGAAGTAGACGGGCCCCGCGTCGGTTGCCGCCGACCGGGACCCTTGGCCCACCCCTGAACGAGCAGGAGAGAACATGTCCACCATCACCGCGAAGACCCCCGCCCGCAAGTCCGCCCGAGCGACGAAATCGACTGAGCCCGCGGCGAGCGCCTTGCCGTCGCAGGCCCTGCTCCCCTCGCTGAGCGCGCGCCTCGTCGCCCTCGAGCACGAGTACGACGCGATCGCGAGCGAGCTGCACCCCGACACCGACGCGCCGAACGCGCCGCGCCTCAAGCTGCAGCTCTGCTGGCTCGCGAGCTACGCGGAGACCGAGGCGCTACGCACGAAGAGCGACGCGGCGCACCATCTCGCCGCGCGCGCGTGGGAGCTGCTGCACCTCGCGGCCGACAAGGCGCGCGGCCCCGCCACCGACGCGCACTACGTCGCGTTCCTCGCGAGCCGCATCGCGGCGTCGCCCACGATGCGCGAGATCGCAGGGAAGGGGCGCGGTGACGCTGCGAGCAAGGAGATCGTCGCCGACGCGCTCCGCGCGCACTGGGCGTACGTCTCGCTCTGCAGCGCCGGCGAGAGGGCGGCGAACGTCTACGTGCCCTCGCGCGCGTTCTTCGTCGCCGCGCTCGAGCTGCACGCGAAGGCGGTGGCCTCGTGAGCCCCGCGGAAGAGGTGGCGAAGGCCGCCCGCGAGTCGATCGAGTTCGGCGACGACGGGTTGCTGCTCTGCGCGATCGACGCTGCGAAGTCCGACCTCGAGCTCATCGCGATCGCGATGGAAGCGGGCGACGCTCACATGGCGCTCTGCGGCGTCATCCGCCGCCTGTCGCTCGCGATGGCGCTCGAGTCCGCCGCACGGAAGGGGGCCCCCGATGCCGCGTGAGCCCAGCTTGGCGGTCCGGGTTCCCCTGCGCATTGTCGAGGCGTACCAGCACGCGCCCCCTGGCCAGCGACGCACGGCCGCCGCGTACGCGCTCGCCGATGCAGTGGTGCTCGCCAAGGTGTCGGCCGCGGTCACGAAGCGGGCCAAGGTGGACGAGCCGATCGGGTACGTGCTCGGCCCGCGCGCGCGCGAGGAGGCTGCGTCATGACGACCGAGAAGAAGATCCGCGCCAAGGGTTCCGGCTCCGTCTACGAGTCGCGCGGCCACTGGTTCGCCCGCGTCAGCATCGGCGGCGGGGTGCAGCGGTCCGAGCTGCTACCGCACGCCACGAACGAAGACGAGGCACTCGAGCGCACCGCCGTCATCGCCGGGCTCGTGGCGAAGCTCCGGGCCGCGGGCGACGTGTTCGCGCCCGTGATCGAGAAGACCATCACGCAGGCGGCCGCCGCGAGCGACGAGCGGCTCGTGAAGATCATCGCCTCGATCGATGACGCCACCGCCGGCCGCGGCGGCATCCGCGTGCAGAACCCCGCCCCGTCGCGCGACGCGCTCACGTTCAAGGCCGTAGGCGAGGCGTGGACGTCGGGGGACCTGGCCCGCCGCTTCCCCGACTACGTGAAGCGCAAGCGCAGCTCCGACGGCGACGCCTACACCTTGGAGATCGTCTACGCGGCCCCCGTGGCCAACGGCCGCAAGTTCGGCGAGCTCTACCTCGCCGACATCCGGATCGAGCACGTCGACGCCGTCATGGCGACGCTGCCGACGACGCTGCAGCCGGCGACGCGGCGCCAGTACGTCCAGGCGATCCGCAAGGTGCTCGGGTACGGCGTGCACCCGCTCCGGCAGATCACGAGTAACCCCGTCGCGCGGGAGCACATGCCCAAGGGGCGCCGCTCGCTCGCCAAGGGGCAGCTCCGGCCCGCCGAGGAGGCCCGCGTCTGCTTGTGCACGAAGATCCCGATCCTCGATCGACTCGTGCTCGGCTTCTGCCACCGCGAGGGGATGCGCACGGGCGAGGCCGTGGCGATCGAGTGGAGCGACGTTGACCTCGAGCTCGGCACCGTCACGCTCGACGAGAACAAGACCGACGAGCCGAGGGCGTGGGTGCTCGGCGCGGACGTGCTCCGAACCCTGGTCACCTGGCGCGCTCGCAACCCCGACGCCCGCTACGTGTTCGGCGGCGACGAGCCGCACAACGTGCACAAGCTCGCCGACCGGTTCCGCCGGTACCTCGGCGAGACGTACGCGAACGTCCAGCGCCCCGAGCTGCTCGAGCGCACCGGCTCACGCATCCCGCTCCGCGCCCACGACGCGCGAGGCGCCTTCATCACGCGCGCCCTGGCCTGCGACCGGACCGAGGCGTGGGTCACCGACAGGACCGGTCACAAGTCGTCGCAGATGGTGTACGGCTACAAGCAGACCGCCAGAACGGAGGCCGCGTTGGGCCTCGGGTGGTGGGCTCCGTTGGACGAAGTGACGCCGGACGTAGCGGCGAAACTAGCGGCGGACCCTGACGAAGCGGGTGAGGAAGCGGGCCCAAGTCCACGGAATCACAAGCAAAGCCGAAGTGGCGGAATCGGCAGACGCCCCCGATTCAAAATCGGGTACCCGAAAGGGTGTGTGGGTTCAAGTCCCACCTTCGGCACGAATCTGGAAACCAGCTAGCGCCGGCTCTCTTGGCCGGGCTCGGTGATCTCGCCCTCGCCTCGCAGGGCGGCGAAGACGTTCGTGGGGCGCACCAGGCTCCCGTCCTCTTCGTACTGCACGTACACGCCCGAAACCTCGAGCCCGAGGTCGAGCGACCAGCGCACCAGCTCGTCGAGCTCCTTGCGCAGCTTCACGCCCTTCGGCGGCAGCTGGCGCGACAGGAACTCCCCCTGCAGCGCGACCACGTTCGGATCGGCCCCGCGCTCGGGGTGGATCTCCACGAGCATCGCGCCGCGGTAGTGCGTGTCGGTCGCGTAGACCGAGCCCCCCTCGAGCAGCACGTGACCGGCGGCCACCGCGTCGCGACGGGCGTTGATGACCGAGCCGGTCATGTCGAGCGGCAGGTCGATGAAGTACCTGCAAGGCGACGCGTAGAACGCGCGCGCAGCCCAGCGCTCGATGCGGACTTCTCGGCGGGACGTCGGCTCGTTGGCCCAACCGCCGTTCTCGCGGGTCGACATCTGCCCTCCTGACGGCGCCACGGCGCGGCTCGGCGTGGGTAGCAGGCCGCTCCGCTTTGCGCAAGCACACGAGCGCCGTCCATGCTCGCGCGAGATCGCGGCAGCGCGGGCATCGATCGAGGGTGATGTCCCACCGCGTCCGGCGAACCGAGCGAACCATGCGCGCGCTCGTGCTCGCAGCGGCGCTGGCGGCGTCGAGCTGCCGGAGCGGCGAGGATCGCGGCGTCACGCTCGCGATCCGCTCCGGCCCCTCCGCGCCCCGTGGCGCGACGGCGGAGCCAGGGGCGGCGACGCTGGCGGAGAAGCGGCTGCACCTCTGGACGACGGCGTGCGAGCCGACGGCGGCCGAGGCGCAGGCGGCGCTGGCGACGGCGAAGCAGCTCGGCCACGCGCTACGCTCGATCGGCCTCGTCTGCTACTCGCTCGGCGAGGCGGGACTGCTTCGCGCAACCGGAGACGACGCGACGAGCCGGTCGAGGAGCGCGCTGGCCGCGGCGATCCGCCGGCGCGGGGTGGGGACGGCGCTCGTGCTGAACAACACCGACGCGCAGGGCTTCGACGGCGCGCGCGCGAGCCGCGTGCTCGCGTCGGTCTCGGCGCGCACGCGGCTGGTCGACCGGCTGGTCGCGCTGCAGGCCAGCGAGCGACACGTCGCGATCGAGCTCGACCTGGAGTCGATGCCGACCGCCGCGGCGCCCGACCTGGTCGCGATGGTGTCCGCGCTGCGTCTGCGCCTCCCGAGCGACGTCGCCGTCGTCGTCGACGCGCACGCCAAGACCGTCGACGATCCCGGCTGGCAGGGCCCCGGCGCGCACGACTACGGGGCGCTCGCGCGCGCGGGCGCGATCGTCCGCGTGATGACCTACGACTACTCGATCGGCCCGGTGCCTCCCGGCCCGACCACCCGCGCGGGGTGGATCCGCGACGTCGTCCGCTACGCCCGCAGCCGCGGCGTGCCGGTCGATCGGCTCGAGATCGGCCTGCCCGCCTACGGCTACGACTTCGCCCCCGCGGGCGCCGCCCCGGTCCGCTGGCGCGAGGCGACGGCGCTGGCCGCCCGCGAGGGGAGTCCGCTGCTGCGCGACGACGGCGGCGCGCCGCACTTCGCGTATCAGGCGAGCGACGGCCTCCACGAGGTCTGGTTCGACGACGGGCAGAGCATCGCGCGGCTGCTCTCCGACCTCCGCGACGTCTCGGACGAGATCGGCGGGGTCGCGATCTGGGGCGCGTACGAGGCCGACCCGGCGGTGTTCGAGCCGTTCGCGCACCCGGCGCGCTGAGAGACTGTGAAACAGCCTCTCCGGTGGGGTTTGGCCCCGACGAATCGCATTCGGCGGGGCGGGGCGGTGCCGACCGCCCCGGTGGGCAGTGAAGAGCGCGGGATCTTTCCCGCGCTCTGAGTATTACCCGGCCGTGCCGAGGACGTAGCCGAGGGCAAGAAAGAGGGCTGCCCCGCCCCATGCCGTGCTCGGGCTCATGCTCGGTCCCGCCTGCGGCGGGCCTCTGCGCGTGAGC
>CAIXWQ010000173.1 GCA_903923175.1 uncultured delta proteobacterium | reverse complement strand
GGCGACGAACTTCGGGTTCACCAGCGCCCCGCGGCCAGCATCGTCGAGCCCGACGACGATCACGTCCGCGACGTCGACCAGCGCGCGGTAGCGACGCTCCAGCCGATCGCGCTCGCGTCGCAGCGCGACCTTGAGCAGCGCCTGCTCGACCGTGGTCTGCAGCTCCTCGGCGCGGAAGCTCTTGAGCATCATCGCGAACGCGCCGCCGCGCAGCGCGCCGATGGCCGCGTCGAGCGTCGCGAACCCCGTGATCAGGATGACCTCGCCGAGCGGGGCCGCCTCGCGCAGCAGCGGCAGCAGATCGACGCCGCTCATGTCGGGCAGCTTCACGTCCACGATCGCGACGTCGAAGCCGCGGAGCCGCGCCGCCTCCAGCGCGCGCCCGCCGCTGCCGGTCACGGTGACCTCGATGGAGCGCACCGCCGAGCGCACCGCGGGGGCCGCGCGCTCGTCCCCCTCGCCCATCTCGAGCACGAGCTCGCGCAGGTTGTCGGCGAGCGCGACGTGGTCGTCGACGATCAGCACGTGCCCGGCTGCGGGCGGAAGCGCCTGGGCACGGGCGGGCGCGCCGGACGCAGCCGGAGCCGCGGAGGATCGCGAGGGGAGCGCGGGGAGCGCGGGGAGCGCGGGGGGCGGGGGAGTCGAGGGGCTGGACGACACGCTGGTGGGCGGTTGTGGGGGCGGAAACGCGGGGCGGAAAGGGGGCCGAGCGGTGGCGACGCGGCCACGGCGGGTGCATCCTCCGGCCCGAATGGGCGACCCGGCGGAGCTCCGTGACGTGCCCGCGATCGCGCTTTGCGCGACCTGCGGCGACGCGTCGTGCCCGGGCCACGATCTCGAGGCGTCGGGCGAGCGGCCGATCGCGAAGGGGCGGCGCGCGCTCGCGTGGGAGGACTCCGAAACGACACCCCTGCGGGCGCTCTGGCGGACGTCGATGACCACGACGGCCGACCTGGATCTCTGGGTGCGCGCGAGCACCACGCCCGGCGGCGCGGTGGGCCCGGCCTTCACGTTCGCGCTCGCGGTCGAGCTGCTCGCGGTCGCGGCCATCTGCGTGCCGCTCGCCCTCGCGCTCGCGTTCGCGGCTTATCGGCTCACGACGAGCTGGGCGCTCGCGGGCTCGATGATCGAGCTCTGCGCACGCATCGGCGCCGCGCTCGTGCCGCTGATGATCGCCATCCACGTGGCGTGGCAGTGGACGATCTCGCGCGGCGGCGCCCGCCGGGGCCGCGCGGTGGGGCGGGCCGCGACGCTCCGCGCAGGGCTCTACGCCTGCGGCTGGGACCTCGCGACCGGCCCGCTCGGCGTGCTGGCGCCGCTGCTGCGCGGCCGCTGGGCCGAGTCTCGCGCGCGCTGGCGCGGGAATTCGCTGCTGTTCCGCGACGCGACCCGCAAGTGGCTGGACCAGGTGCACGGCGTCGGCGAAGAGGCGGTCCGGCCGGTCACGCGCGGCGCCTTCGCGCCGATGGCGGCGCTGGTGTTGCTGGCCCTCGCGCTGGTCGGCTGGGCGTTCGTCTCGACGTTCCGCTGAGGCTCACTCGCGCCGGATCGGCAGGCCGAGCGCGGCGAACGTGCGCGCGCTCGCGTCGTCGGCGGCGACGCAGCGCGCGCCGAGCGCCTGCGCGGCGGCGACGAGCCGACGAAGCTTCGCGGCGATCGCGTCGAGGTGCGAGGCCGGCAGGCGCGGCGAGAGGCGAAGCTCGATCGTCGGCGCGCCGGCGGCGAGGAGCTGCTGACCGCGCGCGACGAGGGCGTCGACGCTCGCGTCGTCGAGCTCGAGGCAGACGCGCGAGGGGGGCGCGGCCTCGTCCGCCGCGCGCGCTCCGGTCGGGTCTGCGCCGCGACCGCGCGAGGAGCGTGGCG
>CAIXWQ010000172.1 GCA_903923175.1 uncultured delta proteobacterium | reverse complement strand
CGTCGCGACGGGCGCTGGCGCCGGCGGACGGACCGGCATCGGAGGCGCGTACGGGGTCGCGCCGGCGAGCGCGGACGCGAGAGGTGGTCCTGGAGGCTGCCCGGGCATCGGCGCCGGAGCCGGCGGCGCGCCGCCACGACGACCGCGCTTCGCGCGACCGCCACCACCGCCGCTGCGCGCGAGGATCGCGATCAGCAGGATGAGCACCACGCCGCCGCCGATCGCGCTCACGATCAGCAGCTTGTTGATCGGCGGCTTGGCCGCCTTGAGGTTGAGCACGCCCTTCTGATCACGCGCGCTCACGCGGAGCGCCTTCGTGTCGAGGAGCACGAAGCTGAGGTTGAACGAGTCGGGCTTGTTCTCGAACAGCGAGGGGGTCGCCGGGACCTTGAACTTCACCTCGGTCGGCCCGGCCGACACGGTCTCGGCCTTCTGCCCCTTGGCCGCGAGCGACTGGAGCAGCTCCTTCGCCTTCTTGCCGGTCTTGTCGCTCGAGGCCTTCTTCACCTCGGCGGCGTCGGACTCGGTGACGAAGTAGCCCTCGTAGGAGCTCGCGTCGGAGCTGCAGAAGTCGCCGAACACGCTGAACGACTCGCCGGGCTGCAGCGGCTTCTTCGCCACCGTGTCCTCGGTCGTCTTCTTGTTCACGGCGAGCAGCCACTTGGTCCAGTCGAAGGCGACCGTGATGCCGCTCCACTGCGCCGGGATGACCTTCTTCTCGCCGCCGTCGAACCCGAGCTTGAACGACTGCTCGCCCGAGGGCTCGAGGCAATTCGCCTTCACCGAGAGCAGCGTGAGCTCGTCGAAGCGCTGGCGCACGAGCTTGGCGATCTTGGCCCCTTTGCCGACCTCGCCGTCCTGCACGATGTCGAAGTAGCCGCCCACCTCGGGCGTCGCCATGTTCTGCATGTACTGGAACTCGGCGTTCCGATACTGCGCCTGCGCGCCGTACTGGGTCGTCCAGTCGCCGGACGGGGTCCAGATCGAGATCACCGGCACGGGGAGCTTCATCCCGTCGATGCCGAGATCGCCCTTCGCGAGCTTCTCGTGGAGGATCTGCGCCTCGGCGCCGCCCGCCATGCCGCCCGGCGTGTTGTCGGAGCCGCACGAGATCAGGATGAGGCTCTGCAGCATCGGCATCGGCGCGCCGTCGACCTCCTCGTTGATCAGCTCCTGGAACGAGCCGAGCGTCTCCTTCTGCACGCGCGACACGAGCGAGTTCGGCTTGCCCGAGCTCGGGTAGGTCGCGCCGACCGACTTGATCACCTTGATCGCGTCGGCCTTCTTCGCGCTCGGGATCCACTTCGTCTTGGCCTTGATCCCCTGATCGTCCATCACGCGGACCATCACGGCGTCGTGCGCGCCGAGGGAGTTGACCAGCGCGACGGCGATGTCCTGCGCCTCGGGGAGCCGCTTGCCCATGCCCACGGACGCGTCGAGGAGCACGAGGAACGCCGTGCCGGCGTTGTCGTCGGTCGCCTCGCCGAACTTGGTCGCGTCCAGGATCTCCATCGGCACGGGCGACTTGCCCACGATGTTGCCGATGCGCGCGTCGTCCTTCGGGAACTCGTCGGCCTTGTAGTAGCCCTTCGACTCGATCGCCGCCGACATGCACTTGAGCGCGGCCTGCACCTGATCGCTGGCCCACGGCGTCGCCTTGCCCCAGCACCCGTCTTCGAAGGAGTTGATCGGGGTCGACTTGCCGTACTGCACGAGCATCGGCAGGGTCGGCGTGCCCGTCTTCTCGTCGATCGTCGGCTCGGGCATGATGCGCAGGAACGACACCTGCGCCGTCTCGGCGCGCGCGAGCGAGCTCGTCGCGACGAGCAGCAACGGGACGACCGCCGCATGGGAGAGCGCCCGCCACCCCCTCGCGCGCAGGAGCCCCGCGCGCGTCTTCCGAGTGGCGTCCGCGTTCGCCGTCACGTCGCTCGACCTTCCGATCATCGCCCAATCCTCCGAGCCTCGAGGGCCAAGTCCGTGTTCACGCCAGGGTTTCCGACGGCGCCAGCGCGCGCGCAAGCCTACAGGGGCAGCAACACCATGATGGCGTCATAGCTACCGAGCCGAATCCGATCACCGTGTCGGAGGGGCGCGCGTGCCCCGGCGACCAGCGCGCGACCGTTCACGAACGTGCGGTTCGTCGAGCCGCGATCCTCGATCGAGGCCGCCCCCCGCTCGACGTTGAGGATCGCCTGATCGGACGAGACGGTCGCGTCGGCGATCGCGACGTCGATGTCGGGGCGCGCCCCCGCCCGCCCGATGCGATTGTCACCGATCGCGAGCGGCCAGAACGCCCCGAGTGGCTCGTACTGAAATGAGACCAGGAAGCCGCCGAGCGGCCGCGGCGTGCGCGCGATGGACAGCGGCGGCGGCGACTTGGCCGCGTCGCCCGCCAGCGTCGGCGAGGCGCGCGAGAGCGGGGCGTCGGGGAGCGGAGCGCGCTCGATCTTCGGCGCGG
>CAIXWQ010000171.1 GCA_903923175.1 uncultured delta proteobacterium | reverse complement strand
CGCGTGAGCGGCGGCCGGCGCGGCTGGAAGCCCGGCTCGCCGACGCGCGCGGCCCAATCGGGGTTCGCGATCGCGGCGCGGCCGAGCGCGACCACGTCGGCGCCGCGCGCGAGCACCGCCTCGGCCTCCTCGCGCGTCCAGACGTTCCCCGCGGCGAAGAGCGGCACCTGCCGCCCGACCGCCTCGCGGAAGAGCGGGAGCGCGTGCGCGTCGGGGCGCTTCACGGTGTTGCGCTCGACCTGCCACAGCGACAGGTGCACGAAGTCGACGCCGTCGTCGCGCAGCCAGCGCGCGACCTGCAGCGACTCGTCGAGATCGAGCCCCTTCACCGAGCCGAAGTCCTCCGGCGAGAGCCGCACGCCGACCAGGAACGGACGCGGGCACGCGACGCGCACGGCCCGGGTGACCTCGCGGATCAGGCGCGCGCGCCCCTCGAGCGCGCCGCCCCAGGCGTCGGTGCGCAGGTTCATGGTGCGCGAGAGGAACTGGCACAGCAGGTAGCCGTGGGCGCCGTGCAGCTCGATGCCGTCGAACCCCGCGTCGCGGCAGCGGCGGGCCGCGGCGGCGAACTCGCCGATCACGCGCTCGAGGTCCTCGACGCTGGCCGCGCGGGGCGCCTCGAAGCCGCCGTTCGGATCGGTCACCGCGAACGCGCTCGCGCTCCAGGGCGCGTGGCCGAGGAGGCTCGCGGGCGAGCGCGCGCCGCCGTGGAAGAGCTGCACCAGCGAGAGCGCGCCGTGGGCGCCGAGCGCCGACGCGAGCGCGGAGAGCCGCGGCACGAACCGATCGTCGTAGACCCCGAGCTCGCCCGGCCACCCCTGACCGTCCAGCGCGACGTGGGCGGCGCAGGTCTCGACGATACCGAAGCCGCCCGCCGCGCGCAGATCGAGCCAGCGCAGCTCGTCGTCGGAGAGCGCGCCGTCGTCGTGGCTCTGCTGGTTGGTGAGCGGCGCGAGCGCGACGCGGTTCTTCGCGACCTTGCCGCCGGGGAACGTGAGCGGCTCGAGGAGCTTCATGGCCGCGATGCTCTCACGTGCGCCGCGGGCGCGCGCCTACTTGCGCTTCTTCAGGTACTCGCGCGTGAAGGCCGCGGCGGCGTCGTAGCTCTTCTCGACGTCGCTCACGACGAACTTCTCGATGATGCCGCCGACGCCGAAGATCGACACCTTGATGTCGCCGGCGACGATGCGCTTGCAGCCGCCCGACACGCCGACGAGCTCGAGCGTCCCCTGGGCGTCGATCTTGTCGGTCATCATGCTGGTGACGATGCGCCAGCGCCCCTTCCCCTTGCCGACCTCGTACTCGAGCTCCTCGACGTAGGAGAACTTGTTGCCGCCGAGGATCTTGGCGACGGGGCCCGGGATCTCGCGGGCGGGCTCCACGCGCACGTGCCGCACGATCCGCTCGGGGGTCTTGTCGAACTTGAGCACCGTGCGGACGAGCTTCACCGACTGGGCGAGCTCGACGTTGAACGCCTCGTCGAAGTGGATGGCCTCGTACTCGGGGAAGGTGACGCCCTCGTAGGTGTGCTCGGCGCGGAATTTCATCGCGGCGCAGCTTATCGCGACCGCGAGCGCGGCGGGGAGGGTGCGCGCGGGTGCGCAGGCGCACGGGCGGGCGTCAGCCGGGCTTGGGGGCGTCGAAGCAGAGGCAGCCGACGATCTGGCCGCCGCAGACCGGGCACTCCTCGTACTCGCAGCCGGGCTGGTGGTGGTCGAAGTAGTAGACGCCGCAGCCGGGGCACGGCGACTCCTCGGCGTCGCGCTCCATCCCGAAGGGGATCCGCTCGGGGAGCTGTTCAGTGGTCATGCCGGGCTCCGCATCCTGCGCATCATCGCGCCATCAGGACCGACGTGGGACAGCTGTGCCGCACGCCGGCCGCGCGCCGCACATTCGCCCGGTTGGACGCTTCGCGCTACGATCATCGCTCGTTCGATGCGACCGGGAGACCTCCTCGAGCAACGCTACCGCCTCGTGCGCGTGCTCGGCCGAGGGCGGTCGGGCAGCGTCTGGTGCGCCCGCAACGAGCTGATCGATCGCCCCGTCGCCATCAAGGTCCTGCACCGCGCGCTCGCCACCGAGCCGGAGCGGCTGCAGCGCTTCTTCCAGGAGGCCCGCGCCTGCGGACGCGTGCGCCACCCCGCGGTCGTCGAGGTGCTCGACCTCGGCCAGGCCGACGACGGCGTCCTGTTCCTGGTGATGGAGCTGCTGGAGGGCGAGACGCTCTCGTCGCTCCTCTCGCGGCGCGGGCGCCTGCAGGTCGACGAGGCGCTCGCGCTCATCGTGCCGATCGCCCGCGGCCTCGAGGCGGCGCACGGGCACGGCATCCTGCACCGCGATCTCAAGCCGGCGAACGTCTACCTGCACCGCACGCCCACCGGCTCGTTGCAGCCGAAGATCCTCGATTTCGGCATCAGCAAGATCCTCGGCAACGACTTCACCGCGGCGGGCGTCGTGCTCGGCACGCCGAGCTACATGTCCCCCGAGCAGGTGCGCGGCGACGAGCTCGACGCGCGCAGCGATCTCTGGTCGCTCGGCGTGATCCTCTACGAGTGCCTCGCGGGGAGGCTGCCGTTCCTTTCGCGCGAGTACCGGCCGCTCTGCGAGGAGATCCTCGACAAGGCGCACCCGCCGGTCGGCGAGCACGTCCGGGGCGCGCCCGGTGAGATCGGCCGGATCGTCGACGAGCTGCTCGACAAGTCGCGCGACCGAAGGCTCTCGAGCGCGAGCGTGCTGGCCCAGCGGCTGACGGCCGTGCTGAAGCAGCAAGGGCGCGAGGATCTGATCCGCGAGCCCGACGAGGAGTTCTCCGAGGGGGCGCCCACGCTCGCGCGCGACGCCGCGCAGATGCCAGGCCTCGCGGCGCTGCGCGGACCCTCGCACGGCTCGAAGCCGAAGGCGGGCACGCTGCGGCCGACGCCGCCGCGCGCCGAGCCCGAGCCCGAGCCCGAACGCGATGGGAGCGACGATCCGACCCAGCAGCGCAAGGCCTCGGTGGCGCCGCCGCCCGCCCTCGCTCCGCAGGCCGCGGACGAGATCGACGCGAGCGAAGACGCGCCGACCATGATGGCCGGGCCGCAGCCCTTCGCCCCCTCGCCCTCGCTCCGCCCGAAGCCCCCGCGGCCGCCGCCGAGCCT
>CAIXWQ010000170.1 GCA_903923175.1 uncultured delta proteobacterium | reverse complement strand
GAGCCGGCGCTCACCCCGTGACGAGCGCCCGGATCTCCGCGCACGCCCGGCGCAGCTCGGCGTCGAGCACGTAGGGGGCCGGACCGAGGCGGAGCACGTCGCCGCGCGAGTCGGTCACGACGCCGCGGGCACGCAGCGCCTCGACGAGCTGGCCCGCGCGGCCGGTGGGCGAGACGCGCAGCGCGACGAAGCCGCCGCGACGCTCGGGGGCGCGCGGCGTCACGATCTCGATCCCGCGGACGCCTTCGAGCTCGCCGAGGAGCAGCCCGGTCTGGCGCAACGAGATCGCGCGCAGCGCCTCGAGCGTGAGCCCCTGCTCGGCGAAGAACGAGCTCACGGCGCAGGCGCGGTAGTGGCTCGTGGGGTCGTAGGTGCTGCCGGCGAACCGATCGGCGGGGGTGACGCCGTAGCCCACGCGCCGGCCAGCGCTGGCGCCGTCGCGCGCGGCGTCGAGATGCGCGAAGTCGCTGAACCAGCCGGTGTAGACCGGGCGCAGCGTGGAGCCGGACGGCACCCGGAGGAAGCAGTTCCCCTCGCCCCACTGGGCGTACTTGTAACCGCCGCCGACGAGGTACACGTCGGGCGGCGTGCCCGCGCCCCCTTCGATCTCGCGCAGCGAGAACGGCACCACGGTGAACGCGTGGTAGGCGTCGACGAGCACGTGGACGCCGAGCCCACGGGCCCGCGCGACGAGCCGCGCGAGGTGCGGAACCACGCTCGCGCTCTCGAAGAGCACGCTCGAGACGAGCACCGCGCTGGTGCGCTCGTCGAGGGCTTCGGCGAGGCGATCGGCCAGCGACTCGACCCCTTCGGCGAGCGCCGTCGCGCGATCCCCCGCGGAGCCGGACGCCCCCGGCGCGGCGGGCGCGGAGACCGGCACGAACGCGACCTCTACGCCCTCCTCGGCGAGGCGCGTGAGCTGGCGGTGCATCGAGTGGAACTCGCCGGAGGTCGTCACCAGCCTCGGGCGTGCGCGTAGATCGAGCGCGGAGAGGAAGCGCGCGACGAGCTCGTGGGTCGACGCCGCGAGGGCGATCTCGGGCGCCTCGGCCCCGATGCGCGCGGCGATCGTGGCGCGCAGGGCGTCGGCCTTCGCGAACGCGGGGCCCCACTTCTCGTCGACGTGCGCGGCCGCGTCGTCGTAGGCCTCGAGCTGCGCTGCGCGCGCGACGTCGGGCCAGGCCTGGTGCGAGTGACCGGTCAACAGGACGCGCGCGCGCGGCCCGGAGGCGCCGGGCTGCGCGGCGAGGAATCGGGCGTAGTGCGGCCGGAGGGCTTCGGGGGAGATCATCGGCGGAGCGCTGCTAGCATCGCGGCACCGGCGCCGGCAGCGGCGAGGCGAACGTGCCAGCGCGGAATGCCCGATCGCGAAGCCGGTCCGTTCGTGCGAACCTCCGAGGCGGGTCCGGGGGGAGCGCGTGATGAGCGGAGACGATCGACCGAGCGGAGGGCTGGACGCGTCGGTCTTCGACGCGCTCCCCGACGCGCTGCTCGTCGTGCGCGAGGAGCGGGTCGTGTGGGCGAGCGCCGCGACCTACCGGATGCTCGGCGCCGGCGCGGGCGCGCTGCTCGGCCGCGCGATCACGACGCTGTTGGCGCCGGGCGATCGCGCCCGGTTGGCGGTGCTCGAGCAGCAGCGCATCGAGGGGTGGCACGTGTCGGAGACCTGTCGCGTGCAATTCCGCCGCGACGACGGCGTGCTCGTGAAGGCCGACCTCTGCTTCAATCAGACGCGCTTCGAGGGGACCCCTGCGCTCGTGCTGGCCGCGCGCGACGTGACCGAGATCGATCGCGCCGAGGCGCTGATGGGCCAGCTCGCGGAGCTGTCGTCGCAGCAGGGGCTCCTGCTCGACGAGGACTCGCTCCTCGACGCGAGCGAGCCGATCTTCCGCGCGCTCGGCTGGCGCGGCGCGTTCACCGAGCTCTTCGAGGACGGCTCGATCACCCGCCGGTCGGTGGCGGCGCCCCCCGACGATCCGGTCGGCGACTACGCACAGTCGCTCGTCGGCAAGCGCATCCCCCTCGAGCGCACGCCGATCCTCGCGGAGGTCCAGCGCACCGGCCGCGCCGTCTTCCTCGACAACGTGCCCGGCGTGCTCAAGGGCGAGCGGCGCGGGGCGATCGCGCTCAGCGAGAGCATGGAGCGCGCGCGCGTCGCGCGGAGCGTCTGGTGCCCGGTCCGCGTCGGCGGTCGGATCACGCACCTGTTCACGCTCACTGGCAAGGACGTGACCGAGCACGATTTCGTGGCGATCCAGCTCTTCGCCGCGCAGATCGGCTCCGCGATCCAGACGAGCCGGCTGCGCGCGGAGCTGGTGCGCCGCGAGCGCCGCGCGGCCGTCGGCGAGATGGCGGCGGTGCTCGCACACGAGGTCCGCAACCCGATCGGCATCGTCTACAACACCGTCGGCGCGATGCGCCGCCTCTGCGTCGGGCACGACGACGCGGCGGCGCTCCTCGACATCGTCGGCGAGGAGGCGACGCGCCTGAGCGTGCTCGTGCGCGATCTGCTGGAGTTCGCGCGGCCGCCGGCGCCGCAGCTGATCGCGGTCGAGCTGTCGTCGCTGGTCGCGCTCGCGGTCGAGGCCGCGCGGCACGATCCGGGGCGCGCCGGGGCGAGCGCGGCGGTCGAGATCGACGTGAACGAGGCGCTGCCGCTGGTCGAGGCCGACGCGGCGCTGCTCCGGCGCGTGCTCGTGAACCTGGTGGCGAACGCGCTCCAGCACGTGACGCCCGGCGGACGCGTCCGGATCACCGCCGCGTGCGCGGACGAGCGCTCGGTGCGGCTGCAGGTGCACAACGACGGCGCGCCGATCCCGCGGGAGCTCGCGCCGCGGATCTTCGAGCCGTTCTTCACCACCCGCGCGACGGGCACGGGGCTCGGGCTCGCGATCGTGCGGCGGCTCGTGGAGGACCTGCGCGGCACGGTGGTGCTGGAAGATCGCGGGCCGGGCGTGACGTTCACCGTGACGTTGCCGCGCGCGTCGGCGTAGGCGCGCGGCGCGCAGAGGGCGCGGGCGCGGGCGTCGAGCCCGCACACGCGAGCGGCGCGCACGGCCGCATCCGTGCGATGCTCGCGCGACCCCGATGTCGGAGGAGCCCCGCCGCTGTGCCGCTTGCGAGACGACACTCCCCGACGGGGCGCGCTTCTGCCCGAAGTGCGGCCACGACTCGGAGAGCGCGACGTCGCGCGCGGCGGGCAGCGTGACCGACGCGCCCGGCGCGCGCCGCGCGTCACCGATGCCGATGCCGATGCTCACGCCGCCGGTCTCGCCGCACGGCCCCACCGTCCCGCGCAGCCTGACGCCGACCTCGCCGGCGATCCTCGGCGACGCGCGCCGCGCCGACGACGCCTCGGGCTGGAGCGGCGGGCGCCTCGCGCCGGGGACGCAGCTCTCGGTCTATCGCATCGAGGAGCTCATCGGCGAGGGCGGGATGGGCGTCGTCTACCGCGCGCACGATCTCGCGCGCGACCGCACGGTGGCGATCAAGTGCCTGCACGCGAACCTGGTCGGCGACCCCGAGATCCGCCGCCGCTTCGTGCGCGAGTCGCGCGTGCTGCGCGCGTTCCGCCACCCGGGCGTGGTCGCGATCCACGACTTCCTCGAATACGAGCACCTGCTCGCGATCGTGATGGAGCACGTGGCCGGCGTGAGCCTCGCGCGCCACCTCTCGCGCTGGCGCGGGCGCATGCCGCTCGAGGAGATCCGCGCGATCTTCGGCGGCGTGCTGTCGGCGATGGAGGCCGCGCACCAGCACGGGATCGTCCATCGCGATCTGAAGCCCGACAACATCCTGGTGGTCGACGACGGCGGGCTCCTGCGCCCGAAGATCGTCGACTTCGGCATCGCGAAGATGCTCGAGGCGACGACGTTCACCGTGAGCGGCGCGTTCCTCGGCACCTGCCGCTACATCTCGCCCGAGCAGGTGCGCACGCCCAACCTCGCCGACCACCGCGCCGACGTCTACTCGCTCGGCGTCACGCTCTACGAGCTGCTCACCGGGCGCGTGCCGTTCGATCAGGGCACGCACTTCGCCGTCATGATGGCGCACGTGAGCACGCTGCCGGAGCCGCCGTCGAAGCACCGCGAGGGGATCCCGCCGAAGCTCGAGCGCCTGGTGCTCGACGCGCTCGCCAAGAGCCCGGCCGAGCGTCCGCAGAGCTGCGCGTCGTTCCTCGCGCGCTTCGAGGAGTCCCTCGGCGCGCCGGCGGAGCGTGCGCAGCGCACGTCGAGCGTGCCGCTCGCGCCGTCGCTGCGCGAGGTCGACGGCGCCGAGATGGTGCTCGTGCCGGCGGGGCCGTTCGCCTACGGCCCCGAGCGGCGCACCGTCCACCTCGACGACGTCTACGTCGATCGCTGCCCGGTCACGAACCTCCAGTTCCAGCGCTTCCTCGAGGTCACGAGCTACAAGCCGCAGGGGCCCGGCTCCGAGCGCTTCTTGCAACACTGGCACGGTCGCAAGGCGCCGCGCCCGCTGCGCGAGCACCCCGTGATCGACGTCTCGTGGGACGACGCGCGCGCATACGCGGCGTGGGCGGGCAAGCGCCTGCCGACCGAGGCGGAGTGGGAGAAGGCCGCGCGCGGCACCGACGGCAGGAACTACCCGTGGGGGCGTGAGCGCCCCGACGCGCGCCGCGCGAACTTCGACAAGCGCGGCAAGGGCGGGCTCGGCACGACGCCGGTCGGCGCGTTCCCCGAGGGGGCTTCGCCGTATGGCCTGCTCGACATGGCCGGCAACGTCTGGGAGTGGTGCGAGGACGTCGACGATCCGTCGTTCTACGCCGACGGGCCGACCCACAACCCGTGCAACGCGAGCGCGGGCTCGGGGCTGAAGCGCGTGATGCGCGGCGGGTCGTGGATGTACGGCGCGCCTTCGCTGCGCACGTTCGCCCGCACGAGCTTCGACGCGCGCTACCGGTTCGCGGGCGGCGGGTTCCGCTGCGCGCGGGGGGCGTGAGGGGCTCGAGGTTCGAGCTCGGCGGCGGCGCGCCCGCCGAGCTCGGAGCGCGCGGCGTGAATCGTTTTCCGCGGGCGTGGCTCTGACGTCATCGAGCAGCGCCGCCCGGCATCGACGGCGGCCTCGCGCCCGCCTCGTCATGACCCAAACCATCGCCCGCGAAGCCACCCCGCTCTCTCACACCTTCCTGAACCGCCCTTGGTGGTCGATGGGCCAGCAGGTCCCAGGCTTCGACGGGCCACGCGTGAACGAGACCGCGACGCGCGCGCGCGCCGGCGCGCTCAACGTGCTCTCGACGACGACCATCTTGCTGCTGATCTTCGCGCCGCAGCTCGATCCCGTGATCTACGTCGGCCCGTTCGTCATCTTCGACATGCTCATGGCCGCGACCACCGGGCTCACCCCGCTCAGCCCCCTCGGGCTCCTCGGCACGCTCGTGACGATGCGCTTCCGACCGCTGTGGAAGCCGATCGCGCCGAAGCGCTTCGCGTGGTCGCTCGGCGGTGCGCTCGGCGTGGTCTGCCTGACGATGCGCTTCTTCCACGCGCCGAACGCCTGGCTCGTCGGCGTCGTCGCCACTTGCTTCGTGCTCACCTGGCTCGAGGTGGCGCTCGGCTTCTGCGTCGGGTGCTGGATGCACAAGATGCTGTTCGGCTGCGCGGAGTGCGAGGTCCCCTACTACCGCGAGTAGGCCGTCCGCGGCCGGAGCGTCGCGCCGTCGAGGCCTGCCCTACAGCCTCGGGAGCCCTTCGAACCCGCGCGCGTCGTGCGCGGGTGCGAGCACGAGCTCGGGGAAGCGCGCGGCGATCGCGGCCATGCGCAGGAGGTTCTCGCGCACCGCCGCGGGGTCCTGATCGCCAAGCGTGCGCTGGAGCGTGAGCAGGATGGCGCGCAGGCGGCGCGGATCGTAGCCGGCGGCCGCGAGCTGGTCGGCCGCGGGGAGGCCGCGCGTGGCGCGGGTGATGGCGCGCAAGGCGATCGGCATCGCGCGCAGGTGCGCGTCGACGTCGCGGCCGAAGCCGGTGTCGACGAGGACGTCGCCGCACGGGTGGCGCACCAGCACCGCCGGCATCGCGAAGTCGCGCGCGTCGAAGAACGAGCCGCCTCGGTAGGCGAAAGCGGCGCTGCGGTGCGTGACGCCGGTCGGGAGCCGGAAGACCGACATCGCCGGCGGCGGCGACGCGGACGGCAGGGGGCCGGCGAGCGGCGGCGGCGCGGCCAACGGCGACGCCGCGAAGGTCGAGAGGAAGAGCGCGAGCTACGCCTACCCGGGCGGCGCGAGCATCGCGCCGATCAACACGGTGGTGATCCCGGCGATCCAGTAGCGGCGCGCGGCGACCGGGATGGCCGCGCGCGCGAGGCGCACGGCCGAGCCGCAATTCGGCCTCCAGCATACAGCTGCGCCGGGCGCACAACCCGCTGGCATCCTCGGGGCGGCACGCTCGCCGTGGGCTAGCCTCGGCGCCCCATGCTCTCCCTGCGTCACCCGCGCCGCGCGCGCCCGCTCCTCTCGAGGCTCTCGAGCCTCGCGAGCCTCGCGAGCCTCGCGATCCTCCTCGGCATCGCCTCGACGTCGGGCTCGGCCGCCGCGAGCCCCGCCGCGCCCGCCGCGACGCCGACGAGCCTCGATCCGCGCATGCTCGAGCGCGCGAACGCCCTCCCCACCGGCACGCTCGTCGCCAGCCGGACGCTCCCGAGCCCGTACGGCGCGACGCAGCGCTTCGTGCAACTCCACGAGGGCGTGCCCATCCTCGGCGCGGGGCTCGCGGTCCGCGTCGACGGCGCGGGCAAGCGCACGGAGACGGGCGCCCTCGCCAAGGGGCTGCGCGTCGACACGACGCCGAAGCTCTCCGCCGACGCGGCCAGGAGCGCGGCGGCGACGTTCGGCAAGCGGCCGGTGCGCGCGCAAGCGCCCGCGCGGCTGGTCGTGATCCCGCAGGCCGACCTCGGCGGCTACCTCGCGTGGGAGGTCGACGCGTGGCGCACCTCGCGCGGCCCGCTGCGGATCTACGTCGACGCGCACGACGGCGCGATCCTGTCGGCGCACTCGCTCGTCACGCACGCCCGCGGGCGCGTCTACGCGACCGATCCGAGCGCGGCGCCGGTCGAGCGCGATCTGCCGTACCTGACGTCGGCGACCACGCTCGACGGGCGCGCCGCCGCGGTCGGCAACTTCGTGAGCGGCGACCTCGAGCAAGGCGAGGCGCTCGTCTTCGACGCGACCGCGACGCCGGACACCAACGGCGACTACCTGTTCGATCCCGAGACGAAGTTCGATCTCACCGACGCGTTCGCGCAGGTCAACGCGTACTACCACGTCGATCAGATGGACTCGTTCTTCCGCAACACGCTCGCCGTGCCGATGGGGTACGGGCTGCAGGTCGTGGTGAACTACGCGCCGGGCGGCGCCGCCTACGACAACGCCTTCTTCACGCCCTACAAGACCGCGCGCTTCGCGAACCTGATCGTCATCGGCGAGGGGACGAGCGTCGACTTCGCCTACGACTCCGACGTGTTCATGCACGAGTTCACGCACTACGTGAACGCGAACACCGTCACGTTCAACGACGGCTCCTACGGCGATCAGTACGGCCTCAACCCGATGCCGGGCGCGCTCGACGAGGGGACCGCCGACTACTTCGCGTGCACGGTGAACGACGATCCGATCCTCGGCGGCTCGGCGCTCGCGGCGCTCGGCGGTCAGCGCGATCTCGGCAAGAACCCCGGGCGCTGCCCCGACGTGCTGATCGGCGAGCCCCACGCGGACGGCGGGCTCGTCGGCAACGCGAGCTGGCGCATCCGGCAGTCGCTCGGGCGCGACGTCGCCGATCCGCTCCTGTGGTCTTCGATCCAGCTCCTGCACGGCGGCGCGTCGTTCGCCGACTTCGCGAGCGGCATCACCAAGGGGACCGACGCGGCGGTCGCCAGCGGCTCGATGACCGCGGCGAAGGCCGGCGAGGTGAGGGCGATCCTCGACGATCTCGGGCTGCTCGGCTGCGGTCGCGCGATCGACGTGACCGCGAAGAGCCCCGCGACCTCGGGCTTCACCGGGCTCACGCTCCTCGGGCAGTACTTCGGCGGCTACTCGTGTCAGCAGCTGTCGAGCCAGGTGAAGATGACCTCGCTCTTCCAGTACCGGATCGTCGCCGGCGCGGGCGACCAGTCCGCGAAGCTCTCGGTCGCGCTCAAGCCCGGCGGCTTCGGCGGCGGGGGGAGCAGCGCGCTCGACTACTCGCTGTACGTGCGCAAGGGGAGCCTGGTCACGTTCACCGGGGGCCTCGGCGGGGCGCAGCCGTACAAGGCGAAGGCCTACGACTTCAAGGTCGAGCACCTCACCGATCCGAACGGCTCGATCACGCTCGGCCCGGGCGGCGCGGGCGCGCTCGAGCCCGGCGCGACGTACTACCTCGCCGTGCTGCACGCCAACTGCCCCACGATGGACGGCACGGTGTCGCTCGAGACGAGCGAGGTCGTCCCCACGGGCGACGCCGGCGTCGACGCCGGGACGGACGCCGCCGAGCCG
>CAIXWQ010000169.1 GCA_903923175.1 uncultured delta proteobacterium | reverse complement strand
GACGCGACCACCGGCGCGAACTGCATGCAGGGCGCGAGCTGCGTCGGCGGGAAGTGCACCGTCGACCCGGCCTCGACCTGCAAGTAGCGGCGCGACCCCAAAGGAGAGATCGCGAGGCGATCTCTCAGCGCCCCTCGACCACGCCGATCACGCGGCCATCCGGCGCGGCCACGGTGAGCTTGCCGCCGGTGACCGCGTAGCTGCGCCCCTTCTTCGCCCCGTCGTCGCCCGCCCACGGCGCGCGCGCGCACGCTCCTTCTTCGGGGCGCGCGTCGCGCGTCGTGCCGGCCGCGACGTCGAGGACGAGCACGCGGCGATCGGTCAGGCCGTAGAAGACCCCGCCGCCGCTCGCGCACACGTTCACGGCGGGCGCCGGGAGCGCGACGTCGCGCAGCGCGCGGCCGGAGCGGACCTGCAGCACGTACGCGCGCGCGCGCGCGCCCCCGTCCTCGGCCGTGCTCGCGAAGACGATCACGGCGTCGCCCGCGGCGACGAGGCGCGCCCGCTCGAGCCCGACGAGCCCCTCCGAGTGCCAGACCTCGCGGAGCGTCTTGCCGTTGAACGCGACGACGGCGAGCGCGCCCTGCGCGGCCTGCGCGTCGTGCGCGACCGCGGCGAAGTCCTCGACGCCGTCTTCGTTGAGATCGATCGCGATCGGCGCGACGTCGACGAACGCGAGCGGCGCCCCCTTCGGCGGGGCCTTGGAGACCGCGTCGCGCTGCGCCTTCACGAACAGCATCGCGGTGCAGAGCCCGGCGAACAGCGCGAGGGCGAAGCCGACGATGACCCACTTCTTGGGGAGCTCGGCCGGCTCCGTGCTCGCGGGAGGCGCGGGAGTCACGGGAGTCACGGCAGACGCAGAGCGCTCGGGCGGCGCGGGGCCATCGACGTCGGACATCGCGGATGCGCGGTGTAGGCACGATCGGGCGCGAGGGGAAGGCGTAGCCCGGGAAAGCGGCGGCGAGGGGCCCGGCGGCGTGTCGCGAGGACCCAACCGACGCGCCTCGCGCCGGGCCGGACGCGCTACGCTGCCGAGGAGCAGGAGGGCGCGATGGCGAAGCTCCGGTGGTGGCCGCTCGCGGCGATCGGGATCTGGTCGAGCGCGGCGAACGCGAAGGTCTGGACGCAGACGAGCAACGCACCGCCGGAGGCCTTCACGCGCGATCAAGGGCTCGCCGCCGGCGTCGACGACGGCCACGCCCTGATCGTGCAGCCGGCGATCGACGTCGCGAGCGGCGCGAACGCGCTGGCGTGGCAGTTCGATCCAGTCGCGCAGATCTGGGGTCTGATCGCCATCCTCCCGGCGCGCTCGTGCGAAGCGCTGGTGGGGCTCGCCGACGGCACGTTCCTCTGCGCATACGGCGAGAGCACCGCCGGCGCGCGCTCGACGACGGGCTGGATCTGGTCGCCCGCGACGGCCGCGTGGACGGCGACGGCGGCGACGACGACCGACCGCGCACGCCCGCAAGCGACGCGGCTCGCCGACGGCCGCGCGCTCTTCTGCGGCGGCGACGCCCCGGGCGCGAGCGGCGCCAAGCTCACGAGCTGCGAGCTCTACGATCCGGTCGCCCGGACTTGGAAGGCCACCGCGCCGATGCCGGGCTCGCGCTGCAATTCCCCGGGCTTCGTCGGCCTCGCCGACGGCCGCGCGGCGATGATCGCGACCGACGCGACGTGCGCCGTCCCGACGTCGACGCTCTTCTACGATCCCAAGACCGACGCGTGGACGAGCGCGGCCGGGCCGGGCTCCTCGCCGATGTCCGTGGCCGCGACCCGGGCCGGCGTCGCGTTCCTCGGGCCGGCGGGGACGCTCTTCGGCCTCGATCCGAGCACCGGCGCGACCACGCCGATCGACGCGCCGACGAGCTTCCGCCCCGACCGGCTCGTGGCGATCGGCGATCGCTGGCTGCTCGTCCTCGGCTCGCCGTTCTCGACGACGCCGCAGCCCGAGCAGGCGGTGCTGCTCGATCCGGTGACGAAGACGTACCGCGCCATCCCGGCGCCCCCGAGCACGCCGTGGCCGTCGATGGTCGTGAGCGCGGGCGACACGGCGCTGCTCGCCGGCGGCTACCAGCCGGGCGCGACGGGCGCTTCGGTCCCGTTCACCGCGACCGACGTGCTCACGATCGCGCGGGACGGCGCAGCGTGCAGCGATCCGGACGCGTGCAGCTCGTTCGGCTGCCTCGCGGGCAAGTGCGGCGCGACGTGCGGCGTCGACGCCGACTGCGCGGCCGGTCACGCGTGCGACGGCGGCGCGTGCGTGGCCTCGCTCCCCCTCGGCGCCGCGTGCGCACGCGACGGGCTGTGCGGCTCGGGGCACTGCCTCGACGGCCACTGCTGCGGCGACGCCAAAGGGTGCGCGCCGTACACGTGCGTCGCCGCCGGCGGCTGCGCGAAGACGTGCACCGCGAGCGCGCAGTGCGCGACGGGGAACGTCTGCGTCGGCGGCGCGTGCGTCCCCGACCCCACGCTCGCCGCGTGCTCGGACGATCTCACGCAGAGCGTGCCCAAGGTGGGGCAGCCGGTCGCGTGCGCGCCGCTGCTCTGCGATCCGAGCAAGGGCTCGTGCCGCCCGAGCTGCGCGCAGAGCGATCAGTGCGCGGGGGGCTTCCAGTGCGATCCGGCGACGAGCCACTGCATCCCGTCTAGCGGCGCCGCGAGCGACTCCGGCGGCTGCGCGATCGGCGACGGCGACCCGCGCGACACGCGCGAGCGCGCCATCGGAGCTTCGGCCTGCGCGCTCGCGCTCGTCGGGCTCGGCCTCGCGCGCGGACGGCGGAGGCGCCGCTCCGCGTGATGCGGGTGACGCGGGTGACGCGGGATCAGTACGTGATGCCCGAGTACGGGCACGCGGCCTTGATGGACGCCTCGTCGCACGGTTTCGGCGGCATGCAGTCGAACCACTGGGGGCAGGTCGCCGCCTGCTCGCAGCCGCAGCCGCAGTCGTTGGCGAAGCCGGTCGTGTTCGCCGGGCACGCGAAGTCGATCACCGCGCACTGCTCCGGGCTGCTCCCGACGTAGTGGCGGTACCACTCCTTGCTCGGGTCGCAGGCGCACGCCCGCTTCGTGCAGCCGACCGAGCCGTCGGCCGCGCACGCGCAGGTGTTGCAGCCGTCGATCGCGGGGAAGGTGTCGCCCGGGCGCCAGGTCTTGCCGGCGTAGACGCAGGAGGGGCACGCCTTCTCGGTGCACGCGACGCCGCCGTCTTGCTGGCACGTGCAGCTGTTGCAGCCGTCACCGGCGGGGAAGGTCGCCCCCGGCGTGTACTGCTGACCGCCGTAGGTGCAGGGCTTCACGCACGCCATCGCGGTGCAGCCGACGGTACCGTCGAGGCCACAGCTGCAGGTGTTGCAGCCGTCGGCGTCGAGGAACGTGTCGCCGGGCTGGTAGGTCCGATCGCCGACCGTGCAGGTGACGGTCGGCTCGAGGACGACCGAAGAGCCGCACCCTGCGACGAGCAGCACGAGCGTCGCGGCCGCGATCGGCTTGCGCATGGCGACTCCTCGGGCGGGCGAGGATACGCGCGAGCGTGATCGTCCTCCCGCGCGAGAGTCCTCCAAGGAGCGTGCCAAACCCGGCGGCGCGCACGCACGACGCGCGACGCGCTCAGGGATCGAGCGACGGCGCCGTGACCCCGGCGTACCCGTTCTCGGCGAACCAGTACTGGAGCACCTCGCGCGAGAGCGTGTTCGCCTTCACCTTCCACACGGGATCGTTCACGATCAGCGTGGCGATCGCGACCTTCGGGTTCTTCGCGGGCGCGTAGCCGACGAACCAGGTCACGAGCTTCGCCGACGAGCCCGGGGTGAGGTTCAGCGTGCCGGTCTTGCCCGCGATCTCGACGCCGGGGATGAAGGCCTTGCCCTTGGCGTCGTGGAACGCCTTGAAGCTCGTGCCGTTGGCGACGGTCTCGAGCATCATGCTGCCGACCGAGCTCGCGGTGGACGCGTCGATCGCCTTGCGGAAGATCGAAGGCGAAGGCGCCTTGTAGAGCGTCTGGTTGCCGTCGAGGACCGAGCTGACGATCCACGGCCGCATCATGGTGCCGCCGTTGCCGATGGTGCCCGCGAGCATCGCGGCGTGCAGCGGCGAGAGCGTGGTGTTGTAGAAGCCCGCCGCGGTGCGCGCGAAGTTGAGCGGATCGCTCGGGACGTCGAGCTTCGAGGGCTGGATCACGACGTCGAACGGCAGCGCCACGCCGAAGCCGAGGTTGCCCGCGACGGTGTTGAGATCGCTGACCGCGAGCTTGCGTTGCGCCAGCTTGCCGAACACGGCGTTGATCGAGCGCCCCATCGCCTGCGACATCGTCGCGCAGTACTTGTCGAGCTTGGGGTCGTCCTTGAGATCGCGCGGCTCGAGCTTCGAATCACCGCCGCCGTAGCAGACCTTGGTGTCGATCGGCACGCCGGCGACCTGCACGAGGGCCGAGCCGGTCACGACCTTGAAGACGCTCGCCGAGGGCGAGGTCGCCTCCGCCGCGAGATCGTGCCCGCCGCCGCCGCGCGAGGCGTAGACGAGCACCTTGCCGGTCGCGGGGTCGAGCAGGACGACCGCCGCCTCCGGGAGCTTGTGCTTCGCCATCAGCCGCGTCGCGGCGATCTGCGCCTTGGGGTCGAGCGTGAGCTTGGCGATGCGGCCGCTGGCGGCGGTCGCGACCGCGCCGGTGTCGTCGACCGAGATCGACTTGAGATCGAGCCCCGCGAGCGCGCTCGGCGGCTGGAAGGGTTTGACGGAGGGCGCGGTCGCCTTCGCGCTCGACGCGGCGTCGGCCGGCTTGGCCGAGACGAGCGCGGAGGGGGCGGCGAGCACGAGCAGCTCGCTGGCCTGGCCGCGGGTGGCGCGCAGGGCGACGGCGGGGACGACGGCGGCGACGAGCAGCACGCCGGCGGCGATCGACGCCGAGCGACGCGGGCGGGCTTTCACGGCAGAGGCTCCTTTCGACACGCGGGCGACGAGCGCATCACGCGCGTCGCGTGCGTCACGCGTGACGCGCGATGGGAGCGGCGGGAGCGCGTGCCGAGCGCGCGCGGCGAGCGCCGAGCAGCGCGACCGAGCGCGCTCGAAGGTGGCGCGCACGCGCGAGGGCCCCGACAGCGGCGGGACGCTCTCGGTGGCCTCGACGGTGGTCGGCGTGGGGCTCTGGTCGCTCGCGTCGAGGCAATCGCGCGATTCGCCGGGATCGCGCGCATCGTCGGAGCCGACGTGATCGCGGGGATCTCCCGGCCGCGTTGCGTCGGCGCGCGCGGGCGCGCTCGGCTCGTACTGCGTCGGAACGGCCTCGGCCTGGTCGGGGTGCTGGTCGTCACGCATCGCACAGCGGCGTACCGGAGGGGGGAGCAGCTGGGCAAGTTCCGCGACGCACGCCGAACGGAACGTCGAGGCGCTCCGGCCGCATTCCCCGCCCGCGCTACTTCGAGCAGTCGCCGCCGACGTGCACGTGCAGCGTCACCGGGAGCCCGGCGCGCTCGAGCGCGACGTCGAAGTCGGTGGCCGCCGCGACCGCCTTGCGCACCTCGCCGTCGGGGCGCTTGTCGAGCACGACCCCCGCCACCGCCACGACGCGATCGGCCGGACGCAGGCCGACGTGATCGACGGCGCCGTGCTGCGGGACGTCGACCAGCCGCGCGCCGGTCGGCTCGAGGGTCACGCGCCCCTCGCTCCCGCTCGCTGCACCCGGCGCACCCGGCGCACCCGGCGCGGGCTTCGCGCCCGGCGCGTGCGGCATCCCGGGCATCCCGGGCATCCCCGCCGGCGCCTTGGCCGGCGGCTTCACGCGCGGGTCGGGATCGATCACCGCCGCGACCTTGTCGGCGTCGGCGCGGCACACGCTGCGCGACGTGCGCGGCGCGATCGGCGTGAACGCGGGCGTCGCGGGGCAGCCCCGCTCCTTCGGCCAGCACGCGTACGAGTAGCGCGCGCTGCCGAGCCGCGCGCCCGACGCGTCGAGCGTCTCGTACGCGGTCAGCATGCGCCCCTCGCAGGTGCTCTTCGCGGTCTTCGCCTGCGACCGGGGCGGCACCGGGTGATCGGCCGTCTTCTGCGGCTCCGGCGCGGTGGTCGTCGCGCTCTCGCAGTCGGTCACCGAGACGCCCGGCAGCTCGAAGATCACGGCGCGGTCGTAGGGGATCCAGATGCGACCGCCGAGGAGGAACAGCACCCCCTGCCACGCGGCGCCGTCGAGCCCGCGCGGGAGCACGTCGCCCGTCGTCGGCATGCGGTACGCGTACGGCTTGTCCTTGTCGACGATGCCGTCGGCGTCGAGGTCGGTGCGCACGTGATCGACGCGCCCGTCGGGGAGGTACGAGTAGCTCGCGGCGCGGTCGATCTTGCCGTCGCCGTCGTCGTCCCACTGCGCCTCGCAGGGGCCGGGGCATAGCTTGTTCGGCGCGAGCACGAACGCGCTCGCCGACGCGAAGGGCGGGGCCGCGGTCACGGTCGGCCCGGCCGGCGCAGACGTGGTCACGGACGCCGCCCGCGCGGCCGAAGAGGACGCGGACTTGACGGGGTCGGTCTTCGTCTCCTCGGCGCGGTGGCAGGCGACGGGCGCCGCGGCGACGAGCGCGAGCATCGTGAGAGACGACGCGAGCGAAGATGCGAGCGAAGATGCGCGCGAGGACGTGAGCGAGGGGCGGCCGAGCTTCGGCGCGGAGGAGCGGCTACTGTTTCGCGACATCTTTGGCCTCGGACGCCTTCTCCGGCGGCGGCAGCGCAGGGAGCTCCGACTCGTTCGGTTTCGGGCTCGTCGTGCCGGAGCCCGCGCTCGCCACCGCGACCGGCGGACCGGACGCTGGCACGTAGACGATCACGGTCTCGCCCGTCTTCAGCACGTCGCCGCGCGGGCGACGATTGATCTTCTCCATCGAGGCTGCGCTCAGCCCGTAGCGCTTGCCGATGGTCTCGAGCGTCTCGCCGCTCTTCGCCAGCACCGTCGTGCGGCGTCGCCCCTTCTTCTCCTCTTCGAGCGCGTAGAACTCGTCGGAGCCGACCGCGACGACCTTCGCCTGCTTCTCCTCCAGCGCGACGACGCGCGAGAGCTCGAACCCCTTGGCGACGAAGAGCTGCAGGGTCATCCCCTCCTGGAGCCGCGCCGAGGGCTCGATCGAGTTCCACGAGCGGAGCTGATCGAGCGAGACGCCGAAGGCGTCGGCGATCTCGCGCGGCGTGTCGCCGACGAGCACCTTGTAGAACACGCGCTTGCGATCGGGGTAGGCGAACGCGGTCGGCGGCACGACCACGATCGGGCGCGGATCGCTGGTCGAGGTGGCGACGAACGGCGAGGTCGACACCGGCGCGGCGCCGGCGGGGAGCGCGGGGACGAGCAGCACGGTGCCGCCGCGCACCGCCTCCTCGGAGCGGATCCCGTTGAGCTCGACGAGCTTCGCCTTGGTCGTCTTGCGCGCGGTCGCGACCTGGTCGAGCGTCTCGCCGAAGCGCACCACGTAGCGCTCGAGCGAGCTCGCCTTCACGCCCGACTGCGCGAGCTTCGCCGAGGCGTCCTTCACGCTCTGCGCCTTGCCGGCGGGCACGACGACCACGTAGGTCGCGTCGTCGCCGGCGGCCGTCGACAGCGGCGGCGTGCGGCCGGCGCGCAGCTCGGGGTTGAGCTTCTCGATCTCCTGCGTCGTGCAGCCGGCCGCCGTCGCGATCGCCTTCAGCTCGGTGCCGGCGGGGACCGCGACGTTCTCGCCCTTGAGCGAGGGCTCGAGCACGACGTCGGCGAAGCCGAAGGTCTCCGGGTTCTTGGCGACCACCGCGATGGCGATGATCTTGGGGACGTAGAGCGTCGTCTCCCACGGCAGCGCGTTCTCGAGCTTCGAGAGCTCCCAGTAGTCGTTGGTGTTGAAGCGCTTCACCACCGACAGCACGCCGCCGTAGCCCATGTTGTACGAGGCGATCGCGAGCTCCCAGGAGCCGAAGCGGCGCTTGAGATCGCCGAGGAACGCGACGGCGGCCTCGGTCGCGCGGATCGGCGACAGGCGCGCGTCGGCCCAGCGATCGCTGGAGAGGCCGTACGACTTGCCGGTGTCGGGCATGAACTGCCAGAGCCCGGCGGCGCCCGCGGGCGACTTGATCAGCGGATCGAAGCCGCTCTCGGCCATCGCGATCCACGCGAGGTCTTCGGGCAAGCCCTTGGCGCGCAGCTGCGCCTGGATCAGCTCGCGATAGCGACCAGAGCGCTTGTACCAGACGGCGAAGAGCCGCCGGCCGCGCGGGTCGTCCTTGAAGAACTCGAGGTACTTCACGACGCGCGCGTCCCAGCGCACCGGCAGATCGGGCATCTTGAGCCCCGAGAGCCATGCGAGCGACTTGCCGCCGGACGCCGGGGCGTCGGGCGGCGTCGCGGGCGGCGGCGGCGGGAGCCCTGCGTTGGCGGCGACCGCGAGCGGCCCCTTCGGCGGCGTGGGGAGCTCGGCCGGCCACGACG
>CAIXWQ010000168.1 GCA_903923175.1 uncultured delta proteobacterium | reverse complement strand
CGGCGTGCGCCACCGGCGCGCCCGACTGCGCGCGAGGGTTCAGCTCGTCGTGCTCGGCGCGGTCGCGCTCGGACTCGACCCGTTGCTCGCCGGGGCGCTCCTCCTCGGAGTCGTGCCGTTCGCGCTGCTGCTGCGTCCGGCGAGACGCGCCCTGCGGTCAGCGCAACGCGAGGCGGCGCAGGGGGTGGTCGAGCTGGTCGACGCGACGCGCGACGTGGTCGAGCACGCCGCGCTCTGGGCCTCGTGCGGCGGCGCGTCGACGGCGACGCGGCGCGTGTCGGCACTCGGGGTCGAAGGGCTGGCGCTCTCGACGCGGGCCTCGATGGCGAGCGCGTTCGCGTCGCTCTCGAACGAGGTGCTGGCGGGGCTCGCCGTGGTCATCCTGGTCTCCGCGTTCGCGCCTGCGGCTGCCGAGGCGCGTCCGACGCTGCTGCCGGTGCTGGTCGCGCTGGTGTCGGCGTACCGGCCGCTGCGGGATCTCGCGGAGGCCTCCGCGGGGCTCTCGCGCGCGGAGCACGCGCAGGCGCAGCTCGCGCGGCTCGCACCGCCCCTCGCGACGTCGGCGGGGCGCGCGCGGTGGGAGCCCGCGGCGCTGGAGCTGCGAGGCGTGCGGCTCGACGTCGGCGGCGCGCGCGTGCGCGGCGGGATCGATGTGCGCGTCGAGCCGGGTCGCGTGCTCGCGCTGACGGGCCTCCCCGGCGCGGGGAAGTCCGCCTTGCTCGAGGCGATCGTGGGCGCACGCGCCGTCGCTGCGGGCGAGGTCCTGCTCGGGCGCACCCGCTTCGACGACGCGCCGATGGGGCCGCGCCATCGCCCGGTGGCGTGGGTCCCCTCGGCGCCGCCGGTCCTGCCGGGGACGCTCGCGGAGAACCTCGCGCCCGATGCGCCGACGGACGCGACGCGAATCGCTCGCGGACGCGCGGTCCTCGCGGCGCTCGGCGATCACGTCCTCGGCGCGCTGGCAGACGACGCCTCGCTCGGCCCGCGCGGACATCGCCCTTCCAGCGGCGAGGCGCAGCGGCTCGCGCTCGCCCGGGCGCTGACCGGAGGCGCACCGGTGCTGCTGCTCGACGAGCCGACGGCGAGCCTCGATGCGGTCGGCGAGGCGCTCGCGATCGACGCGATTCGCGCGTGCGTGCGCGGAGACCGCGGAGGGCGCGGGCCGGCGGTGGTGCTGGTGTCGCACCGGCCCGCGCCTCTCGCGCTCGCGGACGACCGTTGCCTCCTCGACGCGAACGAAGCGCCCGAGGACCTCGGGAGGCGCGGCCACCACGTCGCCGACGGCGCGCCCGTCGACCCGCGCAACATTGGCCCAGGGGTCGGGGGTGCGTGCTAACGTGACCGGCGTTGAACGCGCGCGACCGAGAAAAAGAGGCGATCGACGCTCGGCCGGGGGCCGCGGAGGCGCTCCACGACGTGTCGAACGCGCTGACCGTCCTGCTCGGTTGGCTGGACCAGGCCGTGACGCAGGCGGACGATCCCGCCTTCGCGGCCAGGGCGCTCGGCATCGCGCGACAGAAGGCCCGCGACGCGCGTGATCTCGCGCGGGCGGCGATCGGCGCGCGGACCGAGCCTCGGCCGATCGAGCCGGTGTCGGCGGCCGCGCTGGCGCGCGACGTCGTCGACGCGCTCTCCCTGGAGATCGAGCGCGCCGGGCTCACGCTGGAGCTGCAGACCCCCGGCCCCGAGCTCTGGGTCGCGGACGACGGCTGGGCGGCGCACGCGCTGACCAACCTCGTGCTGAACGCCATCGCGTTCACGCCGCGCGGCGGGGCGATCCGCGTGCAAGTCGAGCACGCCGGCAAGGAAGCCGAGCTCGTGACCGTCACGGTGCGCGACGAGGGGCCCGGCGTCGCCGCGGACGTGCAGCCTCGCCTCTTCGATGGCGCGACCACGCGCCCTGGCGGCGCGGGGCTCGGGCTCCGGCACGCGCGCGAGGTCGCGCGGCGGCTCGGCGGCGATCTCGTCCATGTCCCCGGCGGCCCCGGCGCGACCTTCCGCCTCGAGCTACCGCGCGTCACCGCCCCTGCCCCGCTGACGCCGCGGCGCTCTTCGCGGCCGCCGCCCACTGCGGCGGCGACGACGACGGCGACGCGTCCGCTGCGCGTGCTCGTCATCGAGGACGATCGCTCCGTGTGCGCGCTGCTCGACGCCGGGCTCGGCGCGCGCGGCATGGAGGTCATCGCGCTGCACGACGGTCGCGGGCTCGCGACCAAGCTGCCGGCCATCGCCCGCGAGGGGCGCATCGACGCGGTGCTGCTCGATCTCTCGCCGATCGCCGACGACCTCGGCGGCGCGCTCGCGGCGCTGAAGCAGGCCGCGCCCGACGCGGGGATCATCTTCATCAGCGGCTCGGTGGTCGCGCTCGAGCACGATCTCCTCGGCGAGGTCCCGCGCGCCCGCTGGGTGCGCAAGCCCTTCGAGCTCGCCGAGGTCGCCAAGGCGATCCTCGATCTCCTCGGCGGCTGACGTGCGACGCCGCGACGCGCTGGGGCTCCTCGGCGCGCTGCCGCTCGCGGCGTGCGGCCGACGCGGACACGACGGCGCGGCCCCGATCGAGCTGGTGGTGCCGACCGAGCCGATCACGCTGGATCCGCGGTTCGCGGCGGACGTGTACGGCCTGCGGCTCGGCCGGCTGGTCCACCTGGGGCTCGTCGCGCCCGACCGGGGCACGCTCGCGCCGATGCCCGCGCTGGCGTCCGCGGTCGACGAGGACGGAGGCGACCCGCGACGCGCGCTCCTCGTGACCCTGCGCGCGGACGCGCGCTTCCACGACGGCACACCGGTGCGAGCGCGCGACGTGATCGAGACGTGGCGGGCGATCGGGGATCCCGCGCTCGGCGCGCCGGGGCGCAGGCTCGCCGACGAGCTCGCGTCGATCGAGGCCCTCGACGGCCCGGGGGGCCTGCGCGTGCGCTTCGTCGCCAAGCGGCCACGGGCGGTGCTGCGCGCCGATCTCGAGCTCCCCATCCTGAAGGCCGACGAGGCGCGACGGGCGCGGGGCGAGCGCCTCACGGGCAACGGCCCCTACGTGCTCGCGCAGGCCTCGACGGGCGCCTCGCTGCTCACCCCCGCGCCCGGCTCGCCGGCCCGGCGCGACGTGGTCGTGCGCACGGTGCGCGACGAGGCGGCGCGCGCGCTGCG
>CAIXWQ010000167.1 GCA_903923175.1 uncultured delta proteobacterium | reverse complement strand
TCTCGACACCTTAGGCCTCGCCGCGAGAGGAGAGCACCGCTGGGACGAAGCCCAGAGGGCGTTCGCGCAGTCCCGCGCCATCAAGCAGACGAACGACGACCTTCTCGGGCTCTTCATGACCGAGCACAGTCTCGGCTGGACGCTGGCGGAACAAGGCAAGTTCGCTGACGCCGAGTCGGTCTTCCTGGCTGGCCTGCAGCGCGCGCGGCAAGCGCTCGACTCGCCCCCAGAAGACCAAGACGGGCGTGCCCTCGTCGCGGCGGTCGACGCGCTGTCGTTCCACACCGTCGGTCTGGCGACGATGCTTCTGGTTCGCGGGGCGGCGCGGCGCGAGTTCGGCGAGCTGCAGGCGCGCATCGGAGACGAGATCCGCGCGGTCGTTCGTCGTCCGCGAGCGTGGGAAACGAAGGCACCGCACGCCCTCGCCGAGGCTCTCTGCCGCGTCGGGGTCGGCGGCATCGGCGCGTTCGCCGAGCTCGCGTCGGACGAGCCCCGGCAGAAGGCTTGGGGGGCCTGCGCGTCATTCGATCGGGAGGGCGAGAGCAAGCTCGCCGCGCTGGGCGAGCTCCTGGCGGACGAGGCCGGGAAGCGGGACTTCCGACGGTGGTTGAACGCGTTGGCCGTGGCGTCCTTCTCGTTCCACCAGGCGCCCGGCGACGAACGCCGTCAGCAATTGCTTCGTCGCACGGTCGAGGCCATCCGCGCGCACAATCGGAGCATCGACACCGTCGAGGCTTGGCCGTGGCGGATCGGCGCCGCCGTCGAGACCCTGGACACGACCGGCTGGCTTCGCTGGGAGCCGATCGCGAAGCTCGTCGACACCATCGCCGCTGGCACCATCGTCATTCACCCCACGGTGACGGAGCACTACCTGCAGTCGCTCGCCTGGCTGAGCGCGTTGATTCTCTCCCTGGAGGGGAAGGTCCCTGTTCGTGAGCTCTGGGAGCGGATCTCGAGCAGGTGTGGCGATCGCTTCATGCTCGGGCTCAGGACCAGCTTCGACGCCGCAGCGCAGGCCGCAGAGTCCGCGAAGCCGGATTCGAGCTGGGGGAAGGCCTTGGCCGCGTTCTGGAAGAACGAGCCGTGGCAACACGGCGGATATGGCTCCAAGGACGAGCTCCTCACCGAGCGCACCGCCTTTGCGCACGCCGGAGCGCTACGTCACTTCGAAGCGAAGCCGATCCTCGAACGGCACGGGAGGCTCATCAAGGCGGCGAGCCTGGCCTTGAGCGCGATGGATCACGTCATCGTCGAGCCCGGTGACGCGCTCGCGGCCGGGAACGGCGGCCTGTTCGCTGCGATCCTGAAGGACGCGCGGGGCAAGAGCCTGGATTGCGAGTTCCTCCTGGCGGTGAACCGGGCGGGCGAGTGCTTCGTCCCGCACAACATGGAGCCCGCGCGCGCGACCGCTCGTGCGGGCTCGGAGAGCTGGCAGCCGCAGGCGGTCCTCTATCGATCGCTCGCGGACGCGCAGACCGACTCGAAGAAGCTATGGCTATCGTAGACACGCCCACCACCTGGCTGCTGAATTCCTTCAGCCTGAGCACCCTCCGCGAGTTCGCAGAGGCCGACATTTCGGTCCGCGCGCTCTCCTCAGACGAGGCCCGAGCGATCGCCGCCACGGCGCGCTCGGCGGTGGGCCACGCCGACACGGCGGAGCTCTTCTCCCGACAGCTCGGCGTGGAGGTGGCGATGGACCGGCGCACCGTCGTCCTCGCCCTCGGAGACCGAGCCCTCGTCGGCCAGCACGTCGGCGAGCGTCTTGCGATCGGGACGCTGACGCGACCGCAAGACGCGGAAGTCCGGTGGCTGTTGGTGGAAGTGAAGGCGGCAAGAGGACGTCCGCCGCCGCCCACTTCGGGGAGCGAGTAGGGCCGATCTCCCGGGTGCCGAGACGACTCGGGTTGCCGACCGATCGGCGTCAGGCCCCGCACCTCGGCTGTGCGGCCGTTCTCGAACCGATGCCGCAGGCGCATTCACGCGCGCGATCGCAGCGCCATCTCGGCGCCGCGGGGAGCGCGCTCAGTCGCGCGACCCCCGCTTCGAGGCCCGCGCGGAGTCTCGGACACCAGGCTCGGTCCGAGGTGCGCCCACGGCGAGCGCCTTGACCGGCTCCGGAGCGCCCGCGCCCTCGCCGAGCTCCCGATCCGCGTTGCGGAGCGCCCAGGCCGTGACGGCCTTCGCCAGCAGCCAGCCGACGGCGAGCCCCACGACGACAGCCCCGAGGCTCGACCACCAGCGCTGCCTGTCCGTCGCCGACGTGAGCGTGACCTGGAGGATGGCGACGAAGAGGGACGGGAGG
>CAIXWQ010000166.1 GCA_903923175.1 uncultured delta proteobacterium | reverse complement strand
CGATCAGGTCGTGACCTCGGTTTCCTGGATCTCGGTGGTCGATGAGGCGCGGGACAGCCTGCTGCGAACCCACTGGGATCTCGTCATCGTGGACGAGGCGCACAAGATGTCGCCCACGACCGCGGACAAGCCGACGCTGGCCTTCCGAATCGGCGAGGCCCTCTCGGATCGCACCGACCACTTCCTCTTGATGACGGCAACGCCGCACAAGGGCGACCCGGATCACTTCCGCCGCTTTTTGACGTTGCTCGACCGAGACGTGTACGCCGACATCGCAAGCCTCAAGGAGGCGATGAAGCGGAAGAGCGCGCCGTTCTACCTGCGGCGCGTGAAAGAGGCCCTCGTCTCGTTCCCCGATCCAGAGACGGGCAAGGTGAAGCGCCTCTTTAAGGCGCGGGACGTGCAGACCTCCGCCTTCGAGCTCGATGGCGACGAGTTCGGCTTCTACAAGTCGCTCACGGACTACATCCGTGCTCAGTCGGCGCGCGCGGCCGCCGAGGATTCACCCGCGGCTCGGGCTCTTGGCTTCACGATGGCGATGCTCCAGCGGCGCTTCGCGTCGAGCATCTTCGCCGTCAGGCGGTCCCTCGAACGGATGCGTGATCGCCGCCACAAGATCCTCGAAGACCCTGAGAAGTACCGCAAGCAACAGATCGCGAAGCAGCTCCCCGACGACTTCGACGAGCTCACCGAAGAGGAGCAGGAGCGCCTGCTTTCGGAGGTCGAGAACGTAGTCGTGTCGTTCGATCCCGTGCAGCTCAGGGTCGAGATCCAGGAACTCTCGGGGCTCATCGACGAAGCGCGCGGGCTGGAGAAGAGCGAGGTCGAATCCAAGCTCAAGAAGCTGCGCGAGATCCTCCAGAAGTGGGGCATCTTCGGCGAGGACAAGACCAAGCTGCTGATCTTCACCGAGCACAAGGACACGCTCGACTACCTCGCGGGGGACGGGAAAGACGGACGGCCGAAGGGCAAGCTCCTGGAGTGGGGGCTCAAGGTCACGCAGATCCACGGCGGGATGAAGATCGGGGATCGCGATACGCCGGGCACGCGCATCCACGCCGAACGCGAGTTCCGGGAGTCGGCGCAGATCCTCGTCGCAACTGAGGCGGCCGGCGAAGGGATCAACCTCCAGTTTTGCTGGATGATGATCAACTACGACATCCCGTGGAACCCGGTGCGCCTCGAACAGCGGATGGGCCGAATCCACCGCTACGGCCAGGAGCACGACTGCCTCATCTTCAACTTCGCCGCGACGAACACCGTGGAGGGGCGCGTTCTCGCGAAGCTGCTCGATCGGCTCCGCCAGATCCGCAACGATCTCGACAGCGACAAGGTGTTCGACGTGGTGGGCGACATCTTCCCGTCGAACCTTCTAGAGAAGATGTTCCGCGACCTCTACGCCGGGAAGATCGCCGAGAAGGACATTCAGGATCGCGTCGTCGAGGAGCTCACTCCCCAGCGGTTCAAGCAGATCACCGAGGCAACGCTCGAAGGGCTTGCCAAGCGCGAGCTCAACCTGAGCGCAATCATCGGGAAGACGGCCGAGGCGAAGGAGCGCCGCCTCGTCCCCGAGGTCATCGAGGACTTCGCCGCCGCCGCTTGCCCCATCGCCGGGATGCCGATGAAGCCCGAGAAGGCGTCCCCGCACGTCTACAAGCTCGGCAAGGTGCCTAAGAACCTTCTCTCTCGTGGTCACACACTCGAACCGAGGTTCGGAGCGATCGCGCGGGAATACGGTCGCGTGGCCTTCGACAAGGGCCTGCTGAAGGACGACCCGACGCTCGACTGGATCACCCCTGGTCACCCGCTCTTCGAGGCGTTGCGCGGCGAAGTGGTCGAGCGGGCCTCCGACGATCTCCGGCGCGGTGCGATCTTCTACGACCTGCAGACCGACAAGCCGTACCGGCTCGACGTCTTCGTTTCGTCGATCAAGGACGGTAGGGCGAACGTCCTTCACCGCCGACTCTTCGTGGTGCGCGCCGACGGCGAGGGCCTCACCATCCGCCAGCCGACGATCTTCCTGGACCTCATGCCCGCCAGCCGGGGCAGCACGCCACCAACCAAGTGGACGCTGGAGCCCGACAAGCTGCCCGAGCGGAACGAGATCGAGGCGTTCCTGCTGGAACGGTCACTCAAGGCTTGGTTGGTCGAAGCCGAAGCCGAGCGCGCCAAGGAGATCCAGGTCGTGCGCGAGCACGTCGAGATCTCCCTGAACGAGTTGATCAACCGCGCACAAGTTCAGCTTGGCGACCTCCAGGAACGTGTGGCCGGCGGCGACGCGACGCCGGGGCTCCAAGGGCTCATTGCGCAGGCGGAACTGCACGCCGAGGATCTGAACCATCGCCTGGAGAACCGCCTCAAGCAGCTCGACATGGAGCGGCTCTGCACGATCGCGGACATCGACTACATGGGTCGCGCCTGGGTTCTGCCCCATCCCGAGCGTAACCAACCTGGTGTCGCCCCGATGGTCCGCGACGTTGAGATCGAACGGATCGCCGTGCAAGAGGCCACTCGCTACGAGGAGGCGAAGGGCTGGGTCGTGGAAAGCGTCGAAGCCGACAATCGCGGGTTCGACCTAATCTCGCGCAAGCCTCACCCGCACGACGCGAAGACTTTCATGGAGGTACGCTTCATCGAGGTGAAGGGCCGGGCGGCCGTTGGCGAAGTGGGGCTGTCGTCGAACGAGTTCAAGACCGCGCAGCGGCTCGGCGACGACTACTGGCTCTATGTGGTCTTTCACTGCGGCTCCACACCGGAGCTAAATGTCGTGCAGAACCCAGTCAAGGTTGGGTGGAAGCCCGTTGTGCGAGTCGAACACTACCACGCAACCTCGGAGGCCATTCTGGCAGCTGTAACCAAGGACGACCGACGCCTTGGCACTCCTCCGGAGCGGGCATGACGAGCACCTATCCCAAACGTCTGATCGAGGTTGACCTACCGATTCGAGCGATCTCAAGTCACGCTCATCGTGAGTCGTTCGTTCGACACGGACACATTAATACACTCCATCTCTGGTGGGCGCGCCGGCCGTTGCCGGCCTGCCGCGCCGTCCTGTGCGCCACTTTGTGGCCGGACCCGTTCGACGTGCATTGTCCGCAGGCATTTCGAGATGCCGCAGCGGAGGTTATCTGCCGCTTCGCCGAGACCGTGCGAACGAACAAACAGGTAGCCGAACTATCGGCGGCCCACTGGTCGCGTTGGCGTACTACTGACGCGACCCGACTTCGTCCGAGCGAACCGACTGCCTGGTTGGACCTTCGGCATGCACTGCTGGACTTCATCTCCGACTTCTCCAACTGGAGTTCATCTTCGGTTCCGGCCTTCCTAGGCGCGGCCCGCGAACTCACCCAGGCAGCACACGTGTCGCTTGGTGGCGTAGAGGGAACCCACCCTCTTGTCGTCGATCCGTTTGCTGGCGGCGGGGCCATTCCACTGGAGGCGTTGAGGGTCGGCGCCGACGTCTTCGCTTCGGATCTTAATCCGATACCTGTGTTGTTGAACAAGCTGGTTCTGGAATACCTACCAAAGTACGGGCATCGGCTTGCCGAGGAGGTGCGCCGGCAGGGTGCCCTGTTGCGAGCTCATGCGGAACGAGACCTTGCCGGTGTTTATCCGGTCGATCCCGACGGTGCCACTCCGATCGCATACCTTTGGGCCAGGACCGTTCGCTGCGAAGGGCCTGCCTGCGGTGCCCTAGTTCCCTTGCTCACGACGCTCTGGATCGCGAAACGAAAGACCCGACAGCTCGTTCTTGAGCTGATTCTGGACCGCGACAGCAAGAGCGTATCGTTCCGGGTGGTCAAGACCGCTGACCCTCGGAAGGTGGGTCAAGGAACTGTTCGTGGGGGAGCGGCGACATGCCCCTTCTGCGCGTTCACCACGCCGAGTCCGAGGGTACGTAGCCAACTTGCAGAGCGTCACGGTGGAGCAGCCGATGCGCAGCTGCTCGCCGTGGTCCTTGCGAGACCGGGACAGGCCGGGCGGTCCTATCGCGCTCCTACGAGAGAGGACATTGCGGCCGTCCGCGTTGCCGAGCGCACTCTAGAGGAACTCGTTCGGACTGACGTTGGCTCCATATCGTTTGTACCGAACGAGCCCATTTCACCGGAGCGTCCTTCGCCTAACGCACGAGGGCTCTCGGCCGTCACAAGAATGGGTATGCGCACGTTCGGGGATCTATATACCCCTCGCCAAGCGTTGACCCTTGCGACGATCGCCCGACTGGTACGCGAAACGAAGAACGAGATTCTCGACGACGCTAACGATGGTCTTGGCGTAGCTGTGCAGCTTTGCCTTGCCTTGGCGCTAGATCGCGTTTCCGAAATGTGCTCATCCCTGGCCCGATGGAACAGCTCTCCGAAGATGGAGACGCTGGTGGGCACGTTTGCACGGCAGGCGCTCCCCATCGTTTGGGACTTTCCGGAACAAGTACCGCTGCGGAACGTCGCGGGCAGCTGGGATGGCGCAATCGATTGAGATCGG
>CAIXWQ010000165.1 GCA_903923175.1 uncultured delta proteobacterium | reverse complement strand
TGCCGCGCGCGACGCCGGGCGGTGCGGCCGAGAGCGAGGCCGCCGCGGAGGCCTCTACGCTCAGGTGAGCTTCGCCGCGCGCGGAGCGGCCCTGCGCCGGCGTGCCCGCAGGCCGGCGAGGGACGAGAGGGCGATCAGCGCCGCGAGACCGCGCGCCCCGCGCGCCCCGCGTGAGGAGCCTTCGCGCGCCCCGTCGGGCGACGGGGCCACGGCGCAGCCCGAGGAGGCGCTCGGCGCCGCGGTGGAGCCGGCGATGCAGCTCTGGCTGCCCGTGTCGCAGAGGAAGCCGCCCACGCAGTCCTCGCTGGTGGCGCACTTCACCGGGCAGGCGCCCGCGACGCAGAGGTACGGCGCGCAGGACTTGGTCGTGCCGTCGGCGCCGCGCAGCGTGACGACGTCGGTGCACACCGCCTGGAGCGGCACGCAGGTGCCGCGCGTGGCCGTGACGCTGCACGACTGCGTCGCGTCTCCGCAGCGCGCGTTGCAGCACACCCCCTGCGCGCAGAAGCCCGTGTCGCACTCGGCGTCGGCCGCGCACGCGGTGCCGGTCGACAGCGCGAGATCGAGGACGAACGTGTCCGCGGAGAGCACCCCCTTCTCGTCGCCGCCGCCAAAGAGCACGACGCTCGTCCCGGTGCTCGCCAGCCCGACGTCGTTGCGGAGCGGCAGCCCCTCGAGCGCGAGCTGCCCCCACGCGTGGCCGTCCCAGAGCCAGCCGCTGTTCGCCGTCCACCCTCCCGCGTCGCCGAGGACGAGCGCGAAGCGGCCGACCTCGACGGCGCCGATGGTGCCGTCGGGGAACGTGCGCAGGCTCGAGAGGAGCGTCGGATCGGTCGTCGTGACGGCGCTCCAGGCCTTGCCGTCGAAGGTCCACTGCGCGTCGTTCTCCGCGTCGAGGTACAGCCCCGCGCCCGCGTACGACGTGAACGCGCCGAAGTATTTCGGGTGGGGCGCGCCCGCGACGCTCGTCCAGTCGGCGCCGTCCCAGACCCACGTGCCGATCGCGCCGTTGGTGGCCGCCGCGACGTCTTGCGTGGTCACCAGCACCTCGCGGGTGCCGAGGCGCGCGAGCTTGCCGGACGCGTAGGACGCAGGCGAGTGGGCCGGCGAGAGCTTCGTCCAGTCCTTGTGGTTCCAGGTCCACGTGCCGCTCTCGCCGTACAGCAGCGCGGCGCTCCCCGCGTTCGCCAGCACGTTGGCGCTGCTGCCTCCGGGGGACTTCGACGGGGTCGCAGGCGTCCAGACCTTGCCGTCGAACTCCCAGGTGTCGGTGAGCGAGAAGGCGCCGGTCGCGTCGGCGCCGCCGAAGAGCACGACGCGATTGTCGAGCGACGCCATGGACGCGTCGGCGCGCGGGGTCGGCGAGGAGTGCGAGAAGGGCTGCGTCCAGTCGCCCGCGGAGAAGGTCCAGAAGTCGCGGAGATTGCCGCCTTGCGACGAGCCGCCGAAGAGCGCGAGCGCGCCTTGGAACGTCTCGCTGCACGGCTCCGCGCGGAACGGCGGCAGCACGGCCGGCGCGAGCGCGACCCACTGCGAGCCCTTGAACGCGTAGGTGCCGAACGTCGTCTGCAGGGTCATGAAGCCGTCGACGACGCCGAGCGCGTCGACGCCGTCGGTGTAGTCCGCCGCCGCCGGCGTCGACGCCGTGGCGCTGAGATCGGTCCAGCCCTTGCCGTCGAAGGTCCAGGTCTCGCCGCCGCGGACCGACGCGAGCAGCACGTTCGCGCCGTTGCTCGCGAGGCGCGCGTCGAGCTGCTGCGTCGCGACGACCGGCGCGGCGCCCGTCGTCACCTCGGTCCAGTCGGTGCCGTCGAAGATCCACGTGTCCGCGAGGTCGGCGGTCCCGCTGGTGGCGCCGCCGTACATGACGATCTCGTCGCCGAGCGACGCCATCAGCGCGAACGCGCGCCCGCTCGGCGCGTGGGCTGGCGAGAGCTTCGTCCACTGCGCGCCGTCCCACGACCAGGTGTCGGCCTGGCCGTGCTGGGAGGCGTCGATCCCGCCGAAGAGGATGGCCTTGCCGCCGAGCGTCGCCATCGCGCTCGCGGTGCGCGGCGAGGGCGAGGTCGACGGTTGCAGCTGCGACCAGCGGCCGCCCGACCACGCCCAGGTGTCACCGAGCAGGGGCCCGTCCTTGCCGCCGAAGAGCACGAGCTGCGAGCCCGCGGCGGCCATCGAGCAGCCGTGGCGTCCCGGAGGCGTGACCGCGACGCGCCGCCAGCGCGCGGTGCCGACGTAGGGGTCGAGCACGATCGGATACGCGAGCCCGGCGCGGTCGAGCTCGACGCTCAGCGTCCCCTCCGACCAGGCGAGCACGGCCTCGCGCCGCACGCCGTTCGCGTCGACGGCGAAGGGGCGCGGCACCGAGATGCGCGCGCGCCCGGCGCGATCGACGAACGCGAGTCCGCCGTCGGCGTCGGCGCGGACCTCGACGAGCGCCCGCCCGCGCGCGACCTGCCACGCGAAGCGCGTCGGCGCGGCCGCGTCCTTCAGCACGAGCAGCGCCTCGGCGCCCAGGCCGTCGTGAAAGTGGACCTCGTCGGTCGACGGATAGGCTTCCGCGTAGGTCACGCGACCGTCGTGCGCGCGCGCCGGCGCGGGCGCCGCGTGGGCATCGACCAGCGACAGCCACACGTCGTCGAGGTCGTCGACGGCGACGCGCCACGGCTCCCGGGCCGAGCGCGGCGGCCGGGACTCGATCCGTGGCAGCGCGGCGCGGCGCTCGCGAGGCGCCGTGCGCAGCTCGCCCGCGATCGTGGCGTAGCCGCCGAGCGAGCGCGCGA
>CAIXWQ010000164.1 GCA_903923175.1 uncultured delta proteobacterium | reverse complement strand
TGCCGCGCGCGCAGCCGCACGCCTGGGAGCACGAGCGGCGCGAGCACGACGATGAGCAGGGGCCAGAGGTAGTTGACGAGGTTGGCCTCGACCGGCGGCGCGGTGCGCAGGGCCATGAACAACAGGAAGTGGTAGCCGAAGAGCCCGTACACGCCGACCGCGAGCGAGCGCGGCGGGACGCGCAGCGCGCGCAGATCGAGGCGGCCGTCGCGCCAGCTCAGGGGGAGCGCGAGCATGCTACCGACGAGGAGCGAGATCCCCGTGAGCAGGAACGGCGGCACGTGCGCGAGCGAGACGCCGAGCGCGGCGACCGAGGCCCAGAGGGCGATCGCGCCGAGCGCCAGGTGGGTCGAACGCATGCTCGCGCGAGCGGTAGCGCCACGCGGCGACCGACGGAAGGGACAGGCGAGCCGTGCTACCGCGCAGGCGGTGCGGCGCGACGGGTCAGCGCGGACGTTCGCGCTTACTGCTCCCGGTGGACGGTCCGTAATCAAGGATATGCAACCCGCGACGCCCTCGACCGGAACGCCTTCCGAGTTCCACTTTCCGCACCTCGAGGATGCGACGCTCGACGACCCCGGCGTCGAACGTTTGTTCGAAGCCGTCAGCCTCGGCGCCAAGCTCCTCGACGTGGTGATGCGCGACGGCCTGTGGACCACGGTCGACGAAGGCGACCCGGCCGAGGACGCCTGGGATCGCCTCGACGCGGCGCGGGACGCGCTCCGGCGCGGCGCGTTCGTGCAGCTGCGCTACCTGTTCGACGGCAGCGAGTGGTGGGACACCCTGGTGCCCCTGATGGACGGCCGCGTGAAGCTGCTGCGCGTCGATCGCGGAGCGCTCGCGTCGAAGCACTGGTCGTGACGGAGCCGGCGCGCGCGGCACGCGTGGCGCGGGCGGCGAAGTCGGCGAGGGCCTGCGCGGCGTCACGCCGCCCTCGTCGAGGGGGGAGAATTCGACGCGAGGCTCGCCCGCTCCGGCCCGACCGGCTACCGTTTGCGTCCGTTCGATGGGCATCTTCGACTGGCGCGTGAAGAAGCGAGGGGCGCCGACGCCCCCCGCCCCGGTCCGGGCGAAGCGCGCGCCCGAGCCCACCCCGCCGTCGGAGCCCCCGAGAAACGCGCTGTCGCCGCTCTGGTCTTCGTGGCCGACCGAGCCGAAGCCCGCTCCGTCGAAGGTCCCCGCGGCCGCCCCCACGTCCGAGCCGCCGCAGCCCACTCGAGCGCCCTCGGCGGCTCCCGCGGCGCCCTTCTCGGCGCCGTCCGCGGCGCCCACGCCGGCTCCCGCCTCCGCCCCGCGCTCGTTCGTCCCCCCGCCCCTCGGCGACGGCGAGCCAGCCGTCGGCGTCACCCGCGCGCGCCCTCTCTCCGATCCCGCGCCGAGCCCCACCCCCCAGCGCGCGAGCGCGCACCACGCGCCGCACGGCTCGAGCTTCGCGCAGGCCGCCGAGGCGCGGAGCCCGGGCTCGGCGATGCGCGTCGCCATGCAGTCGAGCGACTGGGAGAGCGCGCTCGCCGTCGCGCAGTCGCTCCTCGCGGAGAACCCGGCCCACGCCGACGCGCGCGCGGTCGCCGAGCGCTGCCAGCAGCAGCTGCTGGGCATCTACACGCGGCGCCTCGGCGCGCGCGAGCGCGTGCTGCGCGTCACCGTCCCCGACACCTGGCTCGCGCAGCTCGCGATCGATCCCCGCGCGGCGTTCCTGCTCTCGCGCATCGACGGCACCTGCACGATCGAGGAGGTCATCGACATGTCGTGCATGCCCGAGCTCGACGCGATGGGGCTGCTCGTCGACATGCTCGAAGAGGGCGTGATCGAGGCGAGCGTGCGCCAGCCGTCGATCCGACCGCCGCGCTGAGCCCGCGACTCGATCGACGCGCGCGGCGCGCGCACGTCACCAACCCTTGTCGACGTCCTCGCTGTCGCGCGGCTTGGCAGGCATCGGCGCGCCTTCGTCCTCGGCGCGCGCGCCAGCTTCCCCCGCCGCGCCGGCAGGCTTCGCGGGCGGCGGCGCGATCGGCGCCTTCGCGCGCCTCGGCGGC
>CAIXWQ010000163.1 GCA_903923175.1 uncultured delta proteobacterium | reverse complement strand
GGGCGCGCGAGCCGCCAGCGGCGGCCCTACGGGTGCGACGGCGCCGACGTCCGAGGCTTCGTCGGGGACGCGAGTCGCTGCTCGATGTACGCGCGATGTCGGCGCTCGTCCGCGAGCGCGCGCTGGAGGACGAGCAGGAGCCTGCCGGGCACGTCGCTGCGCATGCAGAGCCGCTCGTACGCGGCGTTGGTGTCCTCCTCGTTCGACTTCATCGCCTCGAGCACCCCCTTCGCGCCGGCGAGCCCGAGGATCACGACCTTCCCCTTCGTCAGCAGGGCCTTCGCGTCCCCCTTCGTCGGAGGCGTCCCGCCGAGCTCCACGACGAACTCGGAGAGCTCCGTCACGTGCCGGACGTGGTCGTCCCGGAAGTCGAGGAAGCGCTCCTTGTCGAGCGCGTCGTCGAGCCGCGCGATCGCGGCCTCGTAGGCCTCGATCGCGTCGAAGTCGAGCTCGATCTCCGCGCACAGCGCGGACACGAGCTGGCTCTGCTTGCCCACCATCGTCGCCATGGGACCTCCTCTCGGCGCGCGTCGGAGCGCGTCTGCGCGCGTCGCCGGCCGCCCCGGCCGTGGCACGGGCCCGCGCCACTCCGAGCTTGCGTCGCGCGTGCCACACAGTGCGGTCAGGCGATGCGCACTCGGCGCTGGACCGCGGAGACGCCGCCCGAGCGCGCGCCGCACGCGCCAGGAGGCCCGCGCGACGGCACTGGCGATGCACGATCTCCGCGCCGCATGACCTCCTCGGGGAAGCTGCGTCGACGCCTCGTTGCGCAGCGGCGCCGCACGAGCGCGCGCTCGCGCGCGCTCCGCACGATCGCGCTGGTGGCGGCGGTGAGGGAGACGCGCGAGACACGGGAGACGCGCGAGACGCGGCCCGGCGGCGTCCACGGCGCGACCGTACGCGGCGCGTTCTCCGGCCGGCGCGCCGAGGCGGCCAGGGCGCGCGAGGCGTCGTTCCGGCGGCTCGTGGAGCAGGTGACCGCGTACGCCATCTTCCTGCTCGACACCGCGGGAAACGTCGTCACCTGGAACGTCGGCGCCGAGCGACTGAAGGGGTACCGGCCGCACGAGATCGTCGGCCGGCACTTCTCGCTCTTCTACCCCGACGCCGAGGTGGCGGCGGGGACGCCGGAGCAAGAGCTGCGCACGGCGGCCCGCATCGGGAGCGTCGAGGTCGAGGGGTGGCGAGTGCGCAAGGACGGCAGCACGTTCCTCGCGGACATCGTGATCACGGCGCTCCGCGACGACGTGGGGAGGCTCGTCGGGTTCGCGAAGGTCACGCGCGACGCGACCCGGCGCTTCACCAGCGCCGAGCGCGCCCTCGTCCAGAGCGAGGAGACGCTTCGGCTGGCGACCGAGGCGACCGGCCTCGGCATCTGGGACTGGAACCTCGCGACCGACGAGCTGCGCTGGTCCGCCTCCTGTCGCGCGCTGTTCGGGGTCGGACCGACCGAGCCGGTCTCGTTCGATCGCTTCTTGCTCGCCGTGCATCCCGAGGACCGAGCCCGCTGCGAAGAGACGATACGCCGCGCCCTCCAGCCGGACTCCTCGGGGACGTTCGCGCTCGAGATCCGGGCGCTGCGGCCGGACGCGACGGTGCGCTGGATCGCCTGCACCGGGAGGGTGCACTTCGATCACGTCGCCGGCCTCAGAGTCCCCGGACGCTTCGCGGGGACGGCCCTCGACGTCACGGACCGCAAGCAGATCGAGACGGAGCGAGAGAGCCTCCTGCGCGATCTCGACCTCGCCGTGCGCGAGCGAGACGAGTTCGTCGCGGTGCTCTCGCACGATCTACGCAACCCCATCGGCGCCATCGCGCTCGCCGCGGAGCTCCTGATGAAGCAGCTCCCCGAGGCGATGCGCGTGCCGAGGGACGCCGCGAGCATGATCCGACGCGCCTCGGGACGCGCCGCCCAGATGCTCGACGATCTGCTCGAGGAGCTCTCGCTCCGCGGTGGCGGCGTCGAGCTCGACTTCCACGCGCACGAGGTCGACTCCGTCCTGTCCGAGGTCGCGGCGATGTGGCAGCCGATCGCGGACCAGAAGCACCTCGCGCTCTCGCTCGAGCTCTCGGGCGCCCCTCGGCTCATCCGCTGCGATCGCGCGAGGCTGCTGCGCGTCTTCGGCAACGTCGTGGGCAACGCGACCAAGTTCACGCCCGCGGGGGGCAGCATCACCATCCGCGCCGCGACGGACGGCGACGGCGTGAAGTTCCGCGTCACCGACACCGGGCCGGGCATCTCCGCCGAGCACGTCGCGCGGCTCTTCGAGAGGGGGTATCGCGGCGGTCGTCGAGGGGTGGGCCTCGGCCTCGGCCTCGCCATCGCGAGGAGCATCGTGGAGGCGCATGGCGGCGCGATCGGCGTCGAGAGCGTCGTCGGCGAGGGCTCGACGTTCTGGTTTCGAATACCGAGCGCGCCGAGCGAGTCGAGGGAGCCGAGCGCGCCACCGTGAGGCGATGCCTCCCGGACG
>CAIXWQ010000162.1 GCA_903923175.1 uncultured delta proteobacterium | reverse complement strand
TGCCGGTGAGGATCACGCCGACGCAGCGCGCCCCGAACGCGGTCGCGGCGGACTTCATGGCGACGTCGACGGCGGGGCGCACGCCGTGCTGCGGCGGCTCGTCGTTCAGGCGGACCGCGCCGCCGGCGACGAAGCCGAGGTGGCGGCCGCCCGGTGCGACCAGCGCGAGGCCCGCCCGCGGGCGATCGCCGTCGACGGCCTCGCGCACCTGGAGCGTGCCGTACGAAGCGAGGCGCGCGGCGAGCGCGCTGGTCAGCGAGGTGGTCGCCATGTGCTGGACCACGACGACGCCGAAGCTCGGGTTCGCGGGCAGCGCGCGGAAGAGGGCGTCGAGCGCCGCCGGACCGCCGGTGCTGGAGCCGATGACCACGACGCGATCGGCGATCGCGCCGCTCGGCGGGGCTCCTCCCGCGCCGCCCATGAAGGATGCGCGCCCGCTCGCGACCGAGCTCGGCAGCGGCGTGGTCGCGCCGGGGAGGCCGCGCGCCGACGCGGGCGGCGCCGAGATGCGCTGCGAGATCGGCGCGCTCTCCTCGCGGATGCTCACGCTCGAGAGCGCCGCGAGCGGTGCGAGCGGCGCGGCGCGCGGCGCGGCGAAGACCTGCGGGCGCGATTTCGCCGCGATGGCGAGCTTCTCCACGATCTCGCTGGCGATCTTGCCGAGGTCCATCGAGACCTCGCCGCCCGGCTTGGCGACGACGTCGACCGCGCCGGCCGCGAGCGCCGCGATCGTCGCGCTCGCCCCCTCGGTCGTGTGCGCCGAGATCATGACGATCGGCACCGGCGCCTTGGCGAGCAGCTGCCGGACGACCTCGTCGCCCGCCATGCCGGGCATGTTGTAGTCCATGGTCACGACGTCGGGCTTCAGGCGCGCGACCAGCTCGAGCGCCGAGCGCCCGTCGCTCGCCTGACCGACGACCTCGAAGCGCGCGTCGGCGCCGATCAGGCGCGCCAGCGCGGCGCGCACGAACGAGGAGTCGTCGACGACGGCGACGCGGATCTTTGCCATGCGCGCGCGAGCATAGCGCGGAGCGTCGGCGCGCCGCTCGGTCAGCGCGCGACGAACCCCTTGAGCGCGTACGCGCTCACCGGCTCGGAGAGCCCCTTGAGCTTGATGCCGCCGATCTCCTCGACCTCGACCAGCTCGTGGATGCGGTCGTAGACGGTCTGCGAGAGCAGCACGCCGCCGAGCGGGCACGCCGACTCGTGGCGCTGCGCGCGGTTCACCGTGTCGCCGATGCAGGTGTAGTCGCGGCGCACGTAGCGCGAGCCGAGATCGCCGCGCACGAGCGGGCCCGCGTTCAGGCCGATGCGCATGATGACCGGCTTGGCCTCCGGATCGGCCTCGCGGCGCCGCGCGTTGAAGTCGTCGAGCGCGCGCTGCATCGCCCAGCCGGCCCGCGCGGCGCGCAGCGCGTGCGGCTCGGTGAAGCGCGGATCGTCCTGGAACACGGCCATGATCGCGTCGCCGATGAACTTGTCGATGTCGCCGCCGTGCTCGACGACCACCGGGCAGAGCGCGTCGAAGTACGCGTTCATGAGCGCGATGACCTCGGCCGCGGTCATTTTGGACGACATCGCGGTGAAGCCGCTGACGTCGCTGAACAGGAGCGTCGCGTCGATCTCCAGCGCGCGCACGGTGCCGTAGACGTCGCTCGCCGCGGCCTTCTGCTCGGCCGCCTTCACGCCGCCGGCCGAGATGTAGAGGCGCGAGGCCTCCTTGTAGCGACGCAGCCGCGCCTCGGCGAGCGCGCGCTCCACGATGGCGATGCACTTGTCGGTCGAGAACGGCTTCACGAGGTAGCTGGTGAGCCCGGCGGCGCGCATCTGCGCCTGGTCGCGCTTGGTGTCGCGGGCGGTGAGCATCACGATCGGCGTCTCGCGCGTGCGCATGTCGCGCTTGAGCGCGTGCACGAGCTGGAAGCCGGTCATGCGCGGCATGTCGTAGTCGGTCAGGATCAGATCGAAGGCCCCCTGGGCGGGCTCCATCGCCGCCTGCGCCTTCTCGACGCCGTCCTGGCCGTCGATCGCCGTCTCGACGCGGAAGCCCTGGCGGCGCAGGCAGTCGGACACGAGGTGGCGGATCGCCGCGCTGTCGTCGACCACCAGCACGCGCTCGCGCTCGCTCGGGATGGTCTGCGCGAGGATCGCCTTGAGGCGCGAGACGAGCTCCTCGGCGACCACCGGCTTGACGAGGTAGTCGTCGGCGCCCGCGTCGAAGCCGCGCTCGAGATCCGAGGTCTCGCCGAGCGAGCTGCAGATGACCACCGGCAGATGCCCGAAGACGGGGTCGTCCTTGATCGCCTTGCAGAGCGAGAAGCCGTCGCGCTTGGGCATCTCCACGTCGGACAGCACGAGGTCGGGGCGCTCGGTGCGCACCTTGGCGAGCCCCTCCTCGCCGTCGACCGCGAGGATGACCTCGTAGCCGGCGTCGGCGAGGATGGCGCCGGAGTGGCGGCGCACGACGTCGCTGTCGTCGACGAGCAGCACGCGCGGCCGCCCGCGCGCGCCGCGCTCGAGCGTCGCGATCAGCTGCTCGACCTGGAAGGGCACGAGCAGCGAGGCCTCGAAGCCGTCGGTCTTGAGCGCGTTCGGCGTCAGGGCCTCGAGCGTGACGGCGATGGCGCGCGGGAAGGCGTCGCCGAGCGCCGAGGCGTGGCGGATGTCGGCGAGCGCGCGCGCGGCCACCACGCGCTCGACGCGCGGCGCGATCAGCACCGCCGCGTGCTCGCGCTCGACGCCGTTCGCGGCCGCGTCGACCCCGCCGAAGATGTCGACCTCGTGCCCCAGCGGCTCGAGGGCGCGGCGCAGGTACGGTCCGAGGAGCCCGGGGGGCGTGACGACGGCGACGCGCATGCGGCGACGAGCCTACCGCTCTTTGGTGCGCGTGACCGCGCCCGCGCCCGTGCCGGCTACGCGGGCGCGAGATCGCGCGCGCGCCCGGTCACTGGCCGGCGCGCTGGAGCTCGCGGTTCGGCATCGCGCTCGGCATCGCGTCCGGCGTCGATCTCGCCACGTGCTTCTCGTCGCGGGTGATCCGCTCTCCTTCGGGCACGATCGGCCGGACGACCCGGAGCGTGACCGACTCGGTCGGCGGGACCGGCTGCACGTCGGGCCCTGGCAGCGACGCCGCCAGCTCGGCCGTCCAGCGCTCGATCGCGCACGCCTCGAGCGCCTCGACGAACGCGCGCGCGTCGGCCGGCCGCAGGAGCGGATCCTTCTCGAGGGTGCACATGATCAGCTCGTCGAGCAGCGGCGGCACCTCGGGGTTGCGCGCGCTGACGCGCATCGGCGGCTGCTGTACCTGCGCGAGCATGGTCGCCGCCGCCGAGGACTCCTCGAACGGCGGGTGGGCGGTCAGGCAGAAGTAGAGCACCGCGCCGAGGCCGTAGACGTCGGCGCGCGCGTCGGTGACGCGGCCGAGCGCGGCCTCCGGGGCCATGAACGCGGGCGTGCCGGTCACCTGGCCGACCTGCGTGAGCGCAGGATCGTCGCCGTTCAGGCGCTTGCTGATGCCGAAGTCGAGCACCTTCACGAAGTCGGTCTCGTCGCCCGCGACCGTCACGAAGAGGTTCTCCGGCTTGACGTCGCGGTGCACGATCCCGCGGCGGTGCGCCTCGGCGAGCGCGCGCGCCGCCTGCGCGACGAGGTGCACGGCGCGGGCGGCCGGCAGCGGGCCCTCGCGGCAGACGAGGCGATCGAGATCCTCGCCGTGCAGCAGCTCCATCGCGAACCAGCGCAGGCCGTCGTCGGTCACGCCGTAGTCGAACACGCGGATGGTGTTCGGGTGCGTGAGCGAGCTCGCGGCGGCGACCTCGCGCTCGAAGCGCGCCATCGCGACGCCGCTCGCCTCGTCGCTGCGGACGATCTTCACCGCCACGAGCCGGCGCAGCCCGGGGTGCCACGCCGACCAGATCTCGCCCATGCCGCCGCGCCCGAGGCGCCGACGCAGCTCGTACTTGCCGAGGTTGCGCGACGCGAAGAGCTGCCTGCGCAGGCTCCAGGTGGTGTCGGACACCTTCGCCGCCAGCACCGCGGCGGCGAGCAGGAGCGTCACCGAGATGCCGAACGAGGTCCACGCGTTCGCGGAGTGGAGCTGCGCCGCGTTGCGCGCGGTGAGCGCGCTGGTCGTGAGCGTCACGACGAAGAACGCGGCGACGTTGCCGAGGTTCCACGCGAGCGCGCTCCGGATCGGGCGCGGCGTGGTCAGCGAGATCAGCGGCAGCAGGACGATGCCGAAGAAGTAGTCGTCGAGCAGCCCGCCGCCGGCCCAGCCGCACTGCGCGCCGAGCGCCGTCGCGAGCACGAGGCTCGTGGCGATGAGCGCGCTTCGAAGCTTCGAGATCGAGGGCGGGGCCTCCGTGTCGCGCGCGAGGCGCGAGAGCGCGACGATCGCGCACGCGCCGATGGCGCGCAGCAGGGCGTACGGCCAGAGCGGCGCGCGCCAGAGGTAGCGCGCGCTCACCCAGTCGCCGACGACGAACGCCGACCAGACCAGCACGGGGAGCCACCCCATCGCCCGCAGGCGCACCAGATCGGCCGCGTGCTCGGCCGCCTCGACGGCGCGCGCCGACGCGTCCTGCAGCTCCGCGGGCGGCGTCGCGCCGAGGCCGTCGGCCTTCGGCGACGCGGCGACGGGGGCTGAGAACTGCGCCACGGCGGTCGGAAGACGCAAATCGTGGGCCTGCGCGCGGCTTTCGTCCGGCCGAGGTGGAGGCTTCGGGGCGCACGTACTAGACGTCCGTCCGTGGCGTCCCCAGGCACGCGCGCTCCGCGCGATCTCCGCGCTCCGCTCGCCGACCTCGCCGGGATCGACGAGGGCGCGCGCGACGAGCTCGCGCATGCGCTGGAGCGCCGGCGGCTCGACGCCGAGGAGGCGCTCGATCCGATCGGCGATCCCCTGGCCCTCCCCGACGATCGACCTGTCGTCGCGATCGGGGCGGTCGTCGCGCGGGCGCAGGCCGGCGAGCGCCGCCTGGACGTCCTCGGCGCGCGCGGCGCCGCGCTCGGGCTGCTCGCGGCACGCCTGGCGCTCGCCGGCGATCGGCCGGTCGTGATCGTGACGGCGGACGAGGGGCGCGCGCGCACGCTGGTGGCCGACCTCGAGTTCTTCTGCCGCGCGCCCCCGGCGCGGCGCCCGCAGCGGACGACCTCGGGCGCGACCGCCTCGCCGACCTCGCGGAACGCGCCGAGCGCACGCGCGGCCGGCACGGAAGACGAAGCTGCCGAGGGCGACGAGGTCGCACCCGAGGACGCCGAGGACGTCGGGATCGGCGACGTGCTGCTGCTGACGTCGAGCGAGGCGAGCCCGTATGCCGAGGTGAGCCCCGACCGTCGCGCGGCGCTCGGACGCCTGGCGACGCTCGCGCATCTCTCGCGCGGCCCCGCGCAGGGACGCGCGTCGTTCCGCGCGCTGGTGGTGACGGCGTCGGCGTTGGTGCGCAAGGTCGTGCCGCGGGCGGTGATCGAGGCGCGCACCGAGCGCGTGGTGGCCGAGGAGGAGCTCGATCGCGACAGCCTGATCGCGCGGCTCGCCGAGGCGGGGTATCTGCGCGTGCCGGTCGTCGAGGATCCCGGCTCGTTCGCCGTGCGCGGTGCGCTGCTCGACGTCTGGCCGCCGTCCTCGCCGGTCCCCTCGCGCATCGAGCTCTACGGCGACGTCGTGCTCTCCATCAAGCGCTTCGACCCGGACAAGCAGCGCACCGCCGCGTCCGGGCGGTCGCTCTCCGAGCTGCGCTTGCCGCCGGCGCGCGAGGCCATCCTCGATCCGGCCGCGGTCGAGCGCGCGCGGCGGCGGGTCGCGGACCTCTGCGACGCGGTCGATCTCCCCACCAGCAAGGCGCGCGCGCTCTCCGAGGACGTGGCGCAGGGGCGCGCCTTCTTCGGCGCCGACGGGCTGCTCCCGGCGTACTTCGACGAGCTCGACCCGCTCGAGCGCTACCTTCCCGACGACGCGCTCTTCCTCCTCGACGATCCCGTCGCCGTCGCGCAAGCGCTGCGCGACGAGCTCGCGCGTGCGCATCGCGACGCCGAGGCGCACGTCAAGGCGCCGCGCTTCGCCCCCGAGGTGCACTACGTCGACGAGGCGGCGGTGGCGGCGCGGCTCGCGAAGGCCACCGTGGTCGCGGCGCACCGGATCGCGATCGAGGCCGGCGCGCCCGAGCTCGACGAGCCGCCGCTGCGCCCGTTCGAGCGCACCCCCGAGGGGGCGCCCACGCTCGCCGCCAAGGACAACCAGGATCTCGCGATCGCGGTGAAGCAGGCGCGCGCGACGCGCGGGCGCAGGGGCGCGCTCGATCCGCTCGTGCGTCGGCTCCACGCGTGGCGCGAGCGCGACATCCGCGTGGTGCTCACCGCGCGCGCCTCGACGCAGGCCGAGCGGCTGGTCGCGCTGCTGCGCGGCCACGACGTCCCGATCCGCGCACACCTCGGCAGCGAGGGGCTCGGCGCCGCGCTGCTCGACGATCCCGCGCTCGGCCGCGACGTCGTCGAGGTCGTGTGCGGCACGCTCGCGCACGGCGCGCTGCTGCCCGTGGAGCGCGTCGCGCTGGTGACCGAGGAGGAGATCTTCGGCGGTCGCGCGCGTCGTCGCGCGGCGCGCGGCACCAGCGCCAAGGACGCGGCGCGCGCGTTCGTCGACGACCTGCGCAACCTCGCCGTCGGCGATCTGGTGGTGCACGTCGAGCACGGCATCGGCCGCTACCTCGGGCTCGAGCACCGCGATCTGCTCGGGCCCGCGACCGTCGACGCCGACGGCAAGCTCCACCAGCCGAAGACGCGCGTCGACCTGCTGGTCGTCGAATACGGCGGCGGCGATCGCCTGTATCTGCCCGTCTACCGCCTCAACCAGCTGCAGAAGTTCTCCGGCGCGGTCGGCGGCTCAGGGGAGGGCGGCGAGACGCCCGGCGCGGTCAAGACGGCGGCCAGCGCGAAGCTCGACAAGCTCGGCGGCTCGACGTTCGCGAAGGCCAAGCAGCGCGTCGAGAAGGCCGTGCGCCAGATGGCCGACGAGCTCTTGCGGCTCTACGCCGAGCGCCAGGCCAACGTGGGCGAGCCGCTGCCGACGCCCGACGACGACTACCGCGAGTTCGAGGCCACGTTCCCGTTCGAGGAGACGCCCGACCAGGCCAAGGCGATCGCCGACGTGCTCGACGACCTGCAGAAGTCGCGGCCGATGGAGCGATTGGTGTGCGGCGACGTCGGCTTCGGCAAGACCGAGGTCGCGATCCGCGCCGCCTTCCGCGCGGCGAGCGCGGGCAAGCAGGTGGCGGTGCTCTGCCCGACGACCGTGCTCGCCCAGCAGCACTTCCACACCTTCGAGCAGCGCCTCGCGGGCTACCCGATCGTGGTCGCCGCGATGTCGCGCTTCCAGGACGCGGGCGAGCAGCGCGAGACGCTCAAGCGACTCAAGGAGGGGAAGGTCGACATCGTCATCGGCACCCACCGGCTGCTGTCGAAGGACGTGCACTTCAAGGAGCTCGGGCTGCTCGTCGTCGACGAGGAGCAGCGCTTCGGCGTCACGCACAAGGAGCGCATCAAGCAGCTCAAGCTCAAGGTGCACGCGCTCACCCTCACCGCCACGCCGATCCCGCGCACGCTGCAGATGGCGATCTCGGGGATGCGCGATCTGTCGCTCATCACCACGCCGCCGGTCGATCGCCGCGCGATCCGCACCGTGGTCACGCGCTTCGACGACGCGGTGATCCGCGACGCGATCAGCCGCGAGCTCGCCCGCGGCGGGCAGGTCTTCTACGTGCACAACCGCGTCGTGGGGCGCGCCGAGTCCTCCGACGGCGGCATCTACGAGCGCGCGGCGAAGGTGCAGCAGCTCGTCCCCTCGGCGCGCGTCGCCGTCGCGCACGGCCAGATGGGGCCCGACGCGCTCGAGCAGGCGATGCTCGATTTCGTCGAGGGGCGCTACGACGTGCTGTGCTCCACCGCCATCATCGAGAGCGGCCTCGACATCCCGCGCGCCAACACGATCATCGTCGACCGCGCCGATCTGTTCGGGCTCGGCCAGCTCTACCAGCTGCGCGGGCGCGTCGGCCGCTCCAAGGAGCGCGCGTACTGCTACCTGATCGTGCCGCCCCAGGCCGCGATGAGCGACGAGGCGCGCGCGCGGATCGACGCGCTCGAGAAGCACACCGAGCTAGGCTCCGGCTTCAAGATCGCCGCGCTCGATCTCGAGATCCGCGGCGCCGGCGACCTGCTCGGCGCCGAGCAGAGCGGAAACGTCTCGCAGGTCGGCTTCGAGCTGTTCTGCCAGATGCTCGACGAGGCGGTGCGCGAGCTGCGCGGCGACGCCGACGCGCACTTCCACGAGGTCGACCCCGAGCTCTCGTTCGACGTCGAGGCGTTCCTGCCCGACGACTACGTCGGCGACGTCGGCGTGCGCCTCGGCCTCTACAAGCGCTTCGCGCAGGCGCTCGACGAGGAGCAGGTCGGTGACCTCGCCGCCGAGATGGAGGATCGCTTCGGCGTGCCGCCGCGCGAGGCCGCGTGCTTCGTGCGCGTGATGCGCCTCAAGTGCGAGCTGCGCTCGGTGCGCGCGCTCGGCTGCGAGGCGACGCGCGAGCGGGTGACGCTCCACCTGCGCAGCGACACGCCGCTCGATCCGCTCAAGCTCGCGGCGCTCGTGGGCAAGCGCAACGCGCCCTGGAAGCTCACGCCCGACATGCGCCTCACGCGCCGCTACGACGCGGGGGTGCACGCCGACGGCGTCGAGGCCGCCGAGAAGCTGATGTCGGAGCTCGGCTCGCTGCGCAAGCCCGGGAGCTGAGCGCGCCTCACGCGAGCGCGATCACGCGCACGCCGAGCGCCTGCGCCTCGCGGATCGCCGTCGGCGCCCCTTCGCCGCGCGCGAGCGGCGCGAGCAGCACGTCGGCGGCCGCGATCCAGGCGAGCGTCTCCTCGTGGGGGAGCGCGCCCATCGCCGCGACGTCGACGCGTGCGTGGGCCGCGTACGACAGCAGCCGCCCGCGCTCCGGCCCGTCGCCGACCAGCACGAGCCGCCCGCGAAGGCGCGCCACGTGGTCGATCGCGCGCTCGATCGGCTTCTCGCGCACGAGCCGCGCGGCGACGACGTGCAGCGGGCGCGCGCGCGGGTCGCGCAGGGCGCGCGCATCGCAGGCGTCGCGCAGCTCGCGGCCGCGCGCGTGGGCGCGCTCGGCGACCGTCGCGTCGTCGGTTGCGAGCGGCATCGGCGCGACGAACGCCTTCGCCGCGATCGCCGGCAGGATCGTCGCGAGCCTCCGGAGCAGCGCGGCGGAGACCACGCGCACGGCGTCGGCGCGATCGCAGAGCGCGCGCAGGCAAGCGCGGGCCACCGGCCTCGGCAGCGCTTCGAGCAGCCGCACGTCGCCTCCGTGCGCGACGAGCTCCACGCGCGCGCCGTCGTTCGCGAGCGC
>CAIXWQ010000161.1 GCA_903923175.1 uncultured delta proteobacterium | reverse complement strand
GATGTTCGCGCGCGCGGGGCTCGACGCGCCGAAGCCGCCCGAGCTGCGCACCTCGGGCCCGCACTACGTGATGCTCGACGCGCACGGCGCGCGGCACGGCGCGCTGCCGAAGTCGCCGCTGGAGTTCGTCGACATGCGGCACCTGGTCGCGCGCCTGCAGCGCGAGGCGCGCGAGGCCGGCGCGACGCTCGTCGGCGGCGCGGCGGTGCGCGCGGTGCGGCTCGAGGCCGATCGCCCTCGCTCGGTGCGCCTCGCGGTGACCGACGCGGCCGGCGTGGAGCGCTCGCAGGAGGTGGCCGCACGGCTCTTCGTCGACGCCTCGGGGATGGCCGGCGTGCTGCGGACGCGCGTGCCGAAGCTCGCGCGCGAGGCGCCGCCGCCCAAGGGGGCCGACGTGTGCGCCGCCGCGCAGGAGGTCCGTCGCATCGCCGATCGCGAGGGCGCGCGCGCCTTCCTCGCGCGCGCGGGCGCCGCGTCGGGCGACGCCATCGGCTATCTCGGGGTGAACGGCGGGTTCTCGACGCTGCTCGTGCAGATCGATCTCGAGACCGACGAGGTCGAGATCCTCACCGGCGCCACCGCTCTCCCCGACTACCCCTCGGGGCTGCAGATGCTCCGCGATTTCGTGGCGCGCGAGCCGTGGGTCGGCGAGCGGCTCTTCGGCGGCAGCGGGGCGATCCCGATCCGACGGCCGTACGAGCGGCTCGCGGTGCCCGGGCTCGCGCTCATCGGCGACGCCGCCTGCCAGGTCTTCCCCGCGCACGGCAGCGGGATCGGCGCGGGGCTGATCGCGGCCCGCCTGCTCGGCGACGTCGCGCGCGGCGCCGAGGATCCGGGGAGCGGACGCACGCTCGGCCGCTACGAGGCGGCCTTCCAGCGCGAGACCGGCGCGCTGCTCGCGGCCTACGACGTGTTCCGGCGGCTCGCGCAGGGGCTGCCGACCTCGGGGGTGCGCGCGCTGCTCGCCTCGGGGCTGCTCGACGAGGTCATGACCGCCGCGGCGCTCGATCAGCGGCTGCCGCTCCCCGACCCCGCGCGCGCGGCGCGGCTCGCGATCGCGGCGGCGCGATCGCCGCGCCTGGCCGCGCGGATGGGCCCGGCGATCGTGCGCATGCTGGCGGTGCACGCGACCTGGAAGCTCCACCCCGGCGCCGACGAGCGCGCGGCGGCGGCGTGGCGCGCGATCGCGCGGCGCGTGGCCGGCGATCGCTGAGGCGCCTCTAGCCGGCGGCCCTCGGCAGCTCGTCGCGCTCGATGGGCAGCATCACGCGCACGAGCTCGACGAGCTCGTCGTCGGAGGCCTCCGGATACAGCTCGAGCAGCGCGTGCACGATCGGCGCACGCAGATCGACGCCGTCGCCGGTGACGGCGCGCAGGTGGAAGGCCGCGCGCGCCATCGCCCCTTGCCAGCGCCGATCGGTGCGCAGGCGCGCTCCCTCGCGACGGAGGAGCCCGTCGGCCTCGAGGCGGACGACGAGCGGCTCGCACGCGCCCTGCTGCGCGCCGCTCGTGTGCGCCGCGGCGCTCGTATGAGCCGCGTCGGGAGCGTCACGCATGCGCGCGCGCCGACCCCTTCGACGCCGAGCTTCCCGCCTTCGCTTGCGCGGCGCGCACGAACTCGACGATCTTCAGCGTCTCGTCGCGGAACTTGCCGTAGTCGATCTGCTGCGCGTTGAGGAACGTGCTCACGGCCATCGAGAAGCCGCCCAGCATGCTCGCCTCGGCGATCTCCTCTTCGGTCGCGCCGTTGAGCTTCGCCGCCTCGGTGTGGAAGAGCGCGCAGTAGCGGCAGCGCGTGGCGCCTGCCACCGCCAGCCCGATCAGCTCCTTGTACTTGCCCGGGATCTTGGTCTCCGCGAGCTCGAAGTCCTTCATCAAGGACCAGAGCCCGCTGAGCGCCGACGCGGGAACGTGCTCGGCCCACTCGGGCACGAGCCCGAGCGTCGCCTCGACGTCCCGGCGGACCTCGCCGAGCTTCCGATCGCCCTCGGTCATCGTTGCCATCGCGTCCTCCGTCACGAAGGCGCGCGTCGAGGCCCGTCGATTGCGCCTCGATGCGTCTCGAGCGCACGTCGAACCCGAGGTCCCTCGCGCCCCGTGCGCGCGGCTTCCCCGTCCGGGCAGAGTGCAGGCCGTGTGCCCTGCCGCGCGCGCAGCAGCTAGCTCGGCGGCGACGCGAGGGCTCAATCCCCCTCGTCGGGCCGTTCGCCAGCGGGGGTCTGCGGCTCCTCGCGCGCCGGGGCCGGCTCGTCGTCCGGGCCGTCGGCGCGGGCGGGGCGCTCCTTGATGGCGGTGACGTCGTACGAGCGCCCGTCGGCGAGCACGATGCGCACACGCGTGCCGATGGGCACCTCGCTGAGCGTGCGATACAGCGGCATGTGCGCGCCGCGAACGTCGAAGCCGTCGATCTCGACGACGTCGCGCTTGGCGAGCAACCCCGCCGTGGCCGCCGGGCCGTCGGGCTCGACCTCGGTGATCTCGAGGCGCCCCGCTTTCCAGTCCGGCGCGACGCTCCCCTCGCTCGCCTCGCTCACGCCGCTCCCCTCGCCCACCTCGCGCGGCATCACCGTGAGCCCGAGCCAGCCCGCCTCCTCGCCCTCGCGCAGGCGCGAGCGAGCCGCGCGCAGCGCCCCGAGCTCGACCACGCCGCCCGCGGTCGTGGCGACCGACTCGATCACCGCCTCGCGACCGTCTTGGGGTCCGCGCACCCGCAGCTCGAGCGCGCCGATCTCGACGCGCACCAGCTCGAACGCGCCAGCCGCGTCGGTCTTGCCGTAGCGCCCCGTCGACGCGCCGCCGCCGCCGCCGCCCTCGGCCCCCTCGCGCAGGCCGAGCTCGACGTCGGCGCCGACGACCGGCTGGCCGTCGTCGAACCAGACGACGCGCCCGCGCACCGTCGCGAGCTCGTGAAGCACGAGCGCGACCTCGCCCGCGCCGCGCACGATCTCGACCTCGGCGCGCGCGGCCCCTCGCGCGGCCTCGATCTCGACGCGGTACGCGCCGTCGTGCAGATCCTCCAGGACGAACGCGCCATCGGCGGCCTCGATCGAGACGACGCGCTCGTACTCGCCCGAGGGCTTCACGAGCTGCACGCGGTAGCGCCCGAGCGGCGCCCCCGAGGCGAGCGTCACCTGCCCGCGCAGCGCGCCCCCGGGCCCGAGCGTGAGCGTCACCTCGGCGCCGCTCGCGACCCGGGGCGCGACGACGTCGAAGCCGCCCGGTCGTGACGCGCGGACGTCGAAGCTCCCGGTCGGAAGCCCCACGAGCTGGAAGCGGCCGTCGACGCCGGTGGTCACGCGCCTGGCGCGCACGGGCCCGCGGACGAGCGCGGACTCCTCGCCCTCGGCCACTTCCACGCGGTGCGCATCGACGAGCACGCCTTCGAGCGGCGCGCCCGCGGCGTCGACCACGCGGCCGTGCACCTCGCCGGACATCCGCTCCGCGATCAGCTTCACCCGCGCGATCGTCCCTCTCGCGGTGGTGACCTTCCCCCGCAGCGCGCTCGCGCCGTCGGCGCCGCGCAGCGTGTCGCCGTCGAGGCGGGCGAGGATCGCGTGCTCGCCGTCCGAGAGCCCTTCCACGTAGAACGTCCCGTCGTCGCGCGTCGTCGCGCGCGCGGAGCGACCGAGCTCGACCGTCGCGACCTCGACCTCGACCCCCGCGACCGGCGCGCCGCCGACGTCGACGAGCGTCCCCTCGAGCGCGGCGCCGCGGCCGAGCGTGACGCGGACCTCGGGCGCGAGCGCAGCTTCGAGGAGCTTCACGCTCTCTGCGTCGTCGTGCTCGAGGTGATGATCGCTGCGCGCGTTCACGGCCCACGTGCCCGCCGAAAGTCCGACCATCACGAAGCGGCCGCGCGCGTCGGTCTCGGCCGAGCTGGCGTCGTCGCCGCGGCCGTCGGTCCGGTGCGCGTCGACGTTCGCGAACGCGATGGGCGTGCCCGCGTCGTCGACCACGACCCCGCGGAGCGCGAGCCCGCGCGGCGCGCGGTAGACGAGCCCGTGCACGTCGCCCGCGACCAGGAGCTTCTCGCCGTCGAGGCGCCCGCCGTCGGGGCACGAGACGCTGACCTCGTAGTCGCCGGCGGCGACCGCGCGCAGCACGACGACCCCGTCGGCCCCCGCGGTGCCGACCGCGTGCTCGGTCGTTCGCGGATCCTCGAGGTCGAGCGTGCCGCCGCGACACGGCGCCTCGCCCGCGGCGTCCTTCAGCGCGAGGCGAGCCTCGACCACGTGCGCCGCGCGCAGCACGACGACGACGTCGCGCGCCGTCTCTCCCGCGAGGACGCGCAGCGGCCGCCCCGCCGACCCCGTCGCGCCGAGCACCTCCGCCTCGACGTCCCACGTCCCGGGCACGAGCCGCTCGACCCGGAAGCGCCCGTCCGCGCCGGCACGCACGCCGCGCGCCGGCCGATCGAGCCCGTCGGCGTCGTTCGCCGAGGTCAGCGACACGACCGCGGAAGCGACCGGCTCGAGCGTGCCGTCGGCCGCGGGCGCGACCACGCGCCCCTCGAGCGCGCCGCCGGCGAGGAGCACGAGCGAGAGCCGCGCGCTCGGCGCGTGCGCGTTCAGCGACCCGCGGGCGCGCCCCTCGGCCTCGGCCGTGAGCACGATCTCGCCCTCCTCGACCTCGGCCGCGAAGGCCCCCTCGACGTCGGTGCGCACCCACGTCGGCACGGGATCGCCGCCGCGCGCAGGGACGATAGCGACGAGCGCGCCCGCGACCGGGGCCTGCGCCGAGTCGACCACGCGCCCGCTCGCGAGCACGCCGCCCGGCACGAGGGTGAGCTCGATCGCGCCGCGCGTCTCGCCCGCCGCGAGGGTGATGCGCGCGCGCTCGTGGGCCCCGACGCTCGGCTCGGACGCGCGCGAGGCGTCGCCCGCGTCGAGGGCGTCGACGAAGTGCGCCGGCAGATGTCCGCGCGCGCTCGCCGAGACCTCGTAGCGCGCGGGGATCAGCGGCCGGATCGTGAACGCGCCGGTCGCGTCGCTCGTCGCGCAGCGCGGCTCGTCGACGTCGTCGGACACGAGCGCGGGGTCGTCGGCGTCGGCGCAGACCAGCGCGCCCCCGAGCGGCGCCCCGTTGGTCGACGAGACGTGGCCGGTGATCGTCGCGGCCGCCGCGAGCTTCGGATCGAGCACCGGTGACCAGCGGAGCGGCGCGCCTTGCGGAGCGGCCGACGGCGCGGACGACGCCGCCGACGACGCCTCGCCGCCCGCGCGCGAGCCGAGCACCCGCGGCCCGACCACGAGCGCGACGATCATGAGCAGCGCGGTCACGACGAGTCCGATCGGGCGCGGCGCTCGCGGCGCACGCACCTCGGCCTCGTCGCGACCCGCTCGCAGAGCAGGCGACGCCATTGCGGCGGGTACTGCAAGGAGCGGGCACGCCGCGCGCGACGCGCGGTCCGCCGACAATTCGGCAGAAGTGCGCGCCTCGGCGCCGCCCGGCCGAGGCCGGCACGTGGCCGCGCGTCGCCCGGGCGTGGCGCACGGGACACCCCATGCCCCTCCCATGAACGCCCGCTGGGACGGCGCAGCGACGCCCCGACGACACGCCGGAAACACGAAGGGCGCCCCCGTCACCGGGAGGCGCCCTTCGCCGCGCTCAGGGGGAGCGACGTCTCACGTCCCGGTGCACGCCCCGCTGCAGTAGTTCGTCACGTTGCCGTTCTTCAGGAACTCCTGCTCCGAAAGCATGATCGGCATCATCTGGCGGACCTTGTCGTGCGGGTCCTCGCCGAGCGTCATCGGCTCGTTGTCGAGCGGCACCGGCGGCAGGTTGAAGTTCACCTCGTGGATGCCGTTGCCGGTGAACGGGCCGTCCGCGGCCTCGATCCCGTAGATGTCGCGGTTGGTCGGCTTCAGGTTCTTCGCGCCGATCGCGCGCGCGATGATGTGCGCGCCGAGCGGCGTCACCTGGTGATCGCCGATGGCGCAGTTGAGCAGCACGTTGTGCTTCGGCGTGCCGGGCAGCATGTTCTCCGAGATGTACGGCATGTAGCCGGCCGGCTCGGTGCGATCCCAGAGCATCTGCACGAGGCCGAGCGCGAGGTTCACGTCGAGCGAGTCGGAGTACTGCAGGCCGAGCAAGAAGAAGAACGGCCCGAAGTCCTCGCTGCGGTACAGCAGCATCGAGTACGGCGCGCCCGGCTCGCCGAGCACGCCGCGCGTGACGTCGGTCGAGATGCTCATGTACGTCGTGCCGAAGATGCCGCCCTGGCTGTCGCCGCGGTAGTAGCTCACCGCCGGATCGATCGGCGAGTGCCCGTCGCCGGTGACCTCGGTGACCATCGGATCGTTGCGGAAGGCCCCCTTCATCATCTTCATGACGAGCAGCTCGTTCACCAGCCCCATGTGCTGGCGATCGACGAGGCTCTTCCACGTGCCGATGTCGCCGGTGAGCGCCTCGGTCACCGCGTCGCCGTACGCGGCGTCGTGGTCCTCCCCGGCCATCCCCTGCAGGTCGGTCACGACCGTGACCATCCCGTACAGATCGGCGTCGGCCGCGAAGTAGCCGTTCTGCCCCTCTTCCTTGTCACCGAGCAGGCCGTGCCCCTGCCCGAGCACCGGCCCCGGCGCGACGCCCGGCTTCGCCAGGCTGTTCGGGATCTGCACCTGGAAGTGGAGCTCGTAGGTGCCGTTCTGCTTGGGCTTGCCGTCGGTGCCACGGTTGAAGTGCGGCATCACCGGGTGATTCGGCGTGCCGAGGGCGCAGTTGTCGAGGAAGCAGGGGACGGTGACCGTCCCGGTGATGCGCCGCTTGATGTGCGTGTTCGGATCCGGGATGGCCGGGTCGAGCTTGTAGAGCGTCGCGTCGTCGGCGTGGAACGCGGCGAACGCGGCGTCGCGGTACGCGATCATGTCCTGCGTGTTGTTCTCCTTGCTCGCCGTGGAGAAGTCCCACGCGATCTGGAGATCGTCCTGCTTGACCCCCGCGGCGGCGAGCTGCGCGAAGATGTCCTTGTAGAGCGCGCGCCGCGCCTCGATCGACGGCTCCTTCGAGGCGGTGCCGTCGCGCAGGTTCTTGAACTCGGGCGAGGGATCGAGCTGCGTCCCCTTGTCGTCGACCACGTGCCGGATGGCGACGATGTAGCGCGTCGAGTCCTTCAGCCGCACGACCGGGCGGAGCATGAAGGCGGAGTTCCAGACGCCGAGATCGGTCGCCTTCTGCAGCGTCGTCGGGTTGGTGTCGAGCTCCGCGATGTGCGGCACGAGCTTGCCGGTGCTGGTGTCGAGGATGATGGTCGGCGACGTCGTCGCGATGGAGTCGGCGAGGTGGTTCTCGTCGGCGAGCCCGGTGGTGGTCGCGTACGGCAGATCGGTCGTGAGGTTCATGCCCGGCGAGAAGCCGTCGGCGTAGCTCCACGCCGACGGGTCGGTGGCCTTCTTGCTGTGCAGCGGCAGCGCGCCCGCCGCGAAGCTCACGCGCTTCTTGGTGGGCGACGTCGGGTCGTCCTTCAGCTGCGTGTTCGACGGGAAAGGAAAGCCGCAGTGATACGGGACGAGCGGATCGCAGTCGGCGCTCCACGCGGGCGGCGTCACCGCGGGGTGGTTGCGGCTCGGCTGCCCGTCGGCAGGGGCGCTGGGCGAAGACGAAGAACACGCCGGCGCGCCCAGCGCGGCGGTCGAGAAGAGAAGCGCGGCAAAGGGAAGAAGGCGGAGTCGACGCTGCATCGAGCCAGCGTAACTGGAACGCGACACGGCTGTGTACGGCGACGAGGTGGGCGGTCGACCAGAGCGGATCGCGCCCGAGGCGGATCGCGCCTCGAGGGAGCCGCGCTCGCGGAGAGGCGGATCAGCCCTCGCAGCGCCCGGTCGCGAAGTCGCACGCGGTGCCGCCGTGGGCGGTGATCGTGAGCCGGTACGCGCCGCAGGTGGGCGTCACGCCGGGCTTGCGACGCACGCGCACGTAGTAGGCCGACGAGTGATCGGTGCAGTGGTTGACCGAGGTGTCGCTGCACGGCCCCTCGCCGCGCATCACCGTCTCCGCGCCGACCAGCGCCGTCGCCTGGCCGTCGACGCACCAGTTGTACGAGGTGAGGGCGGTCTGGGCCGACGGCGGCGAGTCCGCGCACGTCCCGCTGTGCACGACGTCGAAGACGAACTCGCCCCCGGGGTTGTCGGCGGCCGCGACGAAGCTGATGCCGACGTGGAAGCTGTTCGGCCCGCTCGCCAGCGTGACCTTGTTCTTCGCGGTGAAGACGAACACGTCGATGTCCGTGTCGCTCGAGATGGTCCCGGTGGCGACGAGCGGCGCCGTCGCGTCGTCGGCGATCGTGCCGAGGTTGGTCGGCTGGCTGCAGTTGTCGTTGGGCTCGGCCGCGTCGGTCGGGCAGACGCACCCCGTCTTGGGATCCGCGGGGACGGGATACGCGGCGTAGCCGGCGTTGCAGGCGCCCAGCTGGCACGTGGCCGGCGTGGTCGCGGTGCTGCAGGCCCAGGTCGCGTTGGGCGGCGGGCCGCCGAGCGGCGCGCAGAGATCGTTCGGCTTGCCGTCGTCGATCTTGCCGTTGCAGTCGTCGTCGACGCCGTTGCAGACCTCGACGCTGGGCGTGCGCGCGTCGCAGCCCTGCCAGGCCGACGCCGAGGCCGTGCAATGCTCGGTACCGCCGCAGGTACCGGACGCGTTCGTCACCTCGCAGGTGCGCTGCACGCCATCGCGCTTGGCGTCGCAGCCGCACGAGTCACCGCCCGCCGGCACGCAGATGCGCGGGCCGCCGCTCGAGCCGGAGTCGACCCCCGCGTCGCCGCCGCCGGTGGCGTTGCCGGGGTAGCCGGCCGCGTCGACGCAGCTGAACCCGCTCGGGCAGTCGCTCAGCAGGGTGCAGTCGCGCGCGCAGAACTTGTCGCCCTTGGGCGCGGTCACGCACTGGTCGGTCGGCAGCGGGCAGTCGACCGAGCCGGCGCAGCGGGCGCACTCGTTGCCGACGTCGGGCGCGCAGAGCGTCTTGCCCGCGATGGTCGAGCAGTACGAGCCCGCGGGGCAGCCGGCGCCGCAGTCGATGGTGCAGTACGACTTGCCCGGCGTGATCTCCTGGCACTTGCCGCCCATCGCGCAGACGTCGGTGGTCTTGCAGGCGGTGCCGATCGGGACGTCGTTGGGGCCGGTCTCGAAGACGCCGATGTCCGCGCCCGTGTCCTTGCCGGTGTCCTTCGCCGCGTCGCCCGCGCCGCTGTCCTTGGCGCCCGTGTCGCCGGGGGTGGCGTCGGAGCTCGGAGCATCGGTCGTGGTGTCCCCCGCGGCGCAGGCCTGGACCATCGCGCCCGACAGCGCGAGCGCGCCCAGAGCGCCGAGCACGGCGAAGGGGAACCCGAAGACGCGAACGCCGGCACTCCTCATCGATAGCCTCCGTCCGGGCCGCGACCGAGCGCGCGAGCCACGAGCGTACCTCCCCGAAAGATACGGCGTCGCTTCGAGCCCGGTCAAACCGCGTGCGGTCATTCGACCTGGGTGACTAGGCGCGGAGGTGTGCCAGGTGGGTCAGGCTCGCCCCGAGGCGCGACGCGCAGACCGAAGCTGAGCGGCGGCGATGGCGCCCTCGGCGTGCGCCGGGTCGAACGAGGGGCGCGACGCCGAGCGCGGGCGCGGGCGCGATCACGTGCGCCCACGCGGCGTGGCGGACGCGCAGATGACGCGCGCGGCGAGAAGCGTTGAGCTGCGCCGATGCCTGCCGAGCCTCTGCCCCACGACGACGCGCGCCCCTCGCTCGCGCCGGTCGCGACCTGCCTCTTCCTCCATGGATTCCCGCTCGATCGGCGCATGTGGAGCGCCCAGCTCGAGCGCCTCGCGCACGCCTCGGTGCGCGCGATCGCCGTCGATCTGCGCGGCTTCGGCGCTGCGCGCGGGTACGCACGCGCGACCTCGATCCAGGCGATGGCGGAGGACGTGGCGGAGACGATCCGCGCGCTCGCGCTCGAGCGGCCGATCGTCGTCGGCCTCTCGATGGGGGGCTACGTCGCCCTCGCGCTGGCGAACCTCGCGCCCGCACTCCTCGGCGGCCTGGTGCTGGT
>CAIXWQ010000160.1 GCA_903923175.1 uncultured delta proteobacterium | reverse complement strand
GGCTTCTACAACCCGATTCGTCGGCACTCGGCGATCGACTACGTCAGTCCGATTGAGTTTGAATTGAAGTTCATGAGCGAAGCCGCTACGACGAAGATGGCTGCATAGCCCCGGTGTCTACGAGAGCGGGGGAGCCTCACATCGGTCAGAACAACTTGGCGTCCGCCGTCCTGCGGGCATGCCCTCCCCCACTCAAATCGCCGCCGCCCACTCGACCGTCGTCCGCTTCACCGTCGCGGCGACGGTTACGGGCGCTCTGCCCGTGCCAGCCGCCTCCCTTGCCATCGCGGCAGAGAACGCAGCCATGATCGCGGCGATCGCTTCCGATTGCGGTGTCCCTATCTCGGTGGCGACCGTGACCGAGTCGCTTGGGCTCGCCGCCACGGCGAACATGATCGGTCGCGCGGTCTTCGTCGAGGCCGCGCGCTTCATGGGTTGGTTTGCTGGCCCGTTCGGCGTTGCGGGAATCTGTGCGTTGGGCGCGACCACGGCCGGTCTGCAGACGTGGATTGTCGGGAGCATCGCAATTGCGATTGCGCGGAACATGGGCGAACCGATTCCGGCCGACGCGGCGCGTGCGGCGGTCGGCCAAGCCCGGGCGTCGTACACTGCGTGGCGGCGCGAAGAGCAGGCGAGCCGAAGCTCGTAGACGCTTTCGACGTGTAGCGCCGCTCACCCGCGACGGTGTGAGCGTGGGCCGTCTCTCGGCAACCTGCGAGCGTCGGAACGAACGTTCCATGCTCGGGAAGGTCCGGTCGCCGTCGTGCGCATCCTCCTTCTTGGAGGTGCCCATGATGATCCGACAAGGCGACGTACTCCTCGTCCCCGCAGGCGAGGTCTCCCCCGACGGCTGGAGCCCGCTTGAGCCCGAGGGGGCCCGCTGGGTGCTCGCGCACGGCGAGCTCTCCGGCCACGCCCACGCCATCGCGGAGGCCGACGCGACGCTGTGGGAGCGCGCCGGCACGCCCGCGCGGCTGTTGGTCGTGACCCGATCGACCAAGCTCGAGCACGAGGAACACGCCGCGGTGCGTCTCGCGACGGGCGCCTACTACGTTCACCTGCAGCGCGCGTACGTCCCTTCCGACGAGCCGCGGCGATCGCCGGGGTCGGTACCCGTTGGAGACTGAGCGCCCGCGCCCGACCGCGGCGGAGGTGCGCGCCGCGTGCGCTCGTTGGGAGGCTCGCCCGCGGCGGCCCGCAGACGACGGCAGCGTGCGCGCAGCCATCAACGCGCTCTACGAAGAGTGCTCGATGCCACCGCCCCGGCTCATCGAGATCACGCCGTCGCCGACCGTGCTGGGCGCTGTAGCGCGATATCGCTGGGACCGGCGCGATCCCGACGAGGCCGCGCGTCTCGATCTGGCCGATTCCCTGTGGCTCGAGCCGCTCGTCTTCGATGACCGAGGGCTCGTTGCCACGGTCGCCAAGGAGCTGCTGGTGCAGCCGTACGCAGCGCCCGTCCTCCAGAAGCTGCGATCAGGTACGCGCGACGACGCCGAGCACTTCGCGGCCGAGGGGTCGATTCACCTGGAGAATCGCGAGGTGGACGGCGCGAGCTCGGTGCCGACCGACGCTGCCCTCGCCGATCTCGTCGCGCGCGATCTGCGCGGCCAGGAGCTGCGCCCGTTCGTCGACGTCCTAGACGCCTGCGAGTGGCTCTGCCTCGGCGCGCGGCGCGCGATCGTGTCGCTCCATCCGGGCGTGCGGCAGCTCGACGCCCGCGGGCGATTCCACGCCTCCGACGGCCCCGCGGTGCGCTGGATCGACGGCACGGAGCTCTGGTGCTGGCACGGCGTTGAGGTCGGTCGTCGGGCGATCGAGGCGCCCGAGTCGCTACTCCTTGGCGACGTGCAGCTCGCGAACGGCCCCGCCGCGCGTCGCGCGCTCATCGAGCGCTACGGGCTCGGACGCTACCTCCTCGACGTCGGCGCGCCGTCGCTAGCGCGCGATGAAGCGGGCGAGCTCTACCGGCTTGAGCAGTCCGGCGAAGAGCCGCTCGTCGCGGTGCGGGTCGTCGATCGCGTGCTCGACGTTGCGGGCGTCGCGAAGGAGCACTGGATTCGCGTCCCGCCCCACCTGCGCAGCGCGCGCGCCGCGGTGGCGTGGACGTTCGGCGTGGAGCCACGGAAGTACCGACCGCAGGAGGAGACGTGAACGACGCGAAGCCCGCTGCCGATTCGGGGCTGATCCAGGCCTACGACCTCGTCTCCGAGACGCTCCGATTGCTGCAGGTTGGCCTGCGCGCCTACGCAGACTCCCTCGGGGTCGGGAAGCAGACGGGCGACCCGACCATCGACGCGCATTCGGGCGGGCTCTGGCCGGGCGACGTCCTGCGACTCACCGGCCCCCGGCGCGCGGTGTTCTGGGCCGCGATCAGATTTGCCAGCGAGATGGCCGACATCCAGTCGGCGGAGCCGTGCCGCGTGGTGCTCGTCTGCCCGGGGTGGGCGCCATCGCTGCTAGGCGTGGAGCTCCTCGCCGCGACGGCGGGCGTCTCGCCTCACCTGCTCCGTCGCGGCCACGTCGACGCCGCGGGCTTGGAGCGAGTCATTGCCAACGCACAGAGCATCTCGCAGCAGTGGCTCTTCGTCGACACAGTCTCGACGAGCCTGGGCGCGCTCGATCGTCGGCTGCATCGCCAGGAGGGGCGCGAATCGAGGATCTCCGGTTGGCGCCGGCTCGTCGTCATCCTCGGCGCGAACGCGAGCTGGACGGGTACGCGGAGCGGAGAGGCGCTGGGCCTTGTGCTACGGCGGCTGGCGCGTCGGCGTCGCACTGCCGTGATCTGGGTCGAGGAGGCCGAGGCTGGCGGCTACGCGAACATCCCGGCCGGGCTGCTCACCGGTGAGCTCACGATGGCGGAGCCGGGGGACGACCGGGCGTTCGTGCTGGACTGGCACCGACGATCGGGGGCCGCCGCCGTCGAGGGTGAGCACTGAACGGAGCGTGCGGACGGTGGAACGAACGAGCCGTCGCGGCCTGCCGATCAGCGCCTCGGCACGATCGGCCCACCATCTTTGCGTACCGCCGCGACGAACGCCTCGTCCCCGAGCACGGTCACCGACCGCCCCCACTGCCGAACCCACGCGAGCGACTCGCCGAGATCCGCGGGGCCGAACGACAGCTCGAGCCCGCCGTCGGCGAGGTCTTTCGCGCGCTGGTGCCGGTGCCACTGCCGACCGCGGAGGTGCGGCGCCTGCCGCGCGTCGAAGCTGACCTTCACGTGTACGCCGTCGCCGTGGTCCGCCGGGTAGACGCTAAACGGCAGATCGATCGCCTGCTCCACGACGGCCTTCTCGATGCCGCTCGGCGGGGTGTCGGCGTCGTCGCCTGATAGGCGCGCGATGCCGAGCCCGCGCGCGGGGAAGACGAGCTTCTCGAGCGCGTAGGTGCGGACGTCGCGCGCGTCCTCGGTGTCGTCGGGGACGCCGGCGAGGTAGACGCGTGCAAGATCACGCACGACAACGCCCAGCGGCCAGACGAGCCGTTCGCCGAGCTCGCTGCCGTCGTACTGGAAACGCAGGGGGATTCGGGGACGCTCGGACGCGGCGACGAGCCAGGTGCGGAGCGCCTGCAGGTGCCGCTCGTCGTACGCCCGCGCGCCGCGAACGGCGACGACAATCTGGGCCTCCCGTGCGTGACGGGCGCGTGCCCGCTTGTCGAGGCTGGTGCCGGCGACGGGGAAGATGCGGCGGAGCATGTCGCGCGCGAGCTCGCTGGCGAGCGCGTCGATCGTCTCGCGGTGACCGGCGTCGGCCACGCGGACGCGGATGGTGCGGTCGGCGCCCTTTGTGCGCGATACCGCGAAGCCGAGCGCCTCGGGGGCGACGTCGAGGAGGTTGCGCACGGTGCGCTCGGTGCAGGCCGCGTCGCGGGCGAGCTCGGCGTATGTCCAGGCGTGGCCGGTCAGCAGCGCGTCGCGCAGGCGGGTGACGACGCGGGCGCGGGCGGCGCGGGCGGGGAGCGGCGTCGGCATGACGCGAGGGTACGGCGGTGCCGGGCAGGATGGAACGAACGTACCGTCCAGAACGACGCGGCGAGTCAGCGCGCCGCGAGAGGCTGGGCGGCTTCACGAACCGTGGCGACGTGCTCGAACACTAGGATGGCGACGCGGACCCCGCTCTCCGCGGGATCGATGAAGCGCTGGCAGATGGCATGGGCCTCGTCGGAGACGAGCCCGTCGATAGCCTCGACGAGCCGCCCGGTCTCCTGAAGGCTCAGGTGTGGGCCGGCCCAGATGGAAACCACGAGAGCCGTGGCGCCGCGAAGGCGATCGGCCGACCAGCCCAGCGCGTCGAGCGCCTGGTCCGTGGCGCGTCGCCCAGCGAGCTCGCCCGTCGCGCGGCCGAAGCCGAAGCCGGTCACGCAGGCCGGCGGCTTCGCGATGGCCAGTAGATCCGCGAACTCGAAGCCGTACGTACCCCCCTCGGATGCGAGGGCAGTCAGGGCTCGAACCAGCTGGAACGGCGCGCGCCGCGCGCTAAGCGCGTCGTCCGGAAGCTGCACGCGCACGTTTGCTTCGAGCGCCGCGTCGGCGCAGAGGGCACCGAGGTCGAAGTGGGCGACGCACCGTTCTGGCGTGGCGAGGTGACGGACCGCCGCGGCCGCGACCGAACGGCTTACCGGGGTG
>CAIXWQ010000159.1 GCA_903923175.1 uncultured delta proteobacterium | reverse complement strand
CGGCATCGGGCGCGGTGGCGATGGCGAGCGGCACGTCGGTCGCGATCGCGGTGAGCGCCGTGACGCCGCCGCGGGCGAGCTCGGCGAGCCGCGCGGCGGGGTCCTCCGGGCCGTCGATCTGCGCGCCGGCGTCGACGACGAGGGTCGCGACCCCGCCCGGCCGGACGCGCACGTCGAGCAGGAGCGGCTCGTGATCCCGCGCGGGGTCGACCGACACCACGGCGGGGACGCCGCGATCGACCCAGCGCACGGTCGCCGCGGTGGCGAAGCGCGACCACGGCGTGGTGGCGCGGGCGCGAAAGGGGACGCCGAGCGGATCGAGCCCATCGAGCGGCGGCTCGAGCGACAGGGGCACCGCGATGAAGCGCTCGCCGCGCAGCACCGCGCGCACCCGCAGCCGCGCGCGCGCACGCTGCCCGGTCGGAAGATCGAGCGCGACCGCGCCGCGTGGGCCGCCGAGCCGCAAGCGGCGGCCGTCGATCTCGATCACGAACGCGACGACCTCCGGCGAGGCCCGCCCCTCCTCGCGCGCCAGGAGCGCCGCCCGCGCGTCGACGCTGCACGGACCGGGGCCGGGCGCGAGGCTCGCCTCGAAGTCGACGAGCGCGACGCCGCGGCCGACGTCGAGCCGCGCGGCCTCCGCGAGCAGCACGCAGGGGGGAGCCAGCACCGCGATCGTCTACCACGCGCGCCGAGCCGGGCCGATGGCGCACGGCCGAGACCGCGCGCGCCTCCGTGTCGGCGCAGGGGGCGGGGCGCGCGGGGTCCTGCTATGGATCGCCCCGTCCATCATGGCGAAGACGTCGAAGCGGCTCTGGGCGGGTTTTCTGGCCTTCGCGACGCTCACGGGCGCGCTGGTGGCCGCGTGCGACGGCTGCCACCGCAGCGGCAAGAGCGACGCGGGGGGGCCGACGGGCGAGGCGGGGCAACCCACGCTGCGCGTCTACTTCGTCTCCGACCTCGCGGGCGCGGTCGAGCCGTGCGGCTGTCAGAAGGACATGCTCGGCGGGCTCGATCACTTCGGCGCGCTGGTGGCGGCCGAGAAGGGCAAGGCGCCGAACGCGCTGCTCGCGAGCGCCGGCCCGCTCTTCTTCATGGAGGAGAAGCTCGCGCCCGAGCGCACCGAGCAGGACACCTGGAAGGCCGAGGCGCTCGCGGGCGGGCTCAAGGGGCTCGGGCTCGCGGCCTTCGCGCCGGGGCTCAACGACTGGTCGGCCGGCGCGCCCGAGCTCGCGAAGCTGCGCGACGCGACGGGCGGCGCGCTGCTCGCGTCGAACGTGGCGGGCCCCTCGACGGCCGGCGCGGTGGCGCGCGCCACGCGCGAGATCGGCGGCGTGAAGGTCGCGTTCGTCGGCGTGTCGATCCCGAAGAACGCCAAGGGCGCGCCCGACGGCGTGACGATCGGCGACGCGAGCGCGGCCCTCGCACGCGAGGCGAAGGCGGCGCGGGCCGATGGGGCGCGCATCGTGGTCGGTCTCGCCGCCATGGCGCGCGGCGACGCCATCCGCGCGGCCGAGGCGGCGCCCGATCTCGACGTGCTCGCGATCGGCTCCGAGGCCATCGCCGGCGACACGAACGACGATCCGAAGGCGCCGCTGTTCATCGGCCCGGTGCTCGTCGTGCAGCCCTCGAACCACCTGACGCGCGTGTCGGCGGTCGACTTCTTCGCGCGGGGTGACGGGCGCTTCGCCGACGGGAGCGGCCTCTCGCGCGCGCAGGAGGTCACGGACCTCACGACGCAGATCGATGACCTCGATCGGCACATCCAGAGCTGGGAGAGCGACCCCGCCTTCGACAAGAAGGACGTCGCGGCGCAGAAGACGCGGCTCGCGGAGATGCGCACCAAGCTCGCGAAGGCCCAGGAGCCGCCGCCGATGCCGAGCGGCAGCTTCCTTCGCTACCAGCTCTTCGACGTGCGCGACGACCTCGGCAAGGACCGCTACGTCGCCGAGTCGATGGCCGCGTACTACAAGCGCGTGAACGAGTTCAACAAGACCAAGTTCGCGAGCAAGAAGGCGCCGCCGCCCGAGAAGGGCGCGCCGTATTACGTCGGCGTCGACGTCTGCAAGACGTGTCACCAGGCGGCCTACGAGCACTGGAAGACCGTCCCGCACGCGAAGGCCTACGAGACGCTCGCGAAGGCCAACAAGAACTTCAACCTCGACTGCGTCGGCTGCCACGTCACGGGCTACGAGAAGCCCGGCGGCTCGACGGTGACCGACGTCGTCGGCCTCGAGTCCGTGCAGTGCGAGAACTGTCACGGGCCGGGCTCGCAGCACATCGAGGACCCGTACTCCTCGCCGCTCCTCGACAAGGAGAAGGTCTCCGAGTCGATCTGCACGCAGTGCCACCACGCGCCTCACACCGCGGTCTTCGACTTCAAGGCGCGCGTCGAGAAGATCAAGGGGCCGGGGCACGGCAAGCCGGGCAAGCCGCGCGACAACGATCCGCCGAAGGACTGGAAGAAGCCCGCGCCGCGGTTCCCCGGCTGAGCGCCGGCGAGGGCGGTCGCGCGGGGCGGTGGCGCGCCCCGAGCCTGCGACCGTGCACCGCAACACGCTCGATCTGCTGCAAACCAGGCGCTCGCGCAGGATTATGTTGCACTGCAGCAAATAGTACCTAAGCTCGATGTCGACGCGGGGGCTTTGGGGCGTCCGAACGGCGAGGTCGATCCATGCTCTACGAATTGCAGGAAGCGCAGCGCGCGCTCCTCGGTCCAGTGTCGGAGTGGGCGGCCGCGATGTCGCGGCTGTACTCCAACCCCTACAGCCCGTTCTCGCACCTGCCGCTGGCGGTCCGCACGTCCGCGGGCTTCGAGCTGCTGCACCGACTCGGCAAGGAGTACGACAAGCCGGCGTGGGGGCTCCCGTCGACGACCATCGACGGCCACGAGGTGACCGTCGTCGAGCGCATCGAGGCGAGCAAGCCGTTCTGCAAGCTCATCAAGTTCGAGCGCCTCTTCCCGCGCGCGCTCGCCGGGCGCCCCGCCGATCCGCCGGTGCTGCTCGTCACGCCGCTGTCGGGCAACCACGCGACGCTGCTGCGCGACACCGTGCGCGCGCTGCTCCCCGATCACGACGTCTGGGTGACCGACTGGGTCGACGCGCGGCTGGTGCCGGTCGCGGCGGGGCCCTTCCACCTCGACGACTACGTCGCCTACGTGATCGAGTTCCTGCGGGTGCTCGGCCCCGGCGTGCACGTCATGGCGGTCTGCCAGCCGACCGTGCCGGTCATCGCCGCGGTGTCGCTGATGTCGACGCTGAACGATCCGTGCGTGCCGCGCTCGATGACGCTGATGGGCGGGCCCATCGACACGCGCGAGAGCCCGACGAAGGTCAACGACCTCGCGACCACGCGCAGCTACGGCTGGTTCCGCGACAACCTGATCCACGCCGTCCCCTCGAACCACCCGGGCGCGGGACGGCCGGTGTACCCGGGGTTCCTGCAGCACATGGGGTTCGTGGCGATGAACCCGAACCGCCACGTCGACTCGCACTGGGACTTCTTCCAGGACCTGGTGCGCGGCGATCACGACGACGCCGAGGCGCACCGTCGCTTCTACGACGAGTACAACGCCGTGCTCGACATGCCCGCGGAGTACTACCTCGAGACGGTGAAGACCGTGTTCCAGGACCACGCGCTGCCGAAGGGGTGCTGGGACGTGCGCTTCGAGGGGCGCACGATGCGCGTCGCGCCCCAGGACATCGTCGCCTCGGCGCTGCTCACGGTCGAGGGCGAGCTCGACGACATCACGGGGCTCGGCCAGACCGAGGCGGCGCACGCGCTCTGCAGCGCCATCCCCGCCGAGCGACGCCACCACTTCGTCGCGGCCGGCGTCGGACACGTCGGTATCTTCAGCGGCCGACGCTGGCGCGAGGAGATCTACCCGAAGGTGCGCGACCACATCCGCGGGGCGTGACGGCCTCGCGCCGCGGTTGCAGCTCGGCGCCGACGTCGGGCGCGAGGGCTCGCTACTTGTTCCGGATGACCGCGAGCCCGTAGCCGGGGAGCAGCGCGTCCACGCGCTTGCTCGCGACGCCCCACGAGGCGTTGGTGACCTTGACGATGCCGGTCCAGCCGGCGGCGTCCTTGCCGCCGAGGCCCGCCCCTTTCAGCGCGTCCTCGAGCGGCTGCGGCGCGCCCCACGGCAGGAACACCGCGCCGTCGGGCGCGTAGACGGCGACCCAAATCTGCGGCGTGTCGAGCGCGAGCTGCAGGCGATCGGAGTCCTTCACGCGCTTCTTGGGCGCCGCGATCTGCATCTTGGCTGCGGTGGCGAGCTGCCGCTGCAGATCACCCGCGACCTCGTGCGCGTCCCACGCGGCCACCAGCGCGCCGTCGATCTTGGCGGCGCCGTCGACGGTCGACTTCAGCGGCGCGGCCGCGACGAACCAGAGCGCCTCGGGCCCTTCGTCGCCGAAGCGGCCGGCCCCCTCGGCGTAGGGCTTGGCGCCGTCGAGCACCTCGGCGACGGCGGGGAAGCCCCCCTTGAGCTTGCGCTCGACCACCTGCCAGTCGGGATCCTCGACCCAGGTGATCGCGCCCTTCGCGTCCGTGAACGCGTAGAACGAGCGCTTGGACGAGCGCAGCCCGTCGGTCTTGTCGCGCAGCGCGACGAAGGCGGCGGCGCGATCCTTCGCGTTGGCGATGGCGTCGGCGGCCTTGGGGAGCCCCGCGGCGAGCGGCGCGACGTGCTTCGCCTTCACGATCCCCTCGGCCTCGGAGAGATCGGCCTTGGCGAGCTCGGCCTGCTTCTTCGCCTCGCCGTCGCAGCCCGCGAGGGGCGACGCGAGGGCCAGCGCGGCGAGCGCGGAGATCCCGGAAAGGCAGCGCGAGAAGGTGCGGCGGTCCATGGGCACGAGGATAGCGACAGCGCGCGCCCGCTGGAGTTCCGCGTTCGCGCGCGCCGCTCACGCCGCTCACGCCGCTCACTCCGCGGCGAGCGCCGCGTCAGGATCGTCGCCGTCGCGCGCCGAGCCGCGGGCGCCCGAGGGGGCGAGCACCAGCGCCGCGAGCGCGGCCACCCCGGCGAGCACGGGGAGCG
>CAIXWQ010000158.1 GCA_903923175.1 uncultured delta proteobacterium | reverse complement strand
GCGAGGCTCGGGTCGCGCGGGCCCGCGCCGCGGCGTCTCTGGCGGCCGGGCCGTTCAGCTGGCGCAGCGCGACGCGGCGGTCGGGGACGCGATCGGCGGCGCACCAGAGCTCGCCGAGCGCCCCCCGTCCGAGCCGGTGCAGCAGACAGAATCGATCGCAGATCAACGAGCCTGGTTGCCACGCCATGAAGATCTCCTCGCTCGCGCTCTCCCGCCCTCTCCCGCGCGGCCGCGCGCTCTCGCGCGCTCGTGCGTCCCCTGGCGGCGCGAAGCAGCGGAGGACGAGACTGCAAACGCGGTGCGAACCGCCCACCCCCGCGCGGCTCGCTCGCGGTGCGCAGCGTCGGCGCGCCTGCGCCGAGAGGTACGTGGATGCGCGTGTCGCACCCATGGTCGACCGGACGGCAGCGCGGCTCGGGTCGAGCGTCGCGCTCCGCCTGCGCGCCGTTCGACCGCGTGTAAGCCCTGCGCGCCCCGCGCGTTGTCACCGCGTGGCTCGCCTCGGTCCCATCCGCTCGCTCCTCTCACGCGCGCGGAGCTCGGCCCGCTCGCTCCGCTCGCCTTCAGCGCTCGGGCTCGCGCTCCTCGCCCTCGCCGTGCTGCTGGGCGCGCCTCGCGCGCGGGCGTCGTTCGGGGATCGACACCCCTACGACGAGCTCCCCGAGGGCGATCGCCCGCAGGTCCACGGCGACATGATCGCCGGCTGGCGCTCCAGCACGACCTCGGTGAGCGACCCCGGCGCGCCGCCCGGCGTTCACGCGCCGAGCGCCTGGGGCGTGCTGTTCGGCATGCGCGCCGACCTGTACTCGGGCAAGAACGACAAGCTCTCCGGCCGCTCCACGATCGACGTCGCCGGCGGCGGCGGCACCTGGAGCGACTGGCGGGCCGTGTTCGACCTGACCGTCGGCAAGCGGCTCGATCTCGGGGGCAACAGCGGCCTCGTCGCCCGGGCGGGCACGCATCTGCACTCGGTCGGCGCGTACGGCACCGACGACAAGTCGAACGCGCGCGCCCGCGACGCGCGCGTCGATCTGCCCGTGATCGAGCTCGCCTGGCAGCGCACGCACGGCCTGGGGTTGCTCGAGGTCGGCGTGCGCAACGCGCTCACGCTCTACGGCCTCTACGCCCCGGGCGACGCGTCGCGCGCGTTCGCGCTCAAGCCGGCCCTCGGCGCCTACGTCGCCTTCCACCACGACGACGTGCACCTCGAGCTGGAGGCGACGCAGGCCTCGCTCGCGAGCAAGCCGGTCACCTTCGTGAACGCGCTGCTGTGCAGCACCGCATCGATGTTCGCGCTCTGCGGCGAGGCGCGGTACGTGAGCGGCGTCGTCGGAGAGGTCGAGCCGCGCGTCGTCGCGAGCTGGCACGTCGGCGCCTCGATCGGCGTCGGGTTCGACTTCGCGGCGCTGAAGTAGCCTGGCCGCGGTGGGAGCGCCGTCACGCGCGTGACGCGGGTCGCGCTCGCCTGACGCTGCGTGACGCCAGGCGCCGTGCGATCGGCGCGCGAAGGGCTCACGGCGCGCAAAGCTCGCGGGGCACTCACCGGCGCGCGTCACGAAATCGGCACGAAATCGGCACCGGCGCGATCCGCTCCGGGCCCGGCACGGCCGTCGCTAGGACCCACTCGTGCAGTCCGCGCGTCCGTTGGCGCCCTCCGAGCCTCCTCGGCTTTCGATGCCGTCGAGCCTGCGACGCGCCGAGGCGTCGGCGGCCGGGATCGGCATCCCCGAGGCGCCGACGGTCGGACCGTCGAGCTGGCTCCCGGGGCTCTGGGTGCTGCGCCACTACCGCCGCGCCTGGCTCGGGCGCGACGTCGTCGCCGGGCTGGTGCTCACCGCGATCCTCGTCCCCGCGGGCATGGGCTACGCGGAGGCGGCCGGGCTCCCCGCGATCACCGGGCTCTACGCGACGATCGTCCCGCTGCTCGCGTACGCCATCGTCGGCCCCTCGCGCATCATGGTCATGGGGCCCGACTCCGGCCTCGCCGCGCTGGTCGCGGCGGTGGTGGTCGGCGCCTCGGCCGGCAGCCCCGAGCGCGCCATCGCGCTCGCGTCGGTGCTGGCGATCGTGACCGGCCTGCTCTGCATCGCCGCCGGCGTCGCCAAGCTCGGCTTCCTCACCGATCTGCTCTCGAAGCCGGTGCGCGTCGGCTACATGAACGGCATCGGGCTCACCGTGCTCGTCTCGCAGCTGCCGAAGATCTTCGGCTTCCCGGTGCGCTCGACGGGCGTCCTCGGCGCGCTGCGCGCCCTGTCCGCCGGCGTGCTCGAGGGGCGCACGCGGCTGCTGCCGCTCGCCATCGGCGCAGGCTGCCTCGCCTTGATCCTCGCGCTGCGCGCGCGCGCGCCGAAGGTCCCCGGCGTGCTCGTCGCGGTCGTGCTCGCGACCCTCGCCGTCTGGGCCTTCCACCTCGCCGGGCGCGTCGACGTCGTCGGCGCCGTGCCGCGCGGCCTGCCGATGCCGGCCATCCCGCAGCTGCGCCTCGCCGAGGTCGGCGCGCTCGTGCCGGCCTCGATCGGCATCGCGCTCGTGTCGTTCGCCGACGCCAGCGTCCTGTCGCGCACCTACGCCGCGCGCAACGGCTACCGCGTCGATCCGAACCGCGAGCTCATCGGGCTCGGCGTCGCGACCCTCGCGAGCGGGCTCTTCCGGGGCTTCCCGATCTCGAGCAGCGCCTCGCGCACGCCGGTCGCCGAGTCGGCGGGGGCGCGCACGCAGGTGACCGGCGTCGTCGGCGCGCTCGCCATCCTGCTGCTCCTCGTCGCCGCGCCGTGGCTCCTCGCCGACCTCCCCGCCGCCGCGCTCGGCGCGGTCGTCGTCGCGGCCGCGCTGCACATCTTCGACTTCGGCTCGGTGCGCGTCTTCTACCGCGTGCGGCGCTCCGACTTCACGCTGTCGCTCGCCGCTTTCGCCGGCGTCGCCGTCCTCGGCGTCATCCCGGGGATCGCGCTCGCGGTCTCGCTCTCGCTGCTCGACTTCATCCGGCGCGCGTGGCGCCCGCACGACGCGATCCTCGGCCGCGCGCAGGGGCTGAAGGGGTATCACGACGTGCTGCGCCACCCCGAGGCGCGGCAGGTGCCGGGGCTGCTGCTCTTCCGCTGGGACGCGCCGCTCTTCTTCGCCAACGCCGACGCGTTCCGCGCGCGCATCATCGCGGAGGTCGACGACGCGCGGACGCCGGTCGTCTGGGTCGTCGTGGCCGCCGAGCCGATCACCGACGTCGACACCACCGCGGCCGAGATGATCCGCGAGCTCGACGAGGAGCTCGCGGCGCGCGGCGCCGAGCTCGCGTTCGCCGAGATGAAGGGGCCGGTGAAGGACCGTCTCCGGCGCTACGGGCTCGCGCGGCGCATCGGCCACGAGCTCTTCTTCCCGACCATCGGCGTCGCCGTGAAGGCGTTCCTCGAGGGGCATCGCACCGAGTGGATCGACTGGGAGGAGCGCGCCGCCGGGCGCGGCGTGGAGAGCGAGGGGCGCGGCTAGCGCGTCTCGGCGCTTCCCACCCGGCGCGCCCCGCTGCATCGAGCGCGCGATGGCTCTCAGCGCGACGACCTACCGGCTCAAGATCACGCTCTCGGACGTCGATCGCGGGGTCTACGAGGCGCTCGATCTGCGGCTCGCCATGCACCCGTCGGAGACCATGCGCTGGATGCTGACGCGCATGCTGGCGTACTGCCTCTCGTACGAAGACGGGATCGCCTTCAGCAAAGGGGGGCTCTCCTCCACCGACGAGCCGCCGATCGCCATCCACGATCCGACCGGCCTCCTGCTCGCCTGGATCGACATCGGCGCCCCCTCGGCCGAGCGGCTGCACAAGGCCTCGAAGGCCGCGCGGCGCGTCGCGCTCTTCACGCACGTGGAGCTCGGCATGCTGCGCCGCGAGGCGAGCAGCCGGGCCATCCACAAGGTCGACGCCATCGAGGTGTTCCGCCTCGAGCCCGCGTTCCTCGACGCGCTCGAGCCGAAGATCGATCGCAACACGACGCTCGAGCTCGTGCGGACCGACGGGCAGCTCTACGTGACCGTCGAGGGCAAGCAGATCGAAGGGGCGCTGACGGCCTGCAGCCTGGTCGAGCCCGCGTAGCCGCCGCCCGCCCGCGCGGGGAGCCCGTTTCGCGCTGGCGCGTGACCTCGACCGCGCCGGCGGCATCGACACCCAGCCCGTCGCGCCTCGTCGCGTCGCGGCGCGTCGAACGTTCGGCACCCAGCAGCGCCCCACACGGGCAGAGGCTCACGCATGTCGCTCTACGAAGTCAGCGTCCCGCAGTTCACCAAGATGCTCCGCCAGCTTGAGACGTGGCTCGACAAGGGGGTCGCGCACGCCACCGCCAAGAAGTTCGAGCCCGCGAACCTGCTCGCCGCGCGCCTCGCGCCGGACATGTACCCGCTCACCCGCCAGATCCAGGCCGCATGTGACGCGGCGAAGTTCGCCGGCGCGCGCCTCACCGGCAAAGAGCCGCCGAAGAACCCCGACACCGAGACCACGATCGACGAGCTGCGCGCCCGCATCCACTCGACGATCGCGTTCCTCGGCACGCTCACCGCCAAGGACTTCGACGGCGCCGAGAAGCGGATGGTCCCGCTCTCGTTCATGCCGGGCAAGGGGCTGCACGGCGCCGACTATCTCGTCGAGATGGCGCTGCCGAACTTCTATTTCCACCTCACGACCGCCTACGCGATCCTCCGCCACAACGGCGTGGACGTCGGCAAGATCGACTACGTCGGCGGCCTCACGCTGCAGGACGTCTGAGCTCGGGGCCTCGCGATCCGTGAGCAGCGCGGGCACCCACCGTGTCCGCGCCGCGCGCGCTCTGCTCAGAGCGCGGGAAAGATCCCGCGCTCTTCACTGCCCACCGGGGCGGTCTGCACCGCCCCGCCCCGACTCCGTGAATCCGCCGGGGCCCCACCCCACCGGAGAGACGGTATTCACAGTCTCTCAGCCGAGCCCCTCCGCCGCGAGCAGCGCCTCGGCGCGCGCGCGGGCGTCGCCGAGCACCGGGCGGCCGTGGCCGGCGAGCAGGTGCGCGTAGTCGAAGCCGCTCCGGTGGAACGCCCGCAGCGAGGCGAGCGCCTGCGCGAGATCGACGCAGAACGTGGGGTAGGGGAGCGCGAGCCGCTGCTCGATGGTGAGCGGCGGCACGGCGGCGAGCAGCGTGTCGCCCGACAGCAACGCGCGCGTGGTCGCGTGCCGGTAGAACACCGAGCCCTCGGTGTGCCCCGGGACCCAGTGCACCTCCAGCCCCGCGATCGCGTCGCCGTCGTCGAGCGCGCGATCCACCGTGAGGCGCACCGGCCAGCGGTTCTCGAAGCGCGCGAGGAACCCGGCCAGGCGCGACCCTTCGCCGCGCTCGAGCAGCCCGCGCGGGCGCGTGCCGTCGAGCACCTCCGCGTCGGCCCGGTGCGCGTGGATCTTCACCCCTTGCGACTGCAGCCAGCGCGCGTTCCCCGCGTGATCCGAGTGCCGGTGCGTCAGCAGCACGCCCGTGAGATCGCGCGGCCCGAGCCCTGCGGCCCGCAGCTCGAGGGCGAGCGTCGCGCGCTCGGCCCAGTGTCCGCAGTCGACGAGCCAGCGGTCGCCCGGGCCGCCGTCGAGCAGCCACACGTTGGACACGAGCAGGCGGCGCAGGTGGAGGATCGAGCCGACGACCGGGCGCATCGACGCGGCGCTTCAGCCCTTGCGGCTGCTCAGGGGCGCGAACATCGCGCTGTTGAACATCTGCGTCGACTCGCCGTCGTCCTCGTCGTCGTCGCGCCCGACGCGCCAGGCGTCCTCGGCGATGTGCGCGGCGCGGAGCGAGGCGCTGCGCTGCACTTCGTACATCATGTCGAGCAGCGCCGTCGCCGCGACGGTGACCGCGATCAGCGACGCCGCGGGGTAGAAGTCGCCGCCCCAGCTGCTCGCGTGCGCCTGCCAGAGCACCGCGCCGCGCGAGGGCTCGACCAGCCAGTCGAGCTCGATCGGGCCGAGCGCCGTCTCCGATTGCATGTCGAGCGTCTCCTGCGTGCGCCGCGCGGCGCGCAGGCCGGCCGCGCGCGCCAGGACGAACCCCTTGCCGTCGAACATCTTGTTGCCGACCAGCAGGCGCAGGATCGGCTCGTACGACGGGAGCGTCTTGTCGAGCGCGAGCTCGCAGCTCGCCACCAGCCCGCGGAAGGGGTTGCGGCCGATCGAGATCGGGCCGCGGGCCATGGGCCGGATCTCGCCGATCGCGCGCCACAGCAGGCGCGCGTTGTTCGAGAGGGCGTTCAGGGCGAAGCGCGCGATGCCGGGGAACGCGTGCCACTGCTCGCGGGTGAGCGGCTGGCTCAGGTTGAGCGCCTGCGCGAGCTCGGGGCGCGGCTCGATCTCGTACTCCGCGTAGGGCGGGTGCATCTCCACCTCGCGCATCGGCAGCTCGCGGAAGATCGCCTGCGCCAGCGAGGTCGAGATGATCTCCTTGCTCCCCTCGACGGCGACCGCGCGCCGCAGCTCGGGCCGGATCGCCGCCCAGCCGCGCGCCTTGAGGTGCATCCCGGTCCAGCGGAAGAGGCGCTGCGCGGCGAGCGGGGCGCGCGCGAGATCGTCTCCGAGCTCCTCGAACTTGAATACCACCGCGCTGTCGGGCATCGCTTCGCCGGAGCGTATCACCGCGCCCGAGGGGGCGTCGCCTGGGCGGCGGCCGCGGGCTTGTGCGCGATCGCTCCGCGGCTCGAATCACTCCGGCTCGCGCGGCTCGCGCGGCCCACGCGTCTCACGCGGGGCGCGGTTCGAGTCGCGTCGGCTCGGTCGGCCAGTCGGCCGGCCCGAGGCCGTAGCGGAGGAGGCCGGCGGCGAAGCCGACGCCGTGCGACACGTGCAGCACCGGGAAGATCGCCCACACGATCGGGATCGCCGCGAGCCCCGCCTCGCGCCCCACGCGCACCGCCTCGGCCGCCGCGGCGAGCGCGTAGCCTCCGAACGCGAGGGGCGTCAGCGGCTGCACCGCGCTGGTCGCGAGCAGCGCCGCCCCGCCGCTCACCATCAGGAACGGGAGCGCCGGCCGCAGCGAGAGGAGCTTGCCGTGCTTGAGGAGCGTGCGCGCGCGCCCGCGGCCGTACTTGAAGTACTGCTTGGCGAGCGCGCGGAACGACTCGCGCGGCGAGTAGTGCACGACGATCTCGGGCGAGAGGTAGATCTTGCCGGCGGCGTCGAGGATGCGCTGGTTGAGCTCGGCGTCCTCGTTGGTGATGGCCCGGGGATCGTAGGTGCCGACCTGCTCGAACACGCGGCGGCGGAACGCGCCGAGGAACACGGTGTCGACGAACCCTTCGTTGTCGGCCGAGCGGTACTTCGCGCCGCCGACGCCGAGCGGGCTGTTCAGCGCGGCGCAGAGCGCCCGCTGGAAGAGGGTGACCGCGCGCGCCCGCTGGGCTCCGCCGACGTTGTCCGCGCCGGTGCGCTCCAGCACCTCGACGCACTTGCGCACGTAGTCCGGCGCGTACTCGCAGTGCACGTCCATGCGGACGATGACGTCGCCGCGCGCCGCCGCCAGCATCTCGTTCATCCCCGCGGCCTGGATGCGGTGCGGGTTGTCGATCAGCCGGATGCGCGGATCCTCCGCCATCAGGCGCCCGAGGATCGCGCGCGTCGCGTCGCGGCTGCCGCCGTCGGCCACCAGGAGCTCCAGGCGATCGGCCGGGTAGTCCTGCGCGAGGACGCTCCGAACGCAGGCTTCGATGAAGCGCTCCTCGTCGAGGCACGGCATCGCGATCGTGACCAGCGGGAAGGCGCTCACGCGCGCCGACTTATCATGTCCGCGGTCGCGGCGTCGCGGCGTCGCGGCGTCGCGCGGGTTCCCGTCGCGACGGGCGAGCGGCCGCGCCTGCGCCTCGCTACTCCGCGAGGGCCTCCAGCCGCTCCAGCACCGCGCGCGCGCTCATCGCCCCCTTGTAGACGTACAGCGCGCCGGGGAGATCGTCGTCGAGGACCTCCTCGCTCACGCGAAGCCGCGCGCCGACGGCGAACAGCACGCGGAACGGCAGCCCCGCGCGCACCAGCTCGACGCGCTTCCACACCGCGTCGCGGCTCCAGTAGCCGAGCACCTCGAGGAAGATCCGCCGCGCGGGCGGCTTCGCCTTGGCCTTGCCCTTCGCCGTCGCCTTCGCGCGCGCGTCGGACTTCGGCTCGGCCTCGAAGAACACGAGGTCGGGCGCGCACAGCCCGACGCCCGGCAGATCGAGCAGCTCGTGGGCGATCTCGACCTGCCAGCGCGACTCGAGCGCGCGGAAGCGGGCGAGCAGCTGCGCGACCTCGTCGGGGAGGAGCTCCTCGGGGGGCCGCTCGGCAGCGGCGGCGACCGAGCCCTTCGCCGCGCCCCAGCCGCCGCTCGTCTCGAATTGGAGCACCTCGCGCTCCTTGCCCCAGCGCAGATCGGCCTCGAGCGCGAACGCGCGGCACTCGCGCAGCACGGGGAGCAGCAGCGCGAGCTGGAGGCCGTATTTCGTACTCGCCTCGAACATCGCGAACGGGCCGTCGATCTCGAGCGCGTAGCCGTGCGCCTCGCCGTCCGCCTGCGCGCGCGGCTGCACGCGGTACAGGAGCCGCAGGAACTTGAGCTTGCGAAAGAGCGCGCGCGCCTCCGACGCGGTCGCGCAGTCGACCTGCACGGTCACGCGCACCGCGCGCAGCAGCACCGCCTGCGCCTGGCCGTCCTCGTACGCCTCGACGACGTGCTCGGAGGGCGTCTCGGGCGCGCCGAGCAGCCGATACGCCCCGCGCAGATCGGCGAAGAGCGCGCGCTCCAGCGCGTCGAGGTCGAGGCCGCGCGCCTTGCCGATCTCCTCGAGCACCACGGCGCGATCGAAGTGCTCGTCGTCGCCGAGGGCGCGGCGCACGGCGGCCGCGCGGTGGAAGACCTCGGCGCGCAGCTCGGCCGGGTCGACCTCTGGCTCCGCCTCCCACGTGCACGCGTCGTCGAGGAGCTTGCGCAGCCCGAGCCCGAGCTTGCGCTCGGAGGCGCCGGTGGGGATGGCCGACAGCGCCGCCTCGACCTCGTCGCGCGTGGCGTCGACGTGCGCCGCGAGGATGGCGAGGTAGGTCCCCGCGAGCTCGACCGCGCGCGCGCGCGCCTTGCCGGCGAGCGCCGTGACGTGGAGCTTGCCGTCGCGACGGCGGGCGTTGACGAGATCAGCGGTAAGCAACGTGCTCTCTCCTTCGCTGGCTCGTGTACTGCTCGCTCGTCGCCTCGGTCACCAGCTCGTAGAGCACCGCGCGCTTGTCGCCCTTCTTGCGCAGCACGCGGCCGAGCCGCTGCACGTGCTCGCGCACCGAGCCGCTCCCCGAGACCACCACCGCGACGTTGGCGTCCGGGACGTCGACCCCTTCATTGAGCACCTTCGAGGTGACGATCGCGCCGTAGGTCCCCTTCGAAAGCCCCTCCAGGATCTCGCTCCGCTCGCGGACCTTGGTCTGGTGCGTGATGACCGGCACGAGGAACGTGCGCGCGATGCGGTAGGCCGTCGCGTTGTCCTGCGTGAAGACGATCGCGCGGTCGCCGCGGTGCAGCTCGAGCAGCTGCCCGAGCGCCTCGAGCTTGCTCTGCGCGCCGAACGCGAGCTCGCGCTGGCGCAGGTACGCCTTCATGGCGCGGCGGCCGTCGTCGCTGCGCGCCGAGCGCATGATGAATTCGCCCCAGCCGGTGGGGCGATCGAAGCGGATGCCGTTGCGCGAGATGAAGCCGCGGTAGAGCGCGCGCCCGGCCTCGTACTCCTCGCGCTCGTCGGGGGTGAGCTCGACGCCGATGGTCTCGACGTCGTAGTCGGCGAGGAATTCGCCGGCGAGCTCGGTGACGTCGCGCCGGAAGACGATCGGGCCGATGAGCTCCTCGAGGTCGGCCTCGCGCCCGTCGGTGCGCTCCGGCGTGGCGGTGAGCCCGAGGCGGAACGGCGCGATCGAGAAGCGCGCGGCGAGGGCGTACGAGGCGCCGGGCAGGTGGTGCGCCTCGTCGAAGACCACGAGGCCGAAGCGGGCGCCGAGGTGCTCCATGTGGAGATACGCCGAGTCGTACGTGGTGACGGTGAGCGCGCGCACGTCGTGCTCGCCGCCGCCCACGAGCCCGACCGGCATGCCGAAGGTGGTGCGCAGCGCGTCGTACCACTGGCGCACGAGATCGAGCGTCGGCGCGATCACGAGCGCGCTGCGGCGCTTGTCGTCGATCGCCATCATGGCGACGTGCGTCTTGCCGGCGCCGGTGGGGAGCACGACCACGCCGCGGCCTCGGTGGGCGCGCCAGGCGACGAGCGCGTCGGCCTGGTACGGGCGCGGCTCGCGGTGCAGGCGCATGCCGTGCGGCAGCTCGAGGTAGGCGCGCGCGCGGTCTTCGTAGGGGACCTTGGCGAGGTGGAGCGCGCGCACGACGTCGGCGTAGGCGATGGCCGGGGCGCGGTGGCAGGCGGTGCGGGCGTCCCACTGGCAGGCGTTCGGCAGGAGCGCCGCATGCGGGCCCGCGTCGCGGATCTCCAGGGTGCCGAACGCGAACGCGAGGACCGTCATCGCGGGGCGGGCTTAGCACGAGGCGGGGCGAGTCGCGTCAGCCGACGCGCGGCACGTCCCGCGGCCTCGGCGCGCCGTACTCCGCGCCGCCGGCGCGCACGACCAGGTTCGGCAGCACGCGCGCGACGCCGGCGCGAGCGCCCGCGTGCGCAGGTGACCTCGGCTACGCCGGGACTTCGACGCGGACCTTGAGGTGCGGCTGGATGCGCAGCGTCCCGAGCATCGCCGAGTACGGCTTGATGTCGAAATCGCGCTGATCGAACGAGGTCTCGCCGACGAGCTTGGCCCCCTCCCGCTTCACGGCGACGACGAGGGCCTTGCTCTTCCCCTTGATGGTCACGGTGCCGTCGATCGTGTAGCCGGCGTCGGTCTTGGTGATCTTGCTCGAAGCGAAGGTGATCTCGGGGTGCTTGGCGACCTCGAGGATCTCCTTGTGGACGATCTGGTCGATCGTCGCCTTGTCCGAGTCGGAGGCGGAGGGGTCGTCGGCGCCGTCCTTGCGGTAGCAGACGGTCGCCACCGAGCTCGCGTCGAAGCTCGCGCGCACCGCCTGCTCGCCCTCGACCACGATCGAGAACTTGCCGACCCGGAGCTTGATGTCGTGCGCCAAGCGCTGCATCACCCCGTCCTTGAGCGTGAAGATGAGGCACTCGGCCTGCCCAGCCGCGAATGTGTTCGACATGGCATGGGTAGACGGCACGTCTGCGCGCCGCGGCTAGCCCTTATCGTGCTCGCGCCGCGTGCCGTAGGCCTCGTCTACCCGTCCTGCGCGCGCCTCGGATCGGCCGCGGGCGTCGGCTTCGGGGCCGCCTTGCCGCACGCCACCGCGAGGGAGCCGACGAGGCAGAGGGCCGGAAGCCCACGCATGCCGACGACGATATCGCGATCGAGCGTCGGCGGCCGGGGCGGTGGCGGCGGCAGTGGCGGCGGGCCGGCCGGGCGCTCGGGCGAAGCCGCTGCTTCAGCGCTCGGCCTTGAAGTACGCGTAGCGCGCGGCCTTGCGCGAGAGCCGCGCCTCGAGCGCGCTCCGCGCCTCGGGGAGCATCGGCTGCACGCGCCGCCCCGCTTCGAGGTTCTCGCGCACTTCGGCGGGCGAGCCGCACCCGACGATCGACGTGTCGGCGAGGCCGGAGGCGTAGGCGATCAGCTCGTCGAGGGTCGCGGCGCCGTCGTCGAGGATCCGGCCGTGGCCGAGGATCTTCATGGCGATGACGCCCATGCCGCGCGCGCGCGCCTCGCGCACGACCGTGGTCGCGAAGGGGAGCCGCGCCGGGTCGGCGGGGTTGAGCGCGACGAGCACGCAGTCGAACGGATACCGGCGCATCGCCTCGAGCAGCACGTCGGGGCGGTGATGGCCGGTGAGGCCGGCGAAGCGCACGCGCCCGTCGCCCTTCGCGCGCTCGATGGCCTCGATCGCGCCCCCTTTGCCGAAGAGGTCGTCGAGCTCGTCGAGCTCGCGGAGATCGTGCACCTGCCAGAGATCGAGCCGATCGGTGCCGAGCCGGCGGAGGCTGTCGTCGAGCAGCGCGAGCGCGCCTTCGCGATCGCGTCGGTGCGTCTTCGAGGCGAGGAACACGCCGTCGCGCGCGCCCGGGTTTCGCGCGAACGCGCGGCCGTAGTAGTCCTGGCTCTGCTCGTAGGCCGGCGCCGTGTCGCAGTAGCGCACGCCGAGGCGCAGCGCCTCTTCGATCACCGCGACGGCGGCCGGCTCGTTGCCCGTGCTGCGGAGCGCCCCCTCGCCGCCGAGCGACACCGCCTCGACGGCGACGCCGGTGCGCCCGAGCGTGCG